>NZ_CP159981.1:1800000-2100000 GCF_041380365.1 Buchananella sp. 14KM1171 | reverse complement strand
ATCCTTTGCCGGTTCAACCCGGCCGTAGCGGACCTGACCAGCGCGTCCGTCCCCATCACCGGCACCGGGTTCGCCGCAGCCAAGATCTACCGGGAGAACGACGCCGCGAGCACCACGTTCGACCTCAACGGCACGGAGACCACCGTCGCCTATCCGGGCGGCGCCCCCATCGTCCCTCCGGTAAACCCGGGCTACGTGCCGAACTCGGATCACCTGGTGGAACATCCCATCAACGCCCAGACCTCGACGCTTGTCTGGAACCTGATGTTGAACTCGGAGCAGTTGCGCAGGCTGGGCCACGGCAGCATTCCTGCCCCTCTCACCGTCAAGATCCAACTGTCCAATGGTCACCGCCTGTCCCGGACCGAGGCCGTGGAGCTGCGGTTCGTGGACTCCATCGACGTTCCCGCACCTAGCCGCCCGGCCCGGGTGGGCACTACCAAGCCTGACATCGCCCCGATCTCCGGCGCCCAGGGGCGCACGCTCTTTGACATTCAGGAGAGCGAGGATGCCTCGGGGACCGCCGTGACGTTCAAGTTGTCCCCGCGCGCCGGCAGCGCGTGGGAGCCGGATGCCAACTACCAGTTGATCTACAAGACCACCCCCGCCTCCGCATCCGGGAAGGCCTACCCGGGCCTGGTCTACCGCAGCAGCGCGTCGCTGGAGCAGCTCGCCATGTCCAGCGGCACCCAGACGGCCTTCGTGCAGGCATCGCCGCAGAGCCGCAAGCTGGACCCCGGCTTCAGCACCTTCGAGGTGGCTGCGCACGTGGACGGCCCGGCCGCGCCCAGCATCCCGTTCGGGACGCCGGCTCGTGTCTCCGTGGCCTGGCAGTTGCCTGCTGGCAAGAGCGCAACTGACTATCCGGGTTGGGTGCCGCCTGCTTCTAACCCCTTCGGCGTTGATCTGCGCGTCGGATACGGCGACGGCTACTACCCGTCCAGCAAGCCGTTCCCGGCGGGAACGCGCCTGACCATTAAGGCCGATCCTGGCTCCGCCCAGGTGGAGGGGGTGGAGCTGGCAAACCCCCGCCTGGTGAACCTCGGGGAGTACTCCTACGGTGACACGGTCTCCCTGGTGGTGGGTTCCGGTAAGGCCACGCGCACCACCCTGACGCTGGAGGCGCGCCCGGTCACCCCAGGCTCCGTGAGCGTCGGCGACTACGTGTGGCTGGACAACAACGGCAACGGGCTGCAGGACTCCGGGGACGCCCCGCTGCCCCGAGTGAAGCTGTCCATCAAGCGGGCGGGCGACGGCTCGGGTGTGCTCGACATTTGGGGCGCCCCGGTTGAGCCGGTCTTCTCTGACTCTGCGGGCCGTTACGAGTTCAAGGACCTTCCCGTCTTGGCTGCCGGCGAGCGCTACATGGTGGAGGCCGTCACCCCGCGCGGCTTTGCTCCCACCGTTGCGGGGCCGACCAACGGCGGCGGGGAGCTGGACTCCTCTACGGGTTTCGCGCTGTCGCGCTCGCCACTGACGCAGGGGCAGAGCGACCCGACTTTGGACTTCGGTTTTGTGCGCCTTCCCGCCGCGATTGACGTGGAGTCTTACTCCGGCACGTGGTCTGGTGTGGTGTTCCAAAACGGGGTCCCGAAGCTGGTCAACGGCGAGCCCGCCAACCTGCCGCAGGGCGACCACGACACGGCTGCCTTGGCGAACGTGCTGCCTGCCAACGCCTCCCACACGGTCAATTTCACGGTGACCAACACCGGTAAGGCACCGCTGCGCAACCTGACGGTTTCGCTGGTGGCTAGCGGCGGCCCGTCTCTGACGGGCCTGTCCTGCCGGGTGGCGGGGGCCGACGTCCCATCCACCTACGGTTTTGTTGCTCTCCCCGTGAATTGGGAGTTCGCTGCGGCCGATTCCTTCAAGTGCACCGCCACTCTGCCGCCGCTTGGTGCCGCGCTGCTCCATTCCCACACGGTGCGGGTGGCTGGCATGCCGATCTCCGGCGGCGCCCAGGTCGCCAACAGCGACCAGTGGCACGCCCGGCGCCTCGCCGCTGTTTCGGTGGGTGATTTCGCCTGGTTCGACCGCAACGGCAACGGCACGCAGGACCCGGCCGAGCCGGGCTTGGCGGGCGTGCAGCTGCGGCTGGTGGGCCCGGGCGGCGCTGCGGTGCGTGACGTGTTTGGCCAGACCGTGGCCGACGTGACCACGGGAGCTGCCGGTAGTTACCTCTTTACTGGGCTTCCCGCGCTGGAGGGAAACCAGAAATACACGGTAACTGTGGTGAAGGTTCCCGCTGGCTACTCCCCCACCAAGGCCGGGGCAAGTGGCGGTAGTGGACAGTTCGACTCCTCGACGGGCTCTGCCGTTACGGTCTTGCCGCTCGCCGCTGATGGGGCCAGGGACATCACGCTTGATTTCGGTTTCGTCAAGACACCGCCCGCACCGTCGCCGTCTGCATCCGCCAGCACGCCTTCGCAGCCAACTGCCTCCGCTTCTGCTTCGGTGTCCTCCTCTGCCAAACCTTCCACGGTCCCTTCCGCTAGTGCTTCGGCTTCGGTATCACTAACTCCCTCTGCGAGCCCAAGTGTCTCGGTTTCGGTACCTCCCTCGGCTAGCGCATCCCCCTCTCCGAGCGCTTCCAGTTCAGATTCAGCGGCGCCTTCGGCAGCACCGTCTCTGTCTGGGTCAGCAGCGCCGTCAGCCTCGGCCACTGCCTCCGCCTCTTCTTCGGCTACTGCCTCCGCCTCTTCTTCGGCCTCGGCCTCGGCCTCGGCCTCGGCCTCGGCTAGTGTCTCTGGCTCCCCGAGCGCATCTGCTTCTGCTCCGCAGAGCACGTCCACTCCGGCCGGTCCTTCGGTTTCTCCTTCCGCCTCTGTGACGCCCTCTAGCTCTGCCACAGCGAGTGCCTCGGTGCACCCTGCGCCCTCCACCACTGCCAGCGCGTCGGCGCCTCCGGCCCCTTCCACCAGTACCTCGGCACCTCCGGCCCCTTCCACCTCCGCGAGCGCCTCAGCCGTTCCATCGGCGTCTTCGACTCCCTCGGTCTCGGCTAGTGCTTCTGCATCCGGGGTCCCCTCTGCCAGCCCGTCCGTCTCCTCTTCGGCTTCCAGCGCACCTGCCCCGTCTTCGTCGGCCACCGCGCATGTGCCGGCGCAGCTGCAACGGGCGGCAGGAGTCAACCGGGTGGACACGGCTATCGAGGTGGCCAAGCTGCTGCCGGTGTCGTCCCGCAACGCGGTCCTGGCGACGGGGCGGGACTGGCCCGACGCCCTGGCGTCGGCTCCCCTGGCCCGCGCGGTCCAGGCCCCTGTGCTGCTCACCACGGCCGTGCACCTGGAGCCGGAGCTGTTGGCCGTGTTGAAGCAGCGCGGGGTGGAGAAGGTGTACGTGGTGGGCGGCACCAACTCGGTCTCTCCCGTCATCGAGCGCCAGCTGCGGGAGAACGCGATGACGGTGGAGCGCGTCTCGGGTCCCGACCGTTTTGCCACCTCGGTAGCGGCGGCGAAGCTGACCCGGAAGCTGGACCCGGGCATCCAGCGGGTGCTGGTCGCCACGGGCACCAGCTACCCGGACGCGCTGGCGGCCGGCAGCGCGTCCGGGCCGGCGCGCTCGTTGACGGTGTTGTCCAACGGGGCCAAGCTCACCGCTGAGGCAGCCACTTACCTGCGCGACGCGCGCCTCTCCCTGGTGGCGATCGGCCCCGGCCCGGACGCGGCCATGCGCGCCGCCGGGCTGCCCGTGGCCGCCCGTTACGCAGGGGCGGACAGGTACGCCACTGCCGCGCTGCTCGCCAAGGCCTTCGCCGCCCCGAACGCCCCCGTAGTGCTGTCCACGGGCGCCGGTTTTGCCGACGCCCTGGGCGGGGCCGCCCTTGCCGCGAATATGAACGGGGTGTTGTTGCTGACGCGCCCGGACGCCTTGCCGCCGGCCACTAGGGATGTGCTGGGGCAGCTGGGCCGCCCCGCTTCCGTCACGATCACAGGCGGGACGCGCACCGTCTCTCCCGCCGTTGCCGACCAGCTCCGGGCCTTGCTGCGCTAGCACCCCAGCCGGGGCGGGGCGGGGGAAGGCGAATCGTGCTTCCCCCGCCCCGCTCCGGCTCGCGCCACGAGCCTAGGTCTGTTCCAGCAGCTGCCTGCGCCGCGTTTCCAGCTTCATCAGCTCGGCCATGGCGGCGTGCGCCTGCTCGGACTCTGCCGGGAGCCTGCGCAGTTGTTGGCGCAGGTCTCCGATCCGCCGCACGATCCAGGCGCGCATGAGCGCCCCGACCACGCCGCGCACGTACTTGTCCACGTCCTTTTCGTCGGCCACGGGCACGGCGGCAACGGAGAGCATGTGCAGCAGCCCGACCAGGTAGGGCTCGACGTATTCGGTCACCTGCCGCATCCACGCCCCCAGGTGGGGGTATTGGGCGGCGGAGCCCACTCCCCCGGCGGCGCGGATGGACTCGTGCAGGCTGCGCAGTGCGGGGACGGTGAAGACGTTGCCGGGTAGGTCGTCAAAGCCCATCTCTGCGGCGGCGCGCGGGGAGAGCAGCACGGCCTCCATGCCCTGGCGTTCGGTGCGGGCGGCGGGGTCGCTGGACCACTGCGCCACCAGTTCGCGCAGTTCCTCCTGGCTCATGGCGCCGCCGCTGATGCTCTGCGCTCCGTCCGCTTCGCCGTAGCCGGACGACGTTCCTCCTGCCACCCCCACCTGGGAGCCACCCCCTTCACCGCCGGGCGCACCCGCCCCACCGTGCGAGCCGGGGGCACCGTGCGAACCGGGCGCACCCGCCCCACCGTGCGAGCCGGGGGCACCGTGCGAACCGGGGACACCCGCCCCACCGTGCGAACCGGGGAGACCGTGCGAACCGGGGGCGCCGGCGAAGCGTCCGCCCTCGTGGCCGCCGTATCGGTCGGGGCGCGCCCGCCCGGCGGCATCGCGTTCGGCGCGCTGCACGGCCTGGCGCAGGGCGCGCTCGTCGATGCCCAGCTTCCCGGCGGTCTCGCGGGCGTATTCGCCGCGCAGGGCGCGGTCGCGGATCTGGGCGATGACGGGGGCCACCACCCGCATGCCGGCCACGCGGCCTTCGGCGGTGGTCACGTCGAGCCCGGCCAGCACGGAGTCGATGGCGAACTCGAACAGGGGTCGGCGCGATTCGATCAGTTCGCGCACGGCGGCATCCCCGCGCTCGCAGCGCACGTCGCACGGGTCCTTGCCGCTGGGTTCCACGGCCACGAAGGTCTGGGCGGCGAACTTCTGGTCCTGCTCGAAGGCGCGCAGGGCGGCCTTGCGCCCGGCGGCGTCGCCGTCGAAGGTGAAGATCACCTCGGCGCCGTGGGGGGCGCCGGTGGAGAAGATGACGCCGGCAGCGGGGTCAAAGGAGTCGCCCAGCAGGCGCCGCGCCACGCGGATGTGTCCTTCTCCGAACGCGGTTCCACAGGTGGCCACAGCCGTTGTTTCCCCGGCCAGGTGAGCTGCCATTACGTCCGTGTAGCCCTCCACCACCACTAGGCGTCGTTTGGCGGCGATGTCCCGCTTGGCCAGATCCACGCCGTAGAGCACCTGGTTCTTCTTGTAGAGCGGCGTCTCTGGGGTGTTGAGGTACTTGGGGCCGTCCTCGTCCCCCAGCTTGCGGGCACCAAAGCCGATGGTGGCGCCGGTCAAGTCGCGGATGGGCCACATGAGGCGTCCGCGGAACCGGTCGTATATCCCTCGCGGCCCCTGGGTGGCCAGGCCGGCTGTGACGATCTCGTCGTCCCTGAATCCCCGGCTGCGCAGCACGCGCAGCAGTTCGTCCCATGCGGGCGGGGAGTATCCGACCCCGAAGTGGCGTGCCGCCCCCCGGTCGAAGCCCCGCGATGCTAGGAACTGGCGAGCCGCGCTTGCCTGCGGGCTGGCCAGCTGGGCCTGGTAGAACTCCTCGGCGATCCGGTGCGCATCCAGCAGCCTCTGGCGCCTACCGGGCTCCTCTGGGCTGCGGGCTGGCCCGGCAGCTCCGTCCTCGTAGTGCAGTTCCACCCCGTATTTGGCGGCTAACAGCTCCACAGCCTCGGTGAAGGAGACCCGGTCCATGCGTTGCAGGAAGGAGAAGACGTCGCCGCCCTCGCCGCAACCAAAGCAGTGCCAGTAGCCCAGCTGGGGGCGCACGTGGAAGGAGGGGGTGCGCTCGTCGTGGAATGGGCACAGCCCCTTCATCGAGCCCACTCCGGCCGACTTCAGGGTGACGTGCGTTCCTACGATCTCTGCAATGTCGGCCCGCTCGCGTACCGCGTCGATGTCTTCGCGCTTAATGAGTCCGGCCATGGGGAACAGTCTAGGCGGCGCTCTGGTCTGCGCTAAGCAGCTAAAGCGCAGCTAGTGGACGACGTCGCCCACCCACCTAGCCAACAATGAGGCCGCAATAGCGGGCATGCCATTGGTTGGCTGCGACGTCGCTGAGCGAGGCCACCTGGTCAATGATGGCCCGTAGTCGCTGCCCCTCGGTGTCTGCCCGCCGGTAGTCGGCGGCAAAGGCGGGTTCCAGGGCTTCGGCGCCCAACTCCACTAGGGCGTCCACCAGGTCAAAGAGCAAGGAGCGCTGGGCCAGGTAGACCGGTTCCAGCTCGCGTGGTGCCATCACGTAATGCACCGCGATGCCCTTGAGCACCGCGATCTCGGCGCGCGTGGCGCGGGGAACAACAAGGTCAGCGTCGTACCTGGCCAGGGGGCCCTGCCCGTACTGGGTGCGCGTAGCCTCCACAGTGGCGCCAATGAAGGAGCCAATCAGGCGGGAAGCGAAGTTCTTCAAGGCGGCCAGTTCCCCGCGCGTGCCCTCGCAGCTAGCCGGCCACCCCGGCAGGGCGAGCAGGCGTTCCATGGCGCTGCCCAGCTCGTCTCGGGTCAACGCGTGCCCATACCAGGACTCGACGTGGTCCAAGATTCCCTCCGCCTCGATCACCACCGAGCCCGGTGCGGCCCGGCCGGTGGCGAAGGCGTCCTCGACGTCGTGCACCGAATAGGCGATGTCGTCGGCCAAATCCATCACCTGGGTCTCCAGGCAGCGCCGCCCGGCGGGCGCATCGGCGCGCACCCACAAAAAGGCCGGCAAGTCATCGTCGTACACACCAAACTTGGTGCCGGGAGAGCCGTCAGCCTTGGCAGGTGCCTCAGAGAGTGTCCACGGGTACTTCACACACGCGTCCAGGGTGGTGCGGGTCAGGTTGAGCCCGAAGGAGTCCTGGCCGTCCACCACCTTCGGCTCTAGCCGGGTCAACAGCCGGAAGGTCTGGGCGTTGCCCTCGAACGAGCCGGCCTCCTGGCTGACCTGCGCCAGCGCCCGCTCGCCGTTGTGACCGAAGGGAGGGTGGCCCATGTCGTGGCTCAGGCAGGCCGCCTCCACCACGTCCGGGTCCGTGCCCAGGGCGATCGCCAGCTCGCGCCCCACCTGCGCCACCTCCAGGGAGTGGGTCAGGCGGGTGCGCACAAAGTCGTCGGTGTTGGGGCCCAGCACCTGGGTCTTGGCGCCCAGACGACGCAGGGCGGAGGAGTGCAGCACGCGTGCCCGGTCGCGTTCAAAGGCACTACGCCCGGGCTTCTTGTCCGCTTCCGGCAAGCGCCGCTCCAGCGCGCTGCCCTCGTAGCGAAGGGAGCGGGCGCGGTCCACGTAGGAGACTTCTTCACTCACCCTTCCACCTTAGCGCGGCGGGGCCGGGCGGCTTTTGTAGGCACAGCGGTGGTGCGGGGTTGGGCTTTGCCGGCCGCCGGGACCAGCCTCACACCCCTAACGGCCCACCCAGCACCGGCCCGCATGGTCCACAATGGTGCAATGACTTCATCCCAGGGCGGCCCGGCAGATTTGAACTCGCTCGTGACGACGGTGTTACAGCGTGGTTACCGGGGCCCGGTGCAGTGGTGGCGGGATGCCACGGTGTACGACGTGATTGCCGCCAAGTACGGCGACCCCAACCTGGAGGCCACCTTCGCCAGCGTTGCGCACGCCGCGCGCCTGGGGGTGCAGGCTATCTGTTTTCGCCCCTCGCACCTTGACCCGACCGATAAGAAAGACGCCCAGGTGATCCAGCGGGTGATCGACCGCGCCCACCAGGTGGGGCTGAGGGCATTCGTACAGGTTTCGGGTGCCAACCACCCCGCCCCGGCAAGTAGGCAGCAGGGCCCTGTCCCCTCCCCCATCGTGGGCAAAGAGGTGGACGGTTTTCCGCTGGTGGATCGGGTCGAGGCGTTCTTGGCGTTGGGAGCTGACGGCATCGAGCTGGGGTTGATCGTTGAGCCGGAGCTGACCGGCCAGCAGGCAGAAGCAGAGCTCCTCACGGCCGTGGTGGAGAAACTGAAGGAACTGCGCACGCGCAACGGCGAGAAGGTGATCCTGGCTGCTACCGCCTCAGCCCAGTTCCCGTCGTCCCTCTCCCGTCACCTTCACCAGGACTGGATGCATCACCTTCGCGACGACCGGCTTCAGCTTTCCCCCTGGACCGGGGAGGGGCTGCTGGGTGCGATTACTTCTTCCGTCCGTGAGCGCGCCAAGCTAGACCACCCCAGCGCGTGGATCCCTAATGTCAATTTTTCCTACTCCGCTTTTGGCCCGCTAGAGGTGGAGTCGTGGTTCAACGAGCCCACGAACTCCGCTCGTCGAGCGCAGGCTGTGAACCTGTTGGCGCTCTCGCTGCCTGGGGCGATCTACCTGCACCAGGGGGACGAGGTTGCCCGCTCTCAGGTGGAGGACCCTACCGACTCCCACGAATTGCTGGACTCCATTGCGGGACGAGTGATTGAGCAGCGGCAGACTGATTGCACCCCGTACTCCACCATGCGTCGTGCTCTGCGCGTGCGAGCCGAACGCCGTCTAGGTACTGGAACGCTGGCCGTGGTCACCGGAGCTCCCTGGCAGGGCCCCCACTGTATCGCCCTGCAAAACCGTGACGTCATGGCCGTGACGAACCTGAGTGAGGAGTCGATCGAGATTCCCCACGACTGGGAGGTGCTGGTCTGCTCTGCTCCGTGCGACGAATCCGGCAAGAGCGTGGTTTTGCCGCCCCAGGCCACGGTTTGGCTGCGCATAGACGCCTGAGTTCCTACCGGTCTTTGGACGACGCTGCCGCCGGTCCCGTCCCAGTCAAGGCGGCCGCCCGGTTTGCGCGGCCACGGGGACGACGTCGGCCACCCACCGCCCCTCCCGCCGCTCGCCGCACGCAAAAGGGAACCGGCCTCCCGCAACTAGCGCGGAAGGCCGGTTCTTTACTCGCTACCGGGCGGGCCTAGCCCTTGACGGCACCGGCGGTCAGGCCGGAGACGATGTAGCGCTGCAGGAACATGAACAGGACGATCACGGGGATCGCGCTGACCACGGCACCGGCGGCGAAGACGCCCCAGTTGGCGTTGCGGGCGTCGTCGGCCCAGCTGAACATGCCCACCGCGAGGGTGAACTTGTCCGGGTGCTGCAGCACCACCTTGGCGATGACGAACTCGCCCAGGGAAGAGACAAAGGAGAGCAGGCCAACCACCACCAGGATCGGGGCCACCATGCGCAAAATGATGGTGAAGAAGATGCGGGCGTGGGAGGCGCCGTCGATCATGGCGGCCTCATCCAGCTCTCTCGGCACGGTGTTGAAGAAGCCGTACATGAGGAAGGTGTTGCTGCCCAGCGCACCACCCAGGTAGATGGCGATCAGGGCGATGTGGCTGTTCAACCCCAGCACGGGGAATACCTTGCCCAGCGCCAGCATCAACAGGAAGATCGCCACGAAGGCCAGCATCTGCGGGAACATCTGCACCAGCAGCAGGAAGGTCAGGGTGCCGCGGCGGCCCTTGAAGCGGAAGCGGGACAGCGCGTAGGCGGCACTGGCGCCCATCAGCACGGTGCCGATCGCGGTAACGGTGGAGACCAGCATGGAGTTACGCACCCAGGACCAGAACTCGGAGTTGTTCAGGTCCTGGTAGTTCTTGGCGCTCACCTGGGCGAACAGGTCGTTGGAACCGGTCAGGTTCGCGCCCGGACGCAGCGAGGTGGAGAGCACGTAGAGCAGCGGGATCACACAGATCACGATCATGAAGATCGCCAGGACGTGCTTCCAACCCACCTGGGCAATCCATTTGCCCACGCTCATCTTCTGGTTCGTGTCAACAGCCATGGCTCAGACCTCCTCGAGTGTGCGGGTGGCGCGGAAGCTGAGCCAGGAGACCAGACCCACCACCACAAAG
The DNA here is from genome assembly GCF_041380365.1 of Buchananella sp. 14KM1171. Lineage (NCBI taxonomy): Bacteria > Bacillati > Actinomycetota > Actinomycetes > Actinomycetales > Actinomycetaceae > Buchananella > Buchananella felis. The sequence continues at coordinate 2,089,869 of NZ_CP159981.1, read as the reverse complement.
ATCATGATCGACAGCGCGGATGCCAGGCCGTAGTCGATCGTTCCGTTGCCGAAGGCGATCGCGTAGACCATCGAGATGAGGATGTCGGTCTGACCGATCGAGTAGGGCAGGTTGCTGTAGGCCGGCCCACCCTCGGTGAGCATGTAGATCAGTGCGAAGTTGTTGAAGTTGAACGCGAAGGACGCGATCAGCAGCGGCGTGGTCGCCACCAGCACCAGCGGCATCGTGATCGAGCGGAACATCCGGAAGGTGGAGGCACCGTCGATGCGGGCGGCCTCGTAGATGTCGCTGGGCACGGACTGCAGCGCGCCAGTGGCCACCAGGAACATGTACGGGAAGCCCAGCCACAGGTTGACCAGCAGGATGGAGACCTTGGCCAGGGTCGGGTCGGTGAGCCACGGGACGTTGGCCCCGCCCAGCAGCACCTCGTTGATGAAACCGAACTCCTGGTTCATCATGCCGCGCCACACCAGGGCGGAGAGGAACGCCGGGAAGGCGTAGGGCAGGATGAACAGGGCCCGGTAGATCACGCGGCCCTTGACGCGCGGGTCGTTGTAGATGACCGCCAGGATCAGGCCGAGTGCGAAGGTGGTGAACACGGACAGGAAGGCGAAGGAGAAGGTCCACACCACGGAGGACAGGAACGGCCCGGCCAGGCGGGAGTCCGTCAGCATCTTGGTGAAGTTCTCAAAGCCCACGGCGACGCGCCAGCCCGGCCTGAGCTCCTCGCCGGCCTCGCTGACGAACGAGCCGTGGTCGTTTGCCTTGTAGACCGTGCCGGTAACCACGTCGATGATCGTGTCCGTCTCGGCGTCGTACTGCTTCTGGGAGACCGCCAGGAACGCCAGGGAGCCCGTCTCGGTCTTGTAGCGCGGGGCGGAGGGGTCATCTGAGATCCGCACGCGGATGTCGGTGACCTCCTTCTGGCGCTGGTTGAGCTCCTTAACGGGAAGAATGCGGGCGCCGGGGACCTCCAGGATCTCGCCGACGTTCTCCGCCACGACCTCTGCGGGGTGCTCGGAGTCGCCCACCAGGAGCTTGCCGTCCTCCAGGACGGCCAGGCCCAGCACGCCGTCGCGCTCGATGACCTTGGAGGGGACGGAGGCGGCGCCCTCCAAGCGCATCTCGTTTTGCATCGAGATGGCGGCGATGGCGTCTTCCTTGGTGGAGTTGTGGCCGGTGCCGTAGTTAGTGAAGGCCACGTAGCCCGTGTAGGCCATTACGAAGACCTGGAAGAGCAGCAGGAAGATCAGGCCGGGCACCATGTACTTGGCCGCCACCCGCTTGCCGCTGAAGTAGACGTAGTCCACGACCACCAGCAGCGCGGCCAGCACGCCGACGATGGCCCAGGACTCCACGGCCCAGGCCGCGAAGATTCCGTACAGACCCAGGGCGTTGACCAGGGCCATGATGACTAGCTTTGCGATGAAGCCGACCCCGATCTTCTCGGGACGCAGAAAGCCACCGCGCTTCGCTCGAGTTGGCGGCTTCTTAGCCGGCAACGTGTCTCCAGTTGCAGACGCCATTGTTCACCTTCTTGGAAATCAGTTTTCTGTGGGGAGGATAAGGGCGGGGGCGGGGCTTGAGCCCCGCCCCCGCTTGGCGTCACTTGCTGATCGCCTCGGTGACGTTGTCAACCATGGTCTTCCAGGCGTCGGCCGGGTTGCCGTCACCCTTGATGACGGCGGCCTCTGCTGCGCCCCAGAACTCCCAAACAGCACCCATCTGCGGAAGTGCCGGCATGGGGGCACCGGCGGCACCGGCAACGGCGAAGCCAGCCAGGGCCGGGTCGCTCAGGCCAGCGGCGGCCTCGGTGTGTGCCGGGATGCGCTTGCCGAGATCGAACAGCTTGGCCTGCACGTCCTTGGTGGCGATGAACTCAGTCAGGTACTGGTTCACCAGCAGGGTGTTCTTGGTGTAGGCGGAGGGGAAGAAGCCCTGGACGCCCACGAACGGCTGCGCGGGCATTCCGCCAGCGGAGGGAACGGGCAGCACGGAGATGTCCATGCCGGCCTCGGCGAACTTGGACAGGTTCCAGGGGCCGGTCAGGATGAACGGGGACTTGCCGTCCACGAACGCCTGGGTGGCGATGTCACCAGTGATGTTCAGGTTCAGCACACCGGCCTTGCCCTGGGCGGCCAGCCACTCGGCGAACTTGGCGCCGGCCTCGCCGCCCATGGCCAGCTCCGGCAGGTAGGAGCCGTCAGCGTTCTGCTTGAACACGGAGGCGCCGAAGGAGGTCTGGAAGGGGTAGAGGTGGTAGGGGTCGGAGTTCTCGCCCTGCTGGACCAGGAAGGGGTACTCCTTGCCAGCGGCCTTGCCGGCCTCGATCATCTCGTCGAAGGTGGCCGGGGTGGCCTGGGTGAGCTTGTTGTTGCGCACGATCGCGATGTTCTCGATCGCGTAGGGGACACCGTAGGTCTGGCCGTCGTAGGTCACGCCGTCAACGGCGGCCTTGGCGAACTGGTCCTTGACGCCGGTGATGTCGATGGTGCCGACCACGCCGTTGGCGACCAGGCCGCCCAGGCGGTCGTGAGCCATGACGATCAGGTCCGGGCCCTCACCGGTGGGGGCCTGGGCGGTGAACTCGTCGTGCATGTCAGACTCGGACTTCTGCACCACGTTGACGTCAACACCAAACTTCGCGGTGAAGTCGGCGGAGATCTCCTTGACAACGTCGAAACGGGTGTCGTCGGCCCAGATGGTCAGGGTGCCCTCAGCGGAACCGCCTTCGGCGGAATCGCTCGGGGCGGCAGACGGCTTGTCAGTGGCAGTTCCGCCGTCGTTCTTGGCGTCGCCGCTGCCGCAGGCAGCAAGGCTCAGACCCAGAACGCAAGCGCCGATGGCGGCAATGCTGCGTCGCATTTGGTATCTCCTTTGATCAGTTGCCGGACGCCAGAGCCCGGTCAATGCTTGAACGGTAATGCACTGCAACGGTTTCCGCAACGAGTTGCAGCAACTTTTGCGTTACACTTGCAGGCGCGGTGCACAGCTCTTGCAAGGAGGCAAAGATGAGCAAGCGAATAGGCTTGGCAGACATTGCAAAACAGGCCGGTGTCAGCACTGCAACTGTTTCAAGGGTGCTCAACGGGCACGCCCACGTCGCGGAGGCTACCCGCACAGCTGTTCTCACCGCCGTTGACCTACTTGGCTATGAACGCCCCGAGTCCCTCTACACGGCTGCCCAGGGCGTGGTTGGCGTGATCGTGCCGGAGCTGGTCAACCCCGCTTTTGGCAACTACGCCCAGGAGATCGCCTCCGCGTTGATCCGCAGCGGCCTGACCCCACTGCTGGGCACCGAGTTTGCCGGCGGCGTCTCTGAGGACGAGTACCTTGAAGCGCTTTCATCGCTGCGAGCTTCTGGCCTGGTCTTCGTTTCTGGCCGCCACGCGGACACCACCGCGGATCATTCTCGTTACAAGCGCCTGCGGGAACAGGGAATCCCGTTTGTCACGATCAACGGTTCTGCCCCGAGCGTGCACGCGGCCTCATTTGTTACGGATGACGCGATCGGCATCGAGCTGGCGGTCATGCACCTGGAGCAGATGGGGCACACTCGCATCGCGTTGGTGACGGGCCCGCAGCGGCTCATTCCCTCCGCCCGTAAAGTGGAGGCGTTCCGCCGATCTATGGCTAAGCACTTTCCGGAGCAGGAGCCGCTCATAGAGCACAGCCTCTACACCCCGGAGGGCGGTTCGAGTGCGGCCGCTCGCGCCTGGGCGGCCGGGGCGACGGCGGTTATCGCCGCCTCCGATCTGATGGCGATCGGTGCGATTCGCGCCGCCGACTCCCTGGGCCTGTCCGTGCCGGGGGATGTGTCCGTGGTGGGCTACGACGGCTCTCCCCTGTCCGTGCTGACCACGCCGGGTCTTACTACGGTGCGCCACCCAGTGGCCTCGATGTGCCGGGCTGCGGTGGACTGCCTGCGGGAGGAGATCGACGGCGGGGAGCAGGAGCCGCACGAGTTCCTGTTCGCCCCTGATCTGATCGTGCGCGGCACCACCAGGGCCCGCCGCTAGCAAATTCCCCGGTGCTCGCAGGTGCGAGCTCGCCAAGAATCGTCCCTACTCCCCCTCAGGAGAGTCATGTCTGCGTTAAGCAAGTGGTGGCGCGATGCCGTCGTCTATCAGATCTATCCCCGCTCCTTCCGCGATGCCTCCGGAGACGGCGTTGGCGACCTGCGCGGCGTGATCGCCGAGCTGGACTGCCTGGTGGAGCTGGGCGTGGACGCGATCTGGCTTTCGCCCTTTTACACCTCGCCGCAGAACGATGCGGGGTACGACGTTGCCGACTACCGGGACGTTGACCCGCTGTTCGGCACGCTGGCGGATGCCGATGAGATGATCGCGGCGGCCCACGAGCGCGGCCTGCGGGTGATGGTGGACCTGGTGCCCAACCACACCTCCGACGCCCACCCGTGGTTCCAGGAGGCGTTGGCGGCCGGGCCCGGTTCGCCCGAACGCGACCGCTACATGTTCCGTCCCGGCCGGGGCGAGGGCGGCGAGGAACCGCCGAACAACTGGCGCTCTATTTTTGGTGGGGAGGCGTGGACGCGCGTGTGCGACCGCAAGGACGCGCCCGGCTCCCCGTGGGAGGGCGACGGCTCCTGGTACCTGAACCTGTTTGACTCCTCCCAGCCGGATTTGAACTGGGAGAACGAGGAGGTGCGTGCGGAGTTTGATGACGTGCTGCGTTTCTGGCTGGCGCGCGGCATCGACGGCTTCCGCGTGGACGTGGCGCACGGTCTGGTCAAGCGCCCCGGACTGCCGGACTGGGACGGGCACGTCTCTATGGTGGAAGGTAACGCCCCGGCCGGCACTGCCTCCCACCCGGCCGGACTGGAGGGCATCCGCACCGCCGATTCGCCCATGTTCGATCAGGACGGAGTGCACGACGTCTACCGGCGCTGGCGGCGGGTGCTGGACGAGTTTGAGGGCGAGCGGATCTTGGTCGCCGAGGCGTGGGTGGAGCCGCTTTCCCGCCTGGCGCTGTACGTGCGCGAGGACGAGATGCAGCAGGCCTTCAACTTTGCCTTCCTGATCACGGAGTTTGCGGCCGGCCCGCTGCGTCAGTCGATCGAGGCGTCGTTGGCGGAGAACGCCGCAGTGGGGGCCACTACCACGTGGGTTTTGTCTAACCACGACGTGGTGCGCCACGCCACCCGCCTGGGCCTGGATCGCGCGCACTTTGGCGCCAACCCGGCGGGCGTGCATGCCCGCGATCCGCAGCCCGACGCCGCCGCCGGTCTGCAAAAGGCGCGCGCCGCCACCCTGTTGATGCTGGGTTTGCCGGGCAGCGCCTACCTGTACCAGGGCGAGGAGCTGGGTCTGCCCGAGCACACGACGCTGGATGATTCGCTGCGCCAGGATCCGGCGTTTTTCCGCACCAAGGGTGGGGAGACCGGGCGCGACGGTTGCCGCGTGCCGCTGCCGTGGCGCGCGGCCGAGCCGGGGCTGGGCTTCTCCCCCACCGGGGCCACTTGGCTGCCCCAGCCGGAGGTGTATGCCCAGTTGGCGCGTGACGTGCAGCGCGGCAAGCGCGGCTCCACGCTGGAGATGTACCGGGCGGCGCTGCGGCTGCGCCGCCAGCACGGCATGGGCGCGCGCGGACTGGAGTGGCTGGAGGTGGACGACGGGGCGCTGGCCTTCGCCTCCAGGCCCGCCAACGGCACGGCAGCTGGCGAGGCGGCCAGTGCGGCGGCCAGTGCGGCGGCAGCTGTGGCAGCCGGGGACGCCGGGCCGAGCCCGGACGTGCTGGTCCTGACGGCGTTCGAGGCCCCGGTGACGCTACCCGAGGGCTGGCGCGTGGCGCTCGCCTCCGGCCCGCTCAGCTCCACGCAGGCGGGGGCGGTGCAGGTTCCCGCCTACACGACCGTCTGGGCAGAGCGGGTCTGACCCAAAACCAGGGGCGGGGTGGGGTGCTTCTCCAAGCACCCCACCCCGCCCTCCGAGTTCCCCCGCCGAAACTTGTCAAACCGCGCCGGGCCTTGTCATTAGCCACCCCGCTAAGGACAAGTCTCGTGGGGGTTGGACAAGTTTCGGCGAGTGGAGGAGCGGCCACGCCCTGGCCGCAAATGCTGCAACGGGGTACATCCGACCGCTCGGTGCCACGCCCCCGGGCACACTTTTGTACCCCGAGCGCACTCTTGTGGGTTTGGGGGCGGCACGCCGCCGCCCACCGCCTCAGCAGCACCGCCCGCTTCGCGTCAAACCGGCCCGATGTCCAGCGCCCTCATCTGGGCAGAGCCAGAATCAGCCGCCGGAGGTGTCGCACTCCGCGTCGGCCAGCATGTCGGCGTCCCCGGTCGCCAGCTCGCGGGATTCCAGCCAACGGTGGGGCAGGTGGGGCACCTTGGCGGTGCCGGCGCGGCCTCGCGGCCCCTCCGCCCCGGGCGGGAACTCCTGGTCCTGCTCCAACTGGGCCAGGCGCTCGCGCAGCTCGGCCACGGTGGAGACCAGCTGCAGGTCGCGGCGCTGCGGCCCGCCCACGGCGAATCCCTTCAGGTACCAGCCCACATGCTTGCGCATCTCGCGCAGCGCCTTGTACTCGTCCGCGAACTCGCCCACGCTCAACTCCGCGTGGCGCACGATCATCTCGCTGACCTCCCGCAGGTGCGGACGCACGCGCTTGTCGCTGCCCAGCAACGCGTAGGCCAGGTCAGCAAACAGCCAGGGGCGGCCCTGGCAGCCACGCCCCACCACCACGCCGTCACAACCGGACTGCTCCATCATGCGCACGGCGTCGTCACCGGCAAAGATGTCCCCGTTGCCCAGCACCGGAATGTCCACGGTCTCCTTCAGGCGGGCAATGTACTCCCAGCGGGCGTTACCGGAGTAGTACTGCTCGGTGGTGCGGGCGTGCAGGGCAACGGCGGCGATGCCGGCCTCGCGGGCGGAGAGGGCGGCGTCTCGGTAGGTGAGGTGGTCGTCGTCGATACCCATGCGCATCTTGACGGTCACGGGCACCTCGTGGGCACGCCCGCCGTCCTTGGAGCCGCGCCGGGCGGCGTCCACGGCCTGCGTCACGATGTCCCGAAAAAGGTCCTTCTTCCACGGCAGGGCGCTGCCACCTCCCTTACGGGTGACCTTGGGCACCGGGCAACCAAAGTTCAGGTCCACGTGGTCGGCGCGGTCCTCCACGGCCAGCATGTAAACGGCACGCGCAATAGTTTCCGGGTCCACGCCGTAGAGCTGCACGGAACGCACGTACTCGGTGGGGTCGCTGGCCACCATGCGCAGGGAACCGGGGTGGCGCTCCACCAGGGCACGGGAGGTCACCATCTCGGTGACGTACAGGCCGGCCGGAGCCTTGGTGCCGTTCAGCGGCTCCGGCAGCTCCTCCTGCGGCCGGGCCTCGCGCACGGCCGCGACGGCCTGCTCGCGGCACAGCCGCCTAAAGGAAAGGTTGGTGACGCCGGCCATCGGGGCCAGCACCAGGGGAACGCCCAACTCCAGGGGGCCAATGCGCAAAGTCACCCCGGGATTGTTCCACAGCAAGGGCCCGGGCCCCAATGTGAAACAAAACGGGGGTGGGCCGGCGCTGTCCCCAGCGCCGGCCCACCCCGAAAGCCTCAGCTATGGATCAGCAGCCCACTAGGCGAGCAGCCAGGTAGCCCTGCAGCTCCTCCAGGTTCACGCGCTCCTGCTTCATGGTGTCGCGGTCGCGCACCGTGACGGCGCCGTCCTCCAGCGAGTCGAAGTCCACGGTGACGCAGAACGGGGTACCGATCTCGTCCTGGCGGCGGTAGCGGCGGCCCACCGCGCCGGCGTCGTCGAACTCCACGTTCCAGAACTGGCGCAGCTTGGCGGCCACCTCGCGGGCCAGTGGGGAGAGCTTCTCGTTGCGGGACAGCGGCAGCACGGCAACCTTCACCGGGGCCAGGCGCGGGTCCAGGCGCAGCACAACGCGCTTGTCCACGCCTCCCTTGGCGTTGGGGGCCTCGTCCTCGTGGTAGGCCTCGATCAGGAAAGCCATGAGGGAGCGGGTCAGGCCGGCGGACGGCTCGATCACGTACGGCACCCAGCGCTCGGCCTTCTCCTGGTCAAAGTAAGACAGGTCCTTGCCGGAGTGCTTGGCGTGGGTGGACAGGTCAAAGTCGGTGCGGTTGGCGATGCCCTCCAGCTCGCCCCATTCGCTGCCCTGGAAGCCGAAGCGGAACTCCAGGTCCACGGTGCGCTTGGAGTAGTGGGAGAGCTTCTCCTGCGGGTGCTCGTACTCGCGCAGGTTCTCCTCCGCGATACCCAGGCCCACGTACCAGGCCTTGCGGTAGTCGATCCAGTACTGGTGCCACTCTTCGTCGGTGCCGGGCTCCACGAAGAACTCCAGCTCCATCTGCTCGAACTCGCGGGTGCGGAAGATGAAGTTGCCGGGGGTGATCTCGTTGCGGAAGGACTTGCCGATCTGGCCGATGCCAAACGGCGGCTTCTTGCGCGCTGAGGTCATGACGTTGGCGAAGTTGACGAAGATGCCCTGCGCGGTTTCGGGGCGCAGGTAGTGCAGGCCGGCCTCGTCGTCCACCGGGCCCAGGAAGGTCTTGAGCAGGCCGGAGAAGGCGCGCGGCTCGGTCCAGGAGCCGGGCTGGCCGGTCTCCGGGTCCGGCACCATGTCCAGGGTGACGGTGTCAGGGTCCAGGCCCTTGCGGGCGGCGTAGGCCTCGATGAGCTCGTCGGCGCGGTAGCGCTTGTGGGTGTGCAGGGACTCCACCAGTGGGTCGGTGAAGGCGGCCACGTGTCCGGAGGCAACCCAGGTCTCGCGCGGCAGGATGACGGAGGAGTCCAGGCCCACCACGTCCTCGCGCGAACGCACCATGGCCTGCCACCACTGGCGCTTGATGTTCTCCTTCAGCTCCACGCCCAGCGGGCCGTAGTCCCATGCGGAGCGGGTGCCGCCGTAGAGCTCACCACACGGGTAGACGAACCCGCGGCGCTTGGCCAGGTTGATGACGGCGTCGAGCTTGGATGCCATGAGCACTCCTATTTGTTTCAGGGCGCACCTGGAGGGCGCGCTCGGGATAGTTGCGCCCACGTTGGCGCACCCGCCTTAGCCTACCGGGCCGGGCGCTCCGGGCCGAATCCGCGCCGCCCGCGCTCTCCACACGCCGGTACCGCCCGCCACCGCCGGGACCTTGGCCACCCCCTACTCCCACTGAACAGCTTTAGCCTGTCGAGGTATTTCCTTTGCGCCGAGCAGTTTGGTGGGCACCGTGACCGCAAAACCGAAGACCCGTTTTAACTACCTGCGCTGGTTCGTGGCGGACACTTCCCTCACCCTGGGCGGTGCCCTGCGGGTCTTTGCGATTCCGGCCCTGGTTGTGATCGCCACCGGTTCCGAGGCCAAGGCGGGCGTAATCCAGTCCGTGGCGATGCTGATTAGCGGCGCGCTCATGCTGTTTGGTGGCGTGCTGGTGGATCACGTGGAGCGCCGCAAGCTGGTGTTGATCCAGGCGCTCAGCGGCGTGGCGATCGTGGGTGGGGCCACGGCGTGGGCGTGGTTCTACGGCCTTTCCTTCTGGCTCCTGTTGACGTTGGGCGTGTTGATGGCTATTCGCGGCGGCCTGCTTTCCACGGCCTCCGACGCCCTCCTGCGAGACGTGGTTCCCGCCAAGGAGCTGCCCCGCCGCATGGCGATCAACGAGGGGCGCGACGCCACAGTGGAGCTGAGCGGCGGCCCCATCGCCGGCGCTTTGGTGACCTGGAACTGGATCGCCACCTTCGCTGCCGAGATCGCCCTGAACGCCCTGGCCCTGCTTGCCGCGCTTGGCATTCGCCCGCTGCCTGAGGCGGACGACGCTGCCGCCGACGCCAGTGAAACCGATGCCGCCCCCACCAATGCCGGGACGGACGACGCTGCCGCCGACGCCTCCGAGACCGAGGCCGCCCCCTCCGCCTCCGCCGACGCGGAGGGCGATGCACCGAAGGGCGACGCGGCCGAGGACGAGGCGGCCGCTGAGCAGGCGGCGCGGGAGAAGCGTCGTCCCCTTGCCACCGCGCTGGCCGGCTTCAAGGTCATGTTCGGCGACGCCCTGCTGCGGCGCGTCTACGTCCTGTCCGTCCTCTTCTTCCCCCTCATCAACGGCTTCCTGCTCTACCTGCTGCTCAACACCCTGAAGTCCGGCAAGCTGCCGATCAGCGCCTCCCTGTTCAACTCGGCCACTGCCGTGGGCGTACTGGCCGGCTCGGTGCTGGCCACGAAGCTGGTGGACCGGGTACCCACCGGCAAGCTGGTGGCGGCAACCTTCTTGGTGCCCGTGCCGCTGGCCCTGGCCGTCACCCTGGTGCCGTGGTACTGGGCCAAGCTGGCGCTGCTGGTGCCGCTGCTGTTCCTGCTACCCTCCGGCAACGCCGCCTTCGGCGGCTTCGTCATGACCATCATCCCCAAGAACCTGCTGGGCCGGACCTTCGCCGCCACCGGCCTGGGCGGGGCCGCGTTCGCGCCACTAGTCTTCCTGGGCCTAGGCCTGTCCCTGGAGCACCTGGGGGCCACCGCTACCGGGCTGATCCTCACCGCCGCGCTGGCGCTGGTGTCCTCTGCCTCCCTCACCTCGCGCGACCTGCTCAGCCTGCCCGTGCCGGAAAAGTGGGGCGACTACATCAAGGAGCGCAGCCTGACCCCGGTGGTCAGCAAGTAGGGCGCGCCCGTCCATCGGCTCCGCCCACCGGCCCCGCGATAGCCCCTAGCTATGATGTTGCCGATGTTTAAGTCCAGGTTCCCGCTCAGCGCCAACGCGGTCAACTACTACCGCTGGCTGGTGGCGGACACCTCCCTGTCCCTGGGGGCGGCCTTCCGGGCCTTCGCGCTGCCAGTGCTGGTATTCCTCGCCACGGGTTCTGAGAGCCAGGCCGGAATCATTCAGGCCACCGCCACCGCCGTCAGCGGCGCGAGCCTCCTGGCTGGCGGCGTGATCGTGGACCACTTCGACCGGCGCAAGCTGGTGATGGTGGAGGCAGTCACCGGCATAGTGGTCACCGGTGCGGCCATCGCGTGGGCGCTCGCGTTCGGGCTGTCCTTCTGGCTGCTGCTGGTGGTGGGCGTCCTGATGGCACTGCGCTCCGGCCTGCTCTCCACGTCCACCGACGCTCTGCTGCGGGACGTGGTGCCACCCAAGGAACTGCCCAGCCGCATGGCCATGAACGAGGGCCGCGACGCCGCCATACAGCTGGGCGGCGGCCCGCTCGCCGGCGCGCTGGTGACCTGGCACTGGCTCTCCAATTTCGCGGCCGAGCTGGTCCTCAACGCCCTGGCCATGGTGACCGCTGCCCGGATCCGGCTGCTGCCGGAAGGTGCCCGCGCTGAAGAGGACGCCGCCGCCGAGGACGGCGTGACGGAAGAAGACGCCTCCCCCGCAGCCGGCGCCGCGCCCGCCCCTGAAGCCGACACCCCTAAGGAAACCGGCGGCATGGTCTCGCACGCGCTGGCGGGCTTCAAACTGCTGGCGGCCAACCAGCTCATGCGCCGCTTTGCCGTCCTGTTGGTCCTGTTCAACCCATTCCTGAACGGCTTCTTCCTCTACCTGCTGCTCTCCACGCTCAAGACCAGCAGCGCCCCGATCTCTGCGGCCTTTTTTAACTCCGTCTCCGCCGTCGGTATGCTGCTGGGCGCCGCCGCAGCCACCAGACTGGTCAAGCGCTTCCCCACCGGAAAACTGATCGGCTTCACCTTCACGGTGCCCGTGGTGTGCGCGGTATCGATCACCCTGGCCCCCTCCATCTGGGTAAAACTGGCCCTGATCGCCCCCATGCTCTTCCTGGTGCCGGCGGCCAACTCCGCCTTCGGCGGCTTCTACATGTTGATGATCCCCAAGCGGATGCTGGGCCGCGTCTGGGCCGCCGCCGGCGTGGGCAACGCCCTCATCGCTCCCCTGGTATCGCTGGGCCTGGGCTACAGCCTGGAACACCTGGGCCCCACCCCCACCGGCCTGCTCCTGGCAGCCGGCATGGCCCCGGTGGCGCTCTTCACCATCACCTCCCGGGACACCATGGCCATCCCCCTGCCAGACCAGTGGGAGGACTACCTAAAGACCCACGGCCTGACGCTGACCGAAACCCCCTAAACCGGGCACGGCGCCCCATTACGGGCAGGAGGCCCCCAGCCCGGGCACGGCGCCTCAAAGAACGGGGCCCGCTCCATCCGCGCGGCCGGCGCAACGTCGTACAACCACAAGCCAGCAAAACGGCGGGGCCGCCGGGAGAAGCACTCCCCCAGCGGCCCCGCCAGCCCTCCTGCGCCCCTAGACGTTCAGGTACATCTCGTACTCGAAGGGGTGCGGATAGATGCGCATCGGCTCCACCTCGGTGCGGCGCTTGTAGTCGATCCACGTCTCGATCAGGTCCGGAGTGAACACGTCGCCCTCGGTGAGGAAGTCGTAGTCGGCCTCCAGGGCGTCCAGCGCCGCCTCCAGGGAGGAGGGCAGCTTGGCGATGTCCGCGTACTCCTCCGGCGGCAGCTCGTACAGGTCCTTGTCGATCGGTGCCGGCGGCTCCGTGCGGTTGCGGATGCCGTCCAATCCGGCCATCAGGCAGGCCGCAAACGCCAGGTACGGGTTGGCTGACGGGTCCGGTACCCGGTACTCCACGCGCTTCGCCTTCGGCGAGGTCCCGGTCACCGGGATCCGGGTGCAGGCAGACCGGTTGCGGGCCGAATAGACCAGGTTCACCGGCGCCTCGAAGCCAGGCACCAGGCGGCGGTAGGAGTTGATGGACGGGTTGGTGAACGCCAGCAGCGCCGGGGCGTGCTCCAGCAGGCCACCAATAAACCAACGGGCCGTGTCAGACAACGCGCCGTAACCGCGCTCGTCGTAGAACAGCGGCTCGCCGTTCTTCCACAGGGAGAAGTGGCAGTGCATGCCAGAACCGTTGTCCCCAAAGAGCGGCTTGGGCATGAAGGTGGCGGTGTGGCCGTAGCGCATCGCCTCGTTCTTGATGACGTACTTGAACTTCAGCATGTCGTCGGCCGCAGCGAGTAGGTGGGCGAAACGGTAGTTAATCTCCTGCTGGCCGCCAGAACCCACCTCGTGGTGGGCACGCTCCACCACCAATCCCACCTCCTGCAGACGCTCGGTCATGGCGTCGCGCACGTCGGCGTACTGGTCCAGGGGCGTGACCGGGAAGTAGCCCCCCTTGATGGGGGTTTTGTTGCCGGGGTTGCCACCCTCCTCCTGCCGCCCGGTGTTCCAGTAGGCGGAGGCGGAGTCCACGTGAAAGAAGGTCGAGTGCGGCTTGACGTCGTAGCGAACGTCGTCCAGCAGATAGAACTCGGCCTCGGCGCCAATGAAGCAGGTGTCCGCAATACCGGTAGATCGCATGTAGGCCTCGGCCTTGGCGGCCACCTGGCGCGGGTCGCGGGAGAACGGCTCGTCAGTGAACGGATCCACGATCGAGGCGGAGATAATCAACGTCTTGACCCGACGGAACGGGTCCAGGTAGGCGGTGTTTACATCCAGGATCAGCTTCATGTCCGACTCATGGATGGCCGTAAATCCCCGGATTGAGGAGCCGTCAAACATTAGGCCGTCCGTCACGGCCGCCGCGAACTCGCCTGCCGGGATGGTGAAGTGCTGCTGCACACCGGGCAGGTCACAGAAGCGCACGTCGATCAGTGCAACTTCTTCCTGCTCGACGAAAGCAATGACTTCTTCTGCCGAAGTGAACATGCCGTTTCCCTCTTTAGTCACGCTTGGGCGGTCTCATTCTAGCTACCGCGCCCCCTTGGCAAACCGTGCGTCCAGGAACCGCATATGTGAACCTTGTTTCGGCAAAGCGCCGACCAAGAATGTGATGGACGACGCTGCCGCCCGACCCTCGTTAGACGCCGGCGCCGCGCCCGCTTGCACTTGGTGTAGGTCACTCTGGTACACCTAACTTCGCCGTGAGATGATGGCTCTCCCCGTCTACCACTTCTCTTGGAGAGCCTGCATGACCCGCATCACGCGACAGCGCACGGAAATCATGGAGTTGTTGTCTGCGAGCGACGAGTTCCGCTCCGTTCAGCAGCTCCACGAGGCCCTGCGCGCCGCTGGCTCTACCACCGGCCTGGCCACGGTCTACCGCACCGTGAACAAGCTGGCTGCGAAGGGCGCGGTGGACGTGCTGCGGCTGGAAGACGGGGAAGCCCGTTACCGCCGCTGCTCCACCGACGAACACCACCACCACCTGGTGTGCCGAGTTTGCGGGCGCACCGTGGAGTTGGACGGCCCGCCGATCGAGGAATGGATCGAGCGCATTGGCGCCGCCAACGGTTTTGTGAACATTGGCCACACCCTGGAGCTGGCCGGCACCTGCGCCGCCTGCGCCAGCGAGCTTTCCGAGGACTAAACCTTGCTGGATTACCTGCGCAGCCAGCCCTTCCCGCTGGCCGTAGCCGCCCTGTTCGTGATCGTGTTCTTCCGCGCCCAGGGCAGCTACTGGGCCGGGCGCCTGATCTCTACCGCCGCGTTGAAGCGCGGCGAGGAGCACACCTGGCGTGGGCGCGCCCGCGCCTGGCTGGCCAACGAGGAGGGCCCCGGTATGCGGGCCATCCGTCAGCTGGGCTGGGTGGTGCTGCCGCTGTGCTTCCTCACCGTGGGCCTGCAGACCGCAGTGTTGGCCTCCGCCGGCGCGCTGCGTTGGCACTGGGGCCGCTTCAGCCTGGCGATCCTGCCAGGCGCGGCGGCCTGGGCGGTCATCTACGCCACCATCGGCCTGGCGATCTGGAGCGCCGCGATGGCGGCCGCCGCCGGCTCCCCGTGGGGAATCGTGGGAATCCTGGCCGCGCTGGCCGCCACGGTGGCGTTCTTCGTCTACAACCACCACCGCTCCAAGTCCCTGCGGGCTCGGCTGGAGAAGCAGGCAGCCACCGCCTGAGCCAGGCGCTGACGGCCGGTGGGCGCGGGTACACCCGGCCCGGCCGGTGCTGTGGAGGCGGTGGCCGGCGGCGCGTTACCCCCGAGCTCACAAGCGTGCGGTCGGGGTACAAAAGTATGGTCGGGGGCGTGGCCCCAAGCGGTCGGATGTACCCCGTTGTAGCATTTGCGGCGTGGTCTGAGCCGGCCGCAGTCGTACACGCCCACGATCAGTCGAAGGCCGTGAACATGGCAAAGAAGAAGCCCTCACCTAACGCGACCAACCTGACCCTGGCTTTTGTGTGGGAGGGGATGAACGGGAACTGCTGGGATCCGGTCAAGACCTGGATGCACGTGTGCGAGCGCTACTTCCCCGAATTCCTCCCCGACCACTACGGCAGCCCCAAAAAACCAATCACCCCGGAAGCGAAGGCAGAACTACTCACCGGCAGCAACCGCGCCATCACCTTCTCCCTCTGGCACAACCCCTTATTCGGAGAGATCTGCTTCTCCCTCCCACTCATCATGGACTGGGAAAACAGTCAGGTTCTCCCTGACCCCGGGGGCCTGTACACCATCTATGCCTGGGTGTGGCTGGATGCTGCCCTGGTCAAGAGCAGCCTGGCGCGCCTGGAGGAGTTCTTCGTCGCCATCTCCCAACACCTCCACGCCGAACTAGCCCTCGCAGAGGCACTAGCCGGTTGGCGCTCGTGGGGTTCCAAGGCCCGCTTCCAAGCGGGTGCCGAAAACAGAAACCGTGAGCACATGCACGGAGACAACATCTTTGGGTTGCCCACCCGCCCGGTGTGGGCCATGTGGATGGGACAACGCTACGCGGACCTGACCTCCCCCTGGCTGCACACCAGCCTCCCGGCCACCTGGGACGTGACCACCTACCCGGCCAGCCCGGCCATCCCCACCCCCGACTCCGGCCACGCCATCAAGGGACCAGACCCCAGCCCCTACACCGCCCCCGGGCTACTCATCAAGACCGCACCATTCCCCACCCGCAGCCAAGACCTACCCCCGGCCTGGTTCCCACCCGACTACCTGCCCGGCAAAACCTTCTTCGGCAAACTCAAACCAGCCAAACTACTCCCCCACGGCCCACGCGCATACGGCCCCGACCCCAAACGCGCCTAACCAACCGGCGCGCGGCGCATACCCGGGCAGCTGCGGCGCACCGCCGGTAGATCGCCCGACCGCCGTCAGGAGCTGACGGAATCCACCGCGCCGCCAAAGCGCCGGTCGCGCCGCGCGTACAGCTCGATGGCGCGCCACAGGGCCCGACGGTCGGCCTCCGGCCAGGGCTCGTCCGTGAAGACCAGTTCCGCGTATGCGGCCTGCCATAGCAGGAAGTTGGAGAGCCGGTGCTCTCCACCGGTGCGCCACACCATGTCCACGTCGGGCAGCTGCGGCTGGTACAGGTAGCGGGCCACCATCTCCTCGCTCACGCGGCGCCCAGAAATGCGGCCGGCGGCAACGTCGGCGGCGATCGCGGCAGCCGCATCGGCGATCTCCGCGCGACCACCGTAGTTGATGCACATGGTCAGGGTGAGGCGGTCGTTGTGCTTGGTCAGCTCGGCGGCCTCCTCCAGCTGCCGGATGACGCTGCCCCACAGCCGCGGGCGGCGTCCGGCCCACTGGATGCGCACCCCCCAGGAGTGCAGCATGTCCTGGTGCTTGCGCAGGACCTCGCGACTAAAGCCCAGAATGAAACTGACCTCCGCCGGGGAGCGCCGCCAGTTCTCCGTGGAAAAGGCGTAGGCGCTCAGGTGCTTCACCCCGATGTCCAGGGCCCCGGCCACCACGTCCAGCAGGGCCTCCTCCCCCTTGCGGTGGCCCTCGGTGCGGGGCAGGCCGCGCTCGTTGGCCCAACGGCCGTTGCCGTCCATGACGATCGCGATGTGCCCGGGCACCAGCTGGGCGGGCAGCTGCGGCGGGGTAGCACCGCTCGCGTGGGGTGGGGGCGTTAGGAAACTCACCGCTCCTCCTGCGTGTTGTTTTGGCTCTGCATTTTCAGGCCCGCTCCAGCAGCGGCAGGGACTTCAGGCGCCGCTCCAGGTGCCACTGCGAATACCCGCTCACCAGCTCGGAGGCCTCTACCCGCGCCCACGTCGGCGCGGCGTGGGCGCGGGGCCAGTCGCCGCTGAGCAGGGCCCCCAACAGGTGCAGCGCCGCGCCGGACGGGCACTGGGCGGTCACCGGCGCGCACGCCTCGCACAGCACCCCACCGGCGGGGGCGTCGAAGGCGGCGTGCGGGCCGGGCGCACCGCACGTGGCGCACTCGAACAAGGAAGGGGCCCAGCCGGCCACCGCCAGAGCGCGCAGCAGGAAGGAGTCCACCACCAGCCCGCTCGGGTGCCGGTTGGTGGCCAGGGAGGCCAGCGCCCCCACCACCAGGGCGTACTCCGTGGGTGCCTGTTCCAGGTCCTCGGTCAGCTGCGCGGCGGTCTCCACCACCACGGACGCGCACGTGTAGAGCGAGTAGTCCGCCATGATCGAGCGGCCGTAGGGCGCGATCGTCTCCACCTGCGTCAGCGTGTCCAGGCTGCGCCCTCGGTGCAGTTGGGCGTCCACCACCCCGAACGGCTCCAGTCGCGCCCCGAAGCGCGACGAGGTGCGCCGCACCCCCTTCGCCACGGCCCTGATCTGCCCGTGGTGGCGCGAGAGCAGGGTGACGATCCGGTCGGCCTCCCCCAGCGGGTGGGTGCGCAAAACCACGCACTCGTCCCGGTAGAGCTTGGCAGTCACGCGCCAATTGTCGCACCCCCACCGGCTTGGGCGCGTTAGCCCCGGCCCTGTAATGGCCGACGCTCCACCGGCGTTACTTCTAATGCAGGCCGGCGGAGCGTCGTCCACCCAGATTGGCCGCTAGCGCAGGGCGCGGTTGGCGGCAGAGATCATCGCCTGGAAGGAGGCGGCGACGATGGAGGTGTCGATCCCCACCCCCCACAGGACTTGGCCGTTGACCTCCGCCTCGATGTAGGCCGCTGCCTGGGCCTCGCGGCCGGAGCCGAGGGCGTGCTGGGCGAAGTCGCGCACCTTGATTTCCAGCCCCAGGGACTCCAGCGAGGTGACGAACGCGCCCAGCGGGCCGTTGCCCTCTCCCTCCAGCACCTTTGCCTCTCCGTCGAAGGTGATCTCGGTGGACACCTTGGTGTGGTCGTGGTCCAGCGAGGAGGAGTTGATGGCGCCCAGGCGGAAGCGGCCCCACGGGGTGAGGTCGCTGGCGTAGTCGTAGGGCAGGTACTCGTCCACAAACAGGCGCCACAGGGTGGCGGCGTCGATCTCCCCACCGGTGGAGTCGGTGTGGCGCTGCACCAGGCGGGAGAACTCGATCTGCAGGCGGCGCGGCAGCTCCATGTGGTGCTCGGTGGACATCAGGTAGGCGATGCCGCCCTTGCCGGACTGGGAGTTGACGCGCACCACCGCAGCGTAGGAGCGGCCCACGTCGTGCGGGTCGATCGGCAGGTAGGGCAGCTCCCACGGCACCGCGTTCTCGTCACCGCCGGCGGCCTTGACCTTCTCCTGGCGGGCAAAGAAGCCCTTCTTGATGGCGTCCTGGTGGGAGCCGGAGAAGGAGGTGTAGACCAGGTCTCCCACGTAGGGGTGACGCTCGGAGACGTCCATGCGGGTGCAGTGCGCGGCCGTGCGGCGCACCGTGTCGATGTCCCGCAGGTCCAGCTGTGGGTCGATGCCCTGGGAGAACAGGTTGAGCGCCAGCGTCACCAGGTCCACGTTGCCGGTGCGCTCGCCCTGCCCAAACAGGCAGCCCTCCACGCGGTCGGCGCCCGCCAGCATGGCCAGCTCTGCGGAGGCCACGGCGGTGCCACGGTCGTTGTGCGGGTGGACGGAGATGCACACGTTCTCGCGGTGGGAGACGTTGCGGGAGAACCACTCGATCTGGTCGGCGTACACGTTGGGAGTGGCGCGCTCCACGGTGGAGGGCAGGTTCAGGATGATTTCCCGCTCCGGCCCGGGCTCCCACACGCTGATGACGTTCTCGCACACCTCCAGGGCGAACTCGCGCTCGGTGTCCACGAAGATTTCCGGGGAGTACTCCAGCCCGAACACGGTCTCGTCACCCAGCACCTTCTCCGCCTGCGCCATGATCTCGCGGGTGCCGGCCATGGCCAGGTCCACGATCTGCGGCTTGCTCATGCGGAAAACCACGTCGCGGAACAGCGGGGCGGTGGCGTTGTAGAGATGCACGGTGGCGCGCGGCAGGCCCTCCAGTGCGTCGATCGTGCGGTGGATCAGGTCGGTGCGGGACTGGGTGAGGACGGAGACGGTGACGTCCTGCGGCACCGCGTCGTCCATCACCAGCGAGCGCACAAAGTCGAAGTCGGTCTGCGAGGCGGCGGGGAAACCGATCTCGATCTCCTTAAAGCCCAGCTTGACCAGCAGCTCGAACAGCTCGCGCTTGCGCTTGGGATCCATCGGCTCCATCAGCGACTGGTTGCCGTCGCGCAGGTCGGTGGACAGCCAGCGCGGCGCCGCCGTGATGCGACGCTGCGGCCACTGACGATCCGGCAGCTCCACCGGGTTGACGTCCAGGAAGGGCCGGTACTTCACGTACGGCATCGCGGAGGGCTGTTGGGGGGCGGGGCGGGCTGACGTCTTCATCGCAAAATCCTTCGGCGGTTAAGTCGGGTTCGGGTGCACTAAGTAGCCCGCGCCGAGGAGCCCGAACTTTAGGCCCCGGCGCGGCAGCTAAGCAGCAGGCCGAAGACGATCACGTTTCGCAGTGTACAACCCGCCCCCTGGGGCGTCCGGGCCTTCCGCAGTTCGGACAGGGGCGTTAGAAGCCCAGGCGTCCCAACTGCTTGGGGTCGCGCTGCCAGTCCTTGGCGGTGCGCACGTGCAGGTCTAGGAACACCCGCCGCCCCAGCAGCGCCTCGATTTCGGCGCGCGCGGCCGCACCGACCTCGCGCAAGCGGGAACCGCCCTTGCCGATCACGATCGCCTTCTGGGAGTCGCGCTCCACGTGCACCGAGCAGTGGATCGCCAGGGCGCCTGGGCTGCCGTCCGCCCGCGGCTCTCGCTCGATCATCTCTTCGACGGTCACTGCCAGGGAGTGGGGTAGCTCGTCGCGCACCCCCTCCAGGGCGGCCTCGCGCACCAGCTCCGCGATGCGCTTCTCGTCCCGCTCGTCGGTGATCTCCCCCTCGGGGTAGAGCGGCGGGCCCAGCGGCACCAGGCGGGCCAGCAGGTCCGCCAGGTCGTCCACTTGGCGCCCGGCCACTGCGGAGACCGGGATGATCTCGTCAAAGATTCCCAGCTCCTGCACGGCCAAAAGCTGGGCCACCAGCGCCTCGCGGTTGACCAGCTCGCTCTTGGTCACCACCGCCACCTTCTTGGCGCGCAGCTGCTCCACCTCGCCGGCAATGAACCGGTCGCCCGGGCCGATCTTCTCGTTAGCGGGGATACACATGACCACCACGTCCACCTCCGCCATGGTCTCCCGCACCAGCGAGTTCAGGCGCTTGCCGAGCAGGTTGCGGGGACGGTGCAGGCCGGGGGTGTCCACCAGCACCAGCTGGGCGTCGTCGCGGTGCACGATCCCGCGGATCGTGTGGCGGGTGGTCTGGGGGCGCATGGAGGTGATGGCCACCTTCTCCCCCACCAGCGCGTTAGTGAGCGTGGACTTGCCCGCGTTGGGGCGCCCCACCAGGGACACGAAACCGGAGCGGTAGTCGTCCGGTAGGGCCTCCAGGCGTGCCCGGGCGTGCTCGAAGTCGGCCATGCCCTCGCCCTCGAAGGCGTTGGGCCCGTTCATCAGGTCAGCGTCGCTCGGGAACTGCATCCTCTTCCTCCTCCGCTTTGCTCGCCAGCAGGGAGAGCAGTTGGTGGCGCCGCCCGCCAATGCGCTCGGCCTCCAAGTGAATACCAAGAATATCGGCGCTAGCGCCCGGGAGGGCAATCCGTCCCAGCGCCTTGGTGAGCAGGCCACCGGCCGTCTCCACGTCGTCGTCGTCGATGTCCAGGCCGAACAGCTCGCCCAGTTCTGCGATGGGCAGGCGGGCGGGCACGCGCCAGCGGCCCTCGCCCAGCTCCTCCACCTCGGGCTCGGCGCGGTCGTGCTCGTCGGTCATCTCTCCGACCAGCTCCTCCAGCAGGTCCTCGATGGTGACCAGGCCGGCCACGCCGCCGTACTCGTCCACCAGTACCGCGATGTGGTTGGAGGCGGCCTGCATCTGGCGCAGCAGGTCGTCTGCCCGCACGAACTCGGGCACAAAGAGCGGCTCGCGCGCCAGCTCCTCCACGCTCTCCTCCTGCGCGCCGGCGTGGTAGTGCAGGTGCTGCACCACGTCCTTGAAGTAGAGGATGCCAACGATGTCGTCACCCTCGTCCAGCACGGGCACGCGGGAGAACCCGGAGCGCACGAACAGGTTCATGGCCTTGCGCAGGGGCGCGTCCTGCGGGATGGTCACCAGGTCCGGGCGCGGCACCATGATCTCGTGGGCCAGGGTCTGGCCCAGCTCGAAGACGCTGCGTAGCATCTCGCGGTCCTCGTCCTCGAAGCCCTCGGTCTCGCCCACGCGGTCCACCAGGTCTCGCAGGTCGTCGGCCATCTCCTCGCGGGCCTCCGCCTCCGTGGTGGTGGGCGGGTTGATGTGCTCCAGCCCTTGCGTGGCGCTGGAGAGCCACCCTGCCACGGCGGCCGGACCCGCTATCAGCGGGCCCAGCTTTCGCGCCACGTTCACTGGGGAGTTCTTGCCCCACCGGGAGGGGCCCACCCCTGCCACGAGCGCCACGATCACCAGGATCACCGCCAGGCTCACCAGCGCGGTGAGCCACCAGGTCCTCAGGAACGCCGCCAGCCCCAGGGTTAGGGCCACGGTCGCCACGGTCTCGCACAGGTACTGGGTGGCTGCGGCGCCGGACTGCGCTTGGGCGCGCCGCTCCACGAATCCCTCCAGGCGGTGCGCGCCGCGCAGGCCCGCGCTTTGGGCCTCTTCCACCTGGACGCGGGAGAGGCGCTCCAGGGCGGGGCGGATCGCGGAGTAGAGGGCGGAGAGCGCATACAGCACCCCGGCCACCACGAACAGCAGGGTGGGGTACATCAGCACCCCTCCTGCTTGGCGCATTTGCCGCTCATCGGGCCCGCTGGGCTAGGAAGGTGAACAGCAGCTTGCGCTGCAGGTCGAACATGACCTTCTCCTCCTCCGGCTCGGCGTGGTCAAAGCCCAGCAGGTGCAGGATGCCGTGGGTGGTGAGCAGCAGCAGCTCCTCGATGGTGGAGTGCCCGGCGGCGGCGGCCTGTTCGCGCGCCACGTCGGGGCACAACACGATGTCCCCCAGCATCCCGGGCGGCGTGGGGGCGCCCGGCTTGCCCGGGCGCAGCTCGTCCATCGGGAAGCTCATCACGTCGGTGGGACCGGGCAGGTCCAGCCAGCGCTCGTGCAGCACCGCCATCGCGTCGGGATCCACCAGCATGATGGACAGCTCCGCCAGCGGGGAGACGTGCATGGAATCCAGCACGTACCGGGCCAGCTCGGCGAACTCGGCCGGGTCGATGGTGAAGGTGGTCTCGTTGTTTACCTCGATGCTCACTGCGCCTCCGTTTCGCTGTCGTGTCGCCCGCCCGCGCTGCGCTCGCCGCGCTCTACACCCGCGCCGTGCCCGCTGCCGTCGCCGCCATGCTCGCTGCCCTGGCCGCGCTCGCCGCGCTCTACGCCCGCGCCGCCCGCGCTGCGCTCGCCCTCGCGGCGGCTTGCCTCGCTGGCTTCCCGCCTGCGCGCCCGTTCGCCGGCCACGCGCGCCCGCTGCGCCTCGCGCCACCGCTCGTCGCGGCCACCGGCGGCTGCCTCTCTGGCGTCGTAGCGCTCGTAGGCGTCGATGATCTCCCCCACCAGGCGGTGGCGCACCACGTCGTTGGAGGTCAGGTTGCAAAAGGCGACGTCGTCGATGCCGGGCAGGATCTCTTGCACCACCTGCAGCCCGCTGCGCACTCCGCGCGGCAGGTCCACCTGGGAGACGTCGCCCGTGACCACCACGTGGGAGCCAAAGCCCAGGCGGGTAAGGAACATCTTCATCTGCGCGGGCGTGGTGTTTTGCGCCTCGTCCAGGATGATGAAGGCGTCGTTGAGGGTGCGGCCGCGCATGTAGGCCAGGGGCGCCACCTCGATGGTGCCGGCCGCCATGAGCTTGGGGATCTGCTGCGGGTCGATCATGTCGTGCAGCGCGTCGTAGAGCGGGCGCAGGTAGGGGTCGATCTTGTCGGTCAGCGAGCCGGGCAGGTAGCCCAGGTTTTCGCCGGCCTCCACGGCGGGGCGGGTGAGCACGATTCGGCGCACCATCCCGTTTTGTAGGGCGTGGACGGCCTTGGCCATCGCCAGGTAGGTCTTGCCGGTGCCGGCCGGCCCCACCCCAAAGACGATCGTGTTGGCGTCGATCGCGTCCACGTACGCCTTCTGCCCCAGCGTCTTGGGGCGGATGGTCTTGCCCCGGTTGGAGACAATGTCCGTGCCGAGCACCGAGGAGGAGCGGTCTTCTGCGTGGCTGGTGAGGATGGAGGCGGCGCGCGCCACGGCGTCCGGGGTCAGGCTCTTGCCGTCGCGGGCAAGCGCGATCAGTTCACCGGCCAGGTTGGCGGCCAGCTCCACCTGGGAGGCGGCGCCGGTGAAGGTGATTTCCGCGCCGCGCGAGTGGACCTGCAGGTGTTTGAAGCCGTCGGCCAGGGCGCGCAGCACCTCGTCGCGCGTGCCGAGCACCAGCAGCGGGTCCACCTCCGGCGGGATCGTTACGGTGCGGCTGGTCTGCGCCCGCTCCTGTGGCGCCGGGGCAAGCTGTGCCGGGCCGGGGATGGCGCTGCCGAGGGCGGCGGCCGGGTTCATCGCCTTACGCATGGTTTGGGGGCTTACCCCGTTCTCCTTTGTTCGCTTCGCCCACTTGGGTACTTTGCATTCAATGGTAAGGGCCGACGACGCCTCTCGCGCCTCCTTGTTTCCCTCGCCCTGCGGCGCAGCGGCCTTGCTTGGCCGGGCGGGAAGGCGGCAACGTCGTCCATCCCCTCGCGCCTTACGGCGGGGCGGCCGCCTTGCACAGGCCGCGCACGGCAGACTTGCCTCCACCGGTCGAATCGGACTGTACTACTTGAGGGACGCGGCCGGATCGCGCCACCTGACCGCACAGCGGCAGAGAACAGCGAGGTACCGACTATGAATCAGGCTCCCGGCGAGGGCGTTGCCTCGCTGGCGTTCGTCGCGTTCGTGGCCCTCGGGGTCTGGATGGCCTGGAATGAAGGGCCCACCTACTTCTGGTCGCTGATAGCTGCGGTGGCGGTGGCCGTGGTGATCATCGTGGCTTTCCTCGCCTGGGGATTCAGGAAGGGCCAAGCCCCCATGCAAAAGCTGCGCCGGCGTAAGGGCGTGATCGTCCACCCAGCCACCATGCTGCCGCTCCCGCTGGACGGCTCGCAAGACAAGATCGGCATCCTGAAGAACGAGGCCGCGCTGGTGATCTCCCGGGAGGCGCTCGAGCTGCACGACCTGCGCAAGAAGGACGCCGACGCGCCGATCGTGCTGCGGCAGGCCGACGTGGTGGGGATTCGCCTGGAGCCGGTCTCGTTCCTGCGTCGGCCGGAGTCGGCAGTGTTCATCGACACCCGCGCCGGCACCATCGCGCTTGTGCTGATGCTGCCGAAGGTGGACATGCAGGGCAGGCCCGTTGCTCCGGGGACTGCGGACGTGGCCCAGCTGCTCTACCGCTGGCACGCCGGCATGACCGGGTCCACCGACTTCTCTGGCGGGCAGTGACCCGCGTGGTTCTTCGCGCCCGGCGGACCTGCCGAGGTTTAGGCGTGCGGCCGCGCGATTTAGCTGAGCTGCCCGCATAGGATTGGCCCGTGCGTGTTGAAAATGCTGACAGGGTGCCCGTTCTGCTCGAATCCATACCCGCCAACGTGGGCCCGATCATCGGCAAGATCGTCGAACAGGTGCCCGAGGCAGCCGACGCGACGGTGACGGATGCGGAGGCAACGACACCGGAGGCGGGCGGGATTCGCCGCGCCGAGGCGGGCTTCGACGCGGACCTGGTCTTTTCGCTCGCGTTGCAGGGCGAGGCCGCCGCCCCGCAAGTGCCCGAGGGTGTTCGGGTGCTCCCGGTGGCCCCGCTGAAGGAATTGGGCTCCCAGGCTCTCGCGGAGGCATCCGGTTCCCTAGCGGACATCCTGGACGCCCTGGCTGACGACGTGGCGATCCTGCCGGTCGGTCTGGATGAGCAGGGCGAGATCCGCCCTATTGCCTTCACGGATCCCGGCACTGGCTTGCCTGACCTGCACATCTACTCCAGCGCCGAGGCTTACTGCGCAGACCGCCACGGCACCGAGGGGCTGTTCGTGATCCGCCACGGCGCCGTGCTGGTGGACTACGTGGTCTCCGATGCGGATTCGTTTCACCAGTTGGTGATCGACTCCGCTCCCGACAAGGAGGAGGCCGACGCGATCGACGTCTTTGTGCTGCAGCAGCTACTGGTGATGACGCAGCCCCCACTTGGCGAGGACGAGGCTGATGCTGCGGGCGAGGGCGAGGATTGGGACGACGTTGCCACCCGCCCTGCCCGCCCGGCCGCCGCCTACCTGCTGGACCTGCCCTCCCACTGGGCCACCATCGACCTGACCGCGAACGAGGCCAGACGCAAGGAGCAGATTCAGGCGCTGGTGAAGAAGCAGACGGTGCAGCTCTCTGACGCCGGTGCGCAGCTGCGTCACGAGATGCGCACCTGGCTGGCGCGCACCGCCTCGGACGCCGCCGCGCAGGGCGGGCGCGAATTCGCCTTCCTGGTGGCCCGCACCAACCAGGCTGCCGCCGCCCTGAACGTGGTCACCTACTGGCACTCTGTGGGCTCCTCCGGCAAGGCCACGGCCTTCGAGCTGCTGGAGCAGAAGCTGCGCGCCGACGCCGGGCCGGAGGATGACCTGGTGCTGGTGGAGACCGCAGACGACCGCCTGCTGCGGCACACCCGCACCGTGCAGGGCGCCACCGAGGTGGGCGGCGGGAACACCCCGCTGCTCATGGCCGACTACTGGCTGGAGGTACCCGGCGACCCGATCACGCTGGCCCACCTGGTCTTCACCACGCCGCACCTGTTTGCCCGCAAGGAGATCCTGGAACTGTGCGACGCCGTCGCGCTGGGCGGCTCCTGGTTCTACCCAGAGGAGAACTGAGCAGCGGGCGCAGCCCTCTTGGCACACTCGTTTCGGCACTGCAATGGAGGAGTTATGGAACTCAACACAGATTCCCCTCAGCTTGCCGTGCGCGACTTGCGTTTCAGGTACACCAAGGGCGGGGAGGAGCTCTACGGAGGGCTTTCGCATTCCTTCGCGCCGGGAAAGCTGACCGCCGTAACCGGACCGTCGGGGCGCGGAAAGTCCACGCTGCTCTACATACTAGGTTTGCTGCTATCGCCGACTAGCGGGGCAGTTCTCATAAACTCGAAACCTGTTTCCCACCTGCCAGATAGTGCCCGTTCAAGAATACGTTCTAGACAACTGGGTTTCGTGTTCCAAGACTCGGAGCTGGATCCCTCTCAAACCGTTTTGGACTCGGTGATGGAACCGGGCTTCTATATGGGGCAGGATCCGGCCCGGCTTCGCCAGCGAGCGAGCACTCTCTTGGACAAGTTCGGCCTTGGGGAACGCAAGGACCACAAGCCCGGCCAGACCTCCGGCGGCCAGGCCCAGCGCGTGGCTGTGTGCCGTGCACTTGTGAACGAACCGGACTTCATTCTTGCTGACGAGCCGACAGGCAACCTAGACCCCGGGAACGCGCTCACCGTCATAGAGGCCCTTCGATCCGCTGCTGACGAGGGCCGAACCGTAGTAATCGCGACCCACGACCCAGAGGTCATTAGGTTGTCTGACTCCGTGCTGGAACTGTAGGGGCCCAGACCATCAGCTTGGTTAGGGCGAGCGCAAGACCTTAACCGGATCTATCCGCGAGGCCCAGATCGCCGGCAATAGAGCTGAGCCGACCGTAGACGTCAGCAGGGTAATGAGCAGGGCTACTGTTTGCTGCCACACCAAGGGCGCTCCAGTGTAAAGGAAGTATCCGCTTGTTGCGGCTGCAGCCAAGACCCCACCAACCGCAGCTGGCCATACTGTGCGTAAGACCGTGAAGAGCACGAGGTCCGCCCGGGTCATTCCCAGCGCTCTGCGTCGGCCCAGATCGCGCCGGTTCGCTAGAACGTCAGAAACAACCACGGCAATGGTGAAGACTCCCCCCGCAGCTAAGGAGATGAGTAGCGCGGTGTAGTGATAGGAACCGAGGGAGCGCCGCAGCAGTTCACCAGCTACGCCAAGACCAGGTGGATTCTGAATGGCCAGCTTGTCTGGGGACGGGGACCCAAGAATACTCACAACTGTCGCCAGGGTTGGGGCAGTGAGGTCGACTCTCTTGACTAGCAGACTCAGCGAGGAGAGAAGGTCACCATCCTGCGCGGGTGTTACAAGGCCTGCAGACAGAAACTCAAAACCCGGCAGAGGGGCAAAGATTCCTACGATTGGGTACTGGCCTCCCGCCGTGTCTTCTACATAGCCGACGGGCAGGTCGATGCTCTGACCAACTGCGGCATCTTCTGCGATGATGGCTTCCCCCTCGTTGGGCGCGCGTCCCGAGACAATGCGCGCCACGTCGAGCTCATGGGTAACGCGCCAAAGGGGTACGGCGGCGACCCCGGGCAACCTGCCGTTTCTTACGTCCACGGGGAAGCTCAGGCCGACGCCCACCTGGACTTGAGATAAACCGCGTACTTGAGTCACCGCAGCGGGCGTAATGAAGTCTGCCTCCCCCTGCGAGCGCAAGGTCAGGAGACGGGAACGGGGCTCGTTCAGGGAGTCTGCGAGCGCCGTCATTTGTGCCGCAGAGCGTCCTACCGTCAACAGGGTTAGAACGCAGGTTGCTGCCACGACTATCGCGATCAGCGCACTGGCGACTCTCCTCGTCACAGCCGTGCGCCAAGAGAGCAGGATCAGGTGCCCAAGTCGCATTGCCCAAACACCTTACGACGGGCTAACCGAGGGCGCTGGGGGACCCGCGCCGGGTTCGGGCCCGGATATCTCCACTTGAGCCCCGGCTTCCAAACCAGTAACTACCGCAACGCCATCCTGCACCGAGATCACCGAGACTGGCACGGACACCACCGCGCCCTCAGATCGTTGGCGCACCGAGTACTCCCCGTCCGGCCCTTGTTTCAACGCCGCTTGCGGAATTCCGATTCCTTCTGCCTTCGGCACGAGCACGACTTCGGCGACGAGTGTGAGAGCGGATTCAGCGGGGAGCGTTCCACATTGGTCCTGGCAGACCAGTCCCCCGTCTGGGGCGATTAACGCGACATGGGTACTGCCGTCTTCCTGAACTTTGCCTTCACCCGTAATGGCGGGCCAGGCGTGGTCTGCGTGGAGAACACGCACCGGCGCACCAGTCGGCACTAGCGGCACCTGCGTGTTGGAGAGAACCAAGTGGAAAGACGGCGTTGCGGAGGGTGACATCACGATGGATTCCCCTCCGGAAAGGACCGAACCGAGCCGATGCTTTTCACCATCCAGCACTAGGTGAGCTGGCAGAGACGGCAATGCGACCAGTTCACCGGCAGCTACTATCCCCGTCTGTTGCAGCCCCAAGTCCTTTTGCCACTGCTTGACCGCCGCTTCGGTGTACGCGTCAAACTGGTCGTCTGCCTCACCAAGGTAGCCCAGCTCGACGAGAGCATTGTTCAGCTGGAGGACGTCTGTCCCTTTTGACTCTCGGGACAATTCCCGATAGAAGGGGACACTCCCCTCAACCGAACGAACCGGCACATCATTCACGCGATACAGCTCAGTGCCAACATCTGCACTGACTTCTCCCGGCAGTGACGTGAGTACACCGGACATCAGATTGGCCGCCACGGGAGTCTGAGGCTGTTCAACCCGCACTGTCAGAGTGAGCGTTCTACCTACTTCAACCCGTTGCGCGGTGGCAAAGACCGGCTCCGCACCGGGGGTTGCCGCAGGCTGCCCACCACTTCGAATCTGCATCCCGGCCCAGAAACTCAAGCCCGCCAAGACAGCAACACAGAGCACGATGAGGGAAACCCTCAGCGGACGGGGGGATTCACGTTTCCCTTGCCTCATTGCCCCTACCCTCGCTGGCGTTCTTTCGTGTTACTCACCGTACAGCGCAGCGGCAGGTGGACGGGCGGGACAGCGGTCAAACAACTCTAACTGTGCCTCGTAGGATCCAAACTTGCGCTGGCTCTCCGCGCTCCAGGTATCTAGATTCACTGGTTCCCAGATGGGGGCGGAGGTACCCTGCGGGTTCAAGCGGCTGGCCAACCACACATCTTTTGAGGGCTGTTCCTCAGCAAACTCCACACCCGCGTTTCGCATGCACGGAACGAAGAAAGTCGTGTAGTACTCGTAGAGCACAGCATCCATCTCTGGAGAATGTTCTACAACGACGCTCTTGGGGGTGAACTGCGCGTAGCAAAGCCAAATCTGCAGAGAAACCGGAGAAGCACCCGAATCGCCCGAGCCTGCTGTTGCTGAATCGAAACGCAAACCTTCGCCAGTCTGATCCAAGCTAACGGCAAATCCGTTTTGGGCCATGCAGTCGACGATTGGTTGATGGTTTTCCCCTAGCTCTATCCACCTAACCAGATCGGGAACAGGGACGCTTTCACCTATTCCCATCACGGTACGGTTTGCCTCCACCCAGCTAAGGCGATCGGCGCTCATCTGCTCGGGACTCTGGGGAGCAAGTTCGACCTTTGTCTCGGGCTTCCACGCCAAGTGGTCATACACGGCCTGGCCCTGCACAACCCCACCCGACTGAGCCACTTCACCTTGGGAGCACGCCCCCATAGATAGTGCTACGACACACGACGCGACGACGAGCTTAACCTTCAAGAACTCCACCCCTCCCGCAATCCAACTCCGCACACATCTGGATAACCAGGAGATGCGACGGGGTGACAGAACGGAAAACTGACCTATGGAATAATAACCAAAACCCTTGGCGCGAACCTTGAAATCAACGCCGCCCTGCCACCACATCAAGACATGCGCCAACAGTGATAACAAACACACCCTATGGTCTGAGTTCGTGTTCTGTCAACAGAAAACTTGTTTAGGTCGAGCAGAGCTAATTCTTCATTCGCGCCTGGAAGCTGGCCCGCGGGCTCTTCATGACGCCCAGTTCAATCTCCACGAAACAGTTGTTGTCCGGCTGCTCTGCCAGGACGCGCGTGCCGATCACGCGGGCCGAGGAGCAGGTGGTCAGGCTGACCGCGTCCAGGCCATCTCCCCCGGTCAGGTCCAGCAGGGCGTCGACCTCCATGCCGTCCAGGGTGTCAGACGAGAGCAGGTCGGTCTCCAGCGCGGCGTCGTGCTTGCCCCGCCACTTCGCCTTGACCAGGTAGGGCACAGGGGTGGCGGCGGTGCCCTCCAGGCTCACGGAGGTGGCGGTGACGCTGATTCCGGTCACCCGTTGCAGGGCGAAGCGGGTGCCCGTCATGGAGGCCAGTGCGTCACCGGTTTCGCGCTGTACGTCACGCAACCAATCCTCGTAGGAGTCCAGCACCTTGGAGTCCTCGCCCACCAGCTTCAGGCCTACCGAAATTGTCACTTCCTGCTTCTGGCCGGCGGTGAGGCGTTCCAGATCAAAGTAGTAGCCACACGGCACGTTCAACCCGTCCGTGGAGGCCTTCACGCGGGTTAGCCCCTCCTGCTCCTCCACCTGCGCGCAGCCGCCGTCCACGTCCGGGATCACCACCAGCATCTCGCCCGAAAGGCTCGCGCCCGGCGCCACGGAGCTGGTCAACGTCAACCGGGTGGTGGAGACCTCCTTGTCCCAGGCGGCCCCCAGGTCCACGCGCAGGCCGCTCTCCGTGAAGTCGCCCACCAGCTGGGCGGCCTGGGTGGTTATCTCCGGGCTCGCCGCCTCCTTCTGCCCATCGGACAGCTGGCCGGTCAGGGCCAGGGCACCAAAGGAAAGGGCCACCACTCCCGCGGCCGCACCGAGCAGCAGGTACAGGGGCTTGCGGCTCTTCTTCTCCGGCGCGGTCTTGGGGGCGGACTCGGGGGCAGGTAGTGCGGCGCTCTTGAGCAGCGTGGCGTCCCCGGCCTGTTCGGACTCCGCAGGCTCGGCCTGTGTGGGGGCTGTTTCCGCCCGCTTGGGCAGTGGGCGCCAGTCGTTTAGCGAGGTCTGGTCCGGGTCCTCCTCCGCCGTCTCGGCAGCAGGACCTGGCTGCGGGGGCGAGGGCTGCTCGGCCGGCTCTCCCCTGCCGGAAGACAGCGCCTCGATCTCCTCCCGCCCGGGGATAGTCAGCGGGGACTTCTCCCAGCCGGTAACGTCCGGCTGCACCGGCAGGGCGGGGGCCTGCCACACCGACAGCGGTAGGTTACAAAATGCGGTAACCAGCTCTGCGGCGGGCAGGCGGTGGACCGGGTTCTTCGCCAGCATCCCGCTCAGCAGCCGCCACAGCGCGCCATCGACGGGCAAAACCGGTGGCAGGGACTCGATGTGCCTTATCCCCACCGCAGTCGGGCCGCCCATGCCCCCAAAGGGGGTGCGACCGGCCAGCAGCTGGTAGAGCACGATCCCGACCGAGTAGACATCGGATGTCTCAAACGCGGTGCCGTAGGCGAAGAGCTCCGGAGCCATGTACTTGGGCGTGCCGATCGCCTCCCGCGCCCCCGGGGAGTCCTCCAGGATCTTGGCGATGCCGAAGTCCACCAGGCGCACGCAGTGACGATCCAGGGGACCGGAGGCGGCCAACAGCACGTTGTCCGTCTTGATGTCCCGGTGCACGATCCCCTGGGAATGGGCGGTGGCCAGTGCCTGCAGGATGCCTATGGTCAGCTCCACCGCCTCACCGGGGCTCAGCGTGCCCCGAGAGGCCAGCAGCGCGGAGAGGGACGGACCCTCCACCAGGTCCATCACGATCGCCAGCGTGGTGCCCTCCACCACCAGGTCCCGCACCTTGACCACCTGCGGGTGATCCAGGCCCAGCAGCACGTTGCGCTCCTGCACAAAACGCGCCAGGAGCGCCGGGTCGGCGCTGTGGTGTTCCTTGAGCACCTTGGCGGCCACCGGGCGGCCGGTGGTGACGTCGGTGGCACGCCACACCTCGCCAGTGGCGCCCCTACCGATCAACTCCGTGAGGATGTAGCGGCTGCCCAGCGCGCTCGGACGGGCAAATGCGTTCACTCGGAGAACCAGAACAAAGAGTGTGCTCCCTGCTGCCCGGCCGGCACGGGCCGCATGCCCGGGTTTGCGGTGGAGGCGTGCAGGGTCTTCAGCTCGCTGGCGGGCAGCGCGCTCTTGCTGCGGAAGTCCAGGCTTCCGCCCGCCAGGCCGTCTGCGGTGCTCAGGGACAGTCCGGCCAGGGCCTCGCGGACGGCGGCGGGCTCGGTGCTCCCGGCGGCCTCGACGGCGCGCACCAGCGCCACCACGGCGTCATGGCTGGCGGCGTCGGCCAGGTGCATCGACTGGGAACAAGGGTCGTCGCGGTAAAGGTTCATGCAGTCCGCGTCCCCCATGGCCAGGCGCATGGAGGTGAAGAAGGCGGAGGCCGCACTGCCATCCTCCCCCGGGGACAGGGCGGTCAGGTCGACAGAGGTGGTCCCCACCGTCAGCAGGCGGCCCTCGGCGGCGCCCGCCGCCATCACCGCCTCACCGAAGCTCGGCGTCACCGCCTCGGCGCTCACCAAGATCGGAATCTGCGCCCCACCCAGGCGCGCATCCAGGGCGGTGACCAGCGCGGCACTCTGCGCGGCCGGGGCAGAAACCACCACGGAGTCCACCTCGCGGGCATCCACCGCAGCCTTAATCGCATCGGCCGTCTTGGCAGCGTCGTCGATGGTGGCTAAACGCGCCCCGTCCACGGGCGCCTGCCGGGAGGGTGCCAGGGCTACGAAAGGCTTCTTGGCGTTCGCACCGGCCAGAGCGTCGGCCGCCGCCTGGCGCAGGGCGCCAGAGTCAGCGGCCAGGCTCCACACCTCGGCGTCGGTGGCGGCCGAATACAGGGAGATCACGGCTCTACCGGCCGCGTTGGCGAGCTTCAACGCATCGGAGAGGTGCGAATCGGCCTGGGAGGCAACCACGATCCCGCTCACCCCCTTGTCCAGCAGGGACTTCACGGCGCTGGCCGCACCGGAGGCAGTGCCGTCGTCCAGCGCCACCTCCAGGCTCACGTCGGCCCCGACCAGCGCGAACCGGTAGGCGGCCAGGTTGGCGCCCTCCACCAGGGGGCGGAACTCGGCGCCGGCCCCCTCCACGGGCCCCACGAGCACCCCGATGCGCACCTCCTGCCCCTCCGTCAGGGCGGCGGTCAGGCCGGCGTCGGGCTGCACGTAGGACTCCACGGTCGGCGCCGGGGCGGGCGGTGCGGCAACGTCGTCGGCACAACCGGCAAGCAGCCCCAAGGCCAGGAGGGCACTAGCGGCCCCAGCCACGCGGTTAGCTGCCTTCATCACTCGCCTCCCATGGTGAACGTTACGACCGTGAGCACCGGGGTCTCAGAGGTGCTAAACGGCTTAAAAGACTCCTCCAACAGCTGGGCCCGCTGGTAGATGGCCGAGTGGAGGTTGATGCGGCGCAGCGCCCCCTTGCGGGAGTCGGCAAAGCTGGTCACCGTGCCGTCCACGCCGTTGAGCACGTTGCCCGTCTCCCCCACGTCCGTGGTGATGCCGTACAGCTTGCCGATCAAGCCCAGGCGGTTGTCCGTGCCCGGCTGGCCCAGGTTGAGCAGCAGCGTGGAGAACTCGGAGGAAAGCTGGGTGGAGACGGACACGGACTGCTCGGCGGAGCGAGACAGGGCGTTCTGCAGTCCATCCAGCGTGTTGTTCATGGACAGCGAGAGGTCGTCCAGGGCCTTGGTGAGGTCGGCTTCCGTCTTAGCCTTGGCCTCCGTGACCAGGTCAGAGACGTCCTTCTGGGTCTGGGCGCGCTGCTGGTTCATCACGTCAGCCAACTGCTTGCCCAGCGCGTCCACCTCCGCCGTGGCGGCGGCCAGGGTGCCCTGCGCGTTCGTGCGGGCGGTGTCCAGTTCCTTGTCCACCGCCGTCTGCGCCTGCGTGATCTCATCCTTCAGGGAGGACAGCGCGGTGCCCAGGTGCTTGTCGGTGCAGTAGAGGCGGTTGGCCAGCCACATCACGGCCTGGCCGGGGGCCTGCGGCTGGCTGGCCTCCTGCTCCACCGCCGGGCAGCCGGCGGGGTCCGGGAGAGGCAGCACCGTGGCGTCGGGCCAGACGGTATCGAGGTGGGCGGTCAGCGCGTCAATCTTGGAGTTCACCCCACCAGAGCCGATCCCCTCGGTCGAGCCCAGTACCTTCTCGATCTCCGCCAGGGCGCCCGTGGCCTGCGTCTCCGGGCCGGTGGCCTCCTTGTAGAGGCCGTCCAGCAGCTGTTCCACGCTGGAGCCTGCGGCCACTAGCTGCTGCGCCTCGGAGAGCTCGGCGGCGATCTGGTTCAGCTCCTCCTCGGCCTCGGCGGCCTTGGCGCGCGCGCTGTCCACGCCGCTTTGCAGCTGCGCCGCAGCGGCCTGGGCCTGGTCGTAGGCGACCACCAGCGCATCGGTGGCGGCGGCCAACTCCCCCAGGGCGCAGTCAGGCTTGGCCAGCTTCGCCAGGGCAGCGGAGATGTCGGCGGCGGTGGAGGTCTCGGTGATGCCCGCCGCCCAGGTGGCGTCGCACGCGGAACCGGCGGCGATCGCCTCCACGACGCGGGCGTCCAGGGCGGCCACCATGCCGGACTCGTTCAGCCACGGGCCCACTGGCTTGGCCTGGTCGTGGTTCGCCTCCAACCCGTCCAGGATGTCAAAGAGGCCGGGGGCGTCCGGGGCGCCGGAGACCAGCTTGTCCTCCAACTCCTGCAGCTCCCGCGCCACCGCATCCACAGCGGTGCGCATGCCGGTCAGCTCGGTGCGAGCCCTGCCCACGGCCTCGATAGCGGCGTTGGTGTACTGACGCAGGCTGTTCACCTGGGTGCTGGACTGGTCGGAGAGCGTGGTGTTGCTGGCCTTGAGTTCATCCAACTCTGCGGAGATGCTGGTGAGCTGGGCGGCCAGGCCGTCGGCGCCCTGCAGGGCGTCCATCAGCGTCTCGGTGCCCAGGTTCTGGTAGTGCCCCAGGGCCTGGGTGGACAGGCCGGTCAGGTCCGACACGGCGGAGGCAAAGCCGCGCTCCACGCGGTACAGGGAGCAGGCCAGGGACTTGTCGGTGCTCTCCGGTGCCTCACAGGCATCGGCGTTCGCCTTGTCCTCGTATGCCTTCGGATCGCCGACGGCGCGGGTCAGGCCGGCCACGAGCGCGTCGCGGCAGCTCTCGCTCTGGTCGGAGTCCTCAAAGACCGCGCCCATCACGCCCATCTGCGCGTTGACGAGCGCGAACATCGAGGTGATGGTGCGCTGCTCGCCCTCCGCCAGCTGCGGCAGGGTGACGGTGCAGCCCTGCACCGCCGCCTGGGTCATCTTGGGCGAGTTGTTGTCACCTAGCAGGGCGTTGAAGGAGGAAACCAGGGACTTCAAGCCCTGCTGGGTGCCGTTGGTGGCGGAGCCGATGGCGGACTCGGTGGAGGAGCTGATGTTCTTTAGCTGCTCGCTGGTGGCCGTGAGCTGGTCGGTGACACGCTTGGAGCTGGACTGCAGGTCGGTGAAGGTGCGCCCGGCGATCGCGGAGACATCACCCTGCAGGGTGCGGTGCACCTGGTCCACGAAGTCGCGGGCCTCGGTGAGGTTCTTGGACACCCCGGAAACGGTGTTGACGATCTCCAGTTCGGTCTTGCCGGCGTCCCCGTTTGCCCCGAAGGCGGTGTTGACCACGGCCGTTACCGAGGGGTCTGTGGTGATGCCGCCCTCCACCGTCATGGTGAACTCGGGGGCTTCGAAGTCCTTGCTGTCCACCACCAGGGTGAAGGTGGTGGCAGGGCTGAGCACGGGCGGGGCCAGCAGGGCTGCCCACTGCACGGTGGTGACGCCCTCACTCAAGGGAGCCACCACGCCGTCGGTGGCGGCCCGCCCCTCCTGGGCACCGATCACAACGTCACCGGTCTCCACCCGCGCAGAGGCTGCCACGGTCAGCGGGGTGGCCACGAGTTCGCGCTGGCGGAACTGCGCGCCGTTGGATTCGTAGGTGATCTCCTCCGGCTTGGCGGTCAGGTTCTCCACCGACCACTGGAGCACGAAGCGCCCGGAGAGCCCCTTGAGCTGGGAAAGATCGGTGCCCACCTTGGAGTCGTGCCACCACATGGTGCGCACGCGTACCGGCAACTGTTGGGCGGACTGCGCGGGGGCCAGGCTGGTCTGGTTTTGCACCACCGCGCCGTCCCCGCCCCTGTGCATGGTGTCCACGTTGATCGCGGTCACCGCAGCGGACGGGCTCAGCTTGACGGTCACGTGCTGTAGCTCCGCGCCGCCGGGCGCTTCCGGTGCGCTGCTGGCCTGCGCCGCCGCGCCTGCCCCAATAGCCACCGCACTCAACAGAGCCGTAAGCGACCTGCGCACCCGCAAACCGCTGTTGCCGCCAGTTCCTTGCCTCACGAGTTGCCTCCGATCAAAGACCATCTGCAACAGGCTACCGGAGATTTATTGCCCTTCCTGGGACCCATTCGGGCGCGCCCTACTGAGCGACCTCCGTCACCTTCTATCCTTGTGCCGGGTTGCCTACGCGGGTGTGGGCCCGCGCGCGGGAGGATTGGAGTCTGCTTTGCGTCTGAAGCTCGAACTGGTTTCCACGGACGGGATCCGGCCGGTAATGGTGACCGCTGAGGCCAACACGACGATTTGCGATGTGGCCTCCACTATTCGCAGCGGTCAGACCAGCCTTTACATTCCGGCGGACAATTCCCTCACCCTGGAGTTGCTTTCTGACGAGAACTCCGCGATCGCGGTGCTTCCCCCGCGTTCGCTGGTAACGGAGGCGGCGCTGCGCTCGGGTCAGCGGGTCAGGTTGACGCAGTGGGCGGAGACCGGTTCTAGCTCCGGCAGCTCGGTGCCGGCCCGTCTGCGGGTGATCTCTGGTCCCGACGCCGGGGCGGTCTTCCCGCTGCGCCCCGGCCCGAACGTGATCGGCCGCAGCGACGACTGCGACGTGGTCATAAACGACCGCCAGATTTCCAGGCGGCATGCCCGCATCGTGGTAGGCGCCCAGGTGGAGATCATCGACATGCACTCCGCCAACGGCCTGGTCTTGGCGGACGAACGCGTGGAGCAGGCCGTCCTGGGGCCGCGCACCACGGTCTTGGCCGGCGCCACCACGTTCATCGTGGAGCGCGCTGCGGCCGCTGATTCGCCGGCGCTCGTGGAGACGTCGTTCAACCGCTCCCCGCAGGTGCGGGTGCGCTACAAGGGGCGCGAGTTCGCCGCGCCGGAGGCCCCCAAGAAGCAGGGCGCGCGCAAGTTCCCGCTGATTGCCATGGTGGCGCCGCTGCTGATGGGAACAATCCTTTTTGCCGTGTCCCGCAACATCATGAGCATCATCTTTGTGGGCTTGAGCCCGCTGATCGCGGTGGGCACCTACCTGGATGCCAAGATCACGGCGAAGAAGGCACGCAAGGCTGACGAGGAGCGCTTCGAGGAGGACATCGCTGCGCTGGAGAAGGACCTGACGCAGGCGCTGGTGGAGGAGCACCTGCACCGCCGTGACGAGATCCCCACCCTGGATTCGGTGATCGAGGCCGGTTTCAGTCTCAGCCCGCGCCTGTGGCACCGCCGCCCCGCCGATTCGGACTACCTGACCGTCAACCTGGGGATGGGGCGGGCGCTTTCGCGCAACAAGCTGACGCTGCCAAGCCGCAAGGACGCCGACGCCGCCACCTGGGCCCGGATCACTGACCTGGCTGAGAAGGTCAAATTCGTGGACGACGTTCCAATCACCGCCCCCTTTAGCGAGGCCCGCAACCTGGGATTGGCGGGACGGGAGGAGTGGCGTCTGCCGGTGGCGCGCGGGCTCGTGGCCCAACTGACCTGCCTGCACTCGCCCGCCGAGCTGGTGCTGTGCGCGATCGCGTCAGCGGACTCCAGCGATGCGTGGCAATACCTGATGTGGCTGCCGCACGTGGGCTCGCCCTATTCCCCCCTGGGTGGCTCCCACCTGGCGGCCGGGCCGGCTGCGGTCTCCGCCCTGGTCTCCGCGCTGGAGGAGCTTGTGGACGCCCGCAGGAAGGCCAAGGCGTCCTTCCCGACGGTGGTGCTGCTGGTGGAGGACGACGCCCCGGTGGAGCGCGGGCGCCTGGTGTCCTTGGCGAAGGACGGCCCCGACGCCGGGGTGCACCTGCTGTGGATGGCCGACGCCCAGGCCAAGCTCCCGGCCGACTGCCGCATCTTCCTGGCTCACGAGGACGACGGCAGCGTGACCGCAGGCTTCGTTGACCAGGAGTACAACGCCCCGATCAGCCGGGTGGAGCCCCTCACCGAGGTGATGGCCGGCAATCTGGCCCGTCAGCTCTCCCCGATCGAGGACGCCGGCGCGCCCGTGATCGACCAATCCGGTATTCCCCGCGCCGTCTCCTACCTGGCGCTGGCGGGAACCGAGTTGGCCAGTTCGCCGCAGGTGACCGTGGAGCGCTGGCAGGAGAACGGCTCGGTGCTCACGCGTGCGGCGCAGGGCCCGCGCCGGGCGGCCAACCTGCGCGCGCTGGTGGGCCAGGGCCCGCAGGGAGAGTTCACCCTGGACCTGAAGGGACAGGGGCCCCACGCACTGGTGGGCGGTACTAGCGGCGCCGGTAAGTCTGAGTTCTTGCAGTCCTGGATCCTGGGCATGGCGGCCGCGCACAGCCCCCAGCGGGTGACCTTCCTGTTTGTGGACTACAAGGGTGGCTCCGCATTCGCGGACTGCGTGCGCCTGCCCCACTCGGTGGGCCTGGTTACCGACCTCTCCCCGCACCTGGTGCGCCGCGCCCTGACTTCCCTGCGGGCGGAGCTGCAGTACCGTGAGCACCTGTTGAACCTGAAGAACGCCAAGGACCTGGCGGCCCTGGAGCGCACCGGGGACCCGGAGTGTCCGCCCTCTCTGGTGATCGTGGTGGACGAGTTCGCGGCTCTGGTGCAGGAGGTGCCGGAGTTCGTGGACGGCGTGGTGGACGTGGCCCAGCGCGGCCGCTCCCTGGGCCTGCACCTGATCCTGGCCACGCAGCGCCCGGCGGGCGTCATCAAGGGCAACCTGCGCGCCAACACGGCCCTGCGTATCGCGCTACGCATGGCCGACGAGTCCGACTCGGTGGACGTGATCGACTCTCCGCTGGCGGCGGAGTTCGACCCGCGCATCCCGGGCCGCGCCGCCGTGCGCACCGGCCCGGGCCGCATCTCCCTGTTCCAGGCGGGCTACGCCGGCGGCCGCACTGTGGCGGAGGCAGGGCCGGGCCGCATCGACATCGAGACGATGACGTTCGGCAGCGGTATTCCGTGGGATATTCCGCGCCCGCAGCAGCACGACGCGGAGGACGAGTCCACCCCCACGGACATCAGCCGGGTGGTCACCGCGATCTCCGGGGCCGCCGACCTGTGCGGCATCCCCGCACCGCGCAAGCCGTGGCTGCCGGAGCTGGGCACCCACTACGACCTGGCGGAGCTGGGGCGCACCTTTGGGGCGTCTTCGAGCTCCGAGCGCCTGCTGTTCGGCATCGTGGACGATCCGGCCCACCAGAGCCAGCACCCGGTCTTCTACAAGCCGGACGAGGACGGCAACCTGGCCGTGTTCGGTGCGGGCGGCTCCGGTAAGTCCGCAGTGCTGCGCTCCCTGGCCTTCGCCGCTGCTGCGACCTCGCCCGAGGCGCGTACCGAGATCTACGGCATCGATTTCTCCACGGCCGGCCTGTCCATGCTGGAGGGGCTGCCGGTGGTTGGCTCGATCATCGACGGCTCCGACCTGGAGCGAATCGGCCGCCTGATGCGCAAGCTCGTGGACGTGATGGAGCAGCGCTCCGCGCGCTTCGCGGCGGCCCGCGTGGGTTCGATCGCCGAGTACCGGCAGGCCACTGGGAGCACCGACGAGGCGCGCATCCTGCTGTTGATCGACGGATTTGGGGCATTCCGCACCGAGTTCGAACTCAACGCCTCCCCCAACTCCGTGTTCGCCCTGTTCTCCCGCCTGCTTTCCGAGGGCCGCGCGGTGGGCATTCACGTCATGGTCACCGCCGAGCGCCACGGCGTGCTGCCCTCTTCGCTCTCCGCCCACCTGCCCACCCGCCTGGTTTTGCGCCAGGCCGACCAGAACTCCTACGCGAGCCTGGACGTGCCCAGGGACGTTTTGGACGACGCTCCTCCCGGCCGCGCCGTCCTTGCCGGCCAGGACAACGAGCTGCAGGTGGCGGTGCCCGGCGGTTCCTCCCTGCCCGCCAAGCAGGCGCGCGCGATAGATGCGCTGGCCGAGGAGCTGCGGGTGCGCGGCGTGGCGCCGGCCCAGCCGATCGCCCGGATGGACACCCAGGTGCACCGCTCCCAGGTGCCGGACTCCGTTGAGGGGCTGCCCGTGCTCGGTATCGAGGAGTCGACGCTGGCCGCAATGCCGTTCACCGGCCAGGGCGCGATGATGATCGCGGGTATGCCCGGCAGTGGCCGCACCAGTGCGCTGGAGTCGATCACGCAGTCCATGCACCGCTGGGCCCCGGCGGCCGAGTTCTTCTTCATCGGCCCGCGCCGCTCCCGCGTGCACGCCCTGCCGCTGTGGGCTGCCACCGCGCACGACCCGGAGGAGGCGGTGGAGCTGGCCGCCAGGCTCAAGCCGCTTGCCGAGGCACCGGCCCAGAACGAGGCCCTGCCGGACGTGGTGCTGGTCATCGAGTCCCTCGGCGAGCTGGTGAGCACGCCGGCGGAAACCCCGGTGCTGGACGTGATCAAGAAGCTGCGCCGCAACGGCCACTTCGTGCTGGCCGAGCAGGAGACCAGCGCCTGGGCCTCGGGCTGGCAGCTGATCGCAGAGGTGCGCAACACTCGCCACGGCATCGTGATGCAGCCCAACCCGATGGACGGCGACCTGCTGTTCAAGGTGGACCTGCCACGCGTCAAGCGCAGCGACTACCCGCTGGGCCGGGGCGTGTACGTGCGCTCGGGCAAGATGTGGACGGTGCAGCTGCCCATGCCGGAGTCCGGGCGGCCTAGCTGATCGGTGGGCCGGCGGGGCATCGTCCAACGCGGAGGCGGGCGGGGCGTCGTCCAATCCGGTACCGGCGGGCGGGGCGGCATTCAACACGGAGGCGGGCGACCCATTGGTTGTCCCTGTGGATGGCCAGTGCGCGCCGTTGGCCGGCCTCAGTACGCTTGGCGTGGCCCGAAGCTTGAGCAGGCGACTGGAAAGGTGAACCCCGATGAACAAGAAGACGACTTTCGCCACCGCTGCGGCGGCCTTCCCCCTGGCGGCGATCGGTCTCTGGCGAATCTGGGCGCGGGGCGGCGATTACTGGCTGATCATGCTCGCGGCCGTCGTCGCCGCGCTGGTGCCAATCTTGCTGTGGGTCTGGCGCCACGGCAAGTCCTTTGGCGGGGAGAGGCTGGCTCAGCTCAGGCAGCGCCCGCACCTGGCCCTGCTGCAGGGATACATCACCTGGACCCACCTGGGCCAGAAGGACGACGCCTTGTCCGCGCTGCGACGCAAGCGCGCCATCCTGGTTCTGGAAGACCGCCTGGAGATCCACGACGTCTCGAAGAAGCCCACCGAGCCGAGCGTGGTGCTGCCGAAGAACCAGATCACATCCATCACCTGTGCCGAGTTGCCCTGGGCCGGGCAGACCTACATCGCGTTGATCATCGCCACCCACCAGACCGCGTACGCGACCGTCTTGATGACCGACCCGCAGAAGGGCCTCATGGCCGTGGGTGGGCAGCCGACCTTCGAGATCGCGGCCAACCTGAACGCCTGGCTGCTCAACTAGCCCGCCCCGGCGGCCGGGTCGCCCGGCTGGCCGGCTCGCCGGCTCGCCGGTCGCCTCTCCACCCCACTATCCGCCTACCCGGCTGCCCCATTGCCCCACTGGCCGGTTGGCCCATTGGCCGGCTGGCCGGCTGGAGCCCGGCGGTCGCGTGCCCTGACAAGTCGCGGAGAGCCGTGCTGAGCACGGCCCGGCTGTAGCCGGGCGGTGGGGGCTGGGGTTTGGTCGGGGTTGGTGTGTGGAACTGGTTGTGGGTTGGGGCTGGTGTGGTTAGGGTTTTTGCGTTGGTGAGCGTGGGTGCTCTAGTACACGGAAGGGTGCAAGGTAATGGCTAACGCGTACGGCTACACGCCAGAAGAGATGCGTCGCATCG
Organism: Buchananella sp. 14KM1171; assembly: GCF_041380365.1. Taxonomy (NCBI): domain Bacteria; kingdom Bacillati; phylum Actinomycetota; class Actinomycetes; order Actinomycetales; family Actinomycetaceae; genus Buchananella; species Buchananella felis. Next base: position 2,047,832 of record NZ_CP159981.1, on the reverse strand, counting down.
GCAGCCAGCTGGTCTCCATCAAGGCAGAGATCGACGGCAAGATCCAAGAAGCCCTGGCCGCCGTTAACGGCCTGATCGGTTCTGGTTTCACCACCCAGGCAGCTTCTGGCGCCTACTCCGAGCAGTTCGAAAAGCTCTCCACCGGCCTAAAGCAGGTCAACGAGAGCATGGAGCCCTTGGGCAACTTCCTGACCCAGTACGCCAACGCCGTAGTGGACATGGACACCCAGATGAGCTCTTCCCTGCGGGGCTGACCCCGTTATGGCTCTAGCGGCCCCGGTGGGTGCGCGCGTGTTATTCGTGCCCACCGGGGCCGCTCTAGTACGAGGCAACAAGAACAGGGGGGATGGTTTTGCAGTCCATCAGGGTTGATGTTGGCGCACTAGGCACAATCGGGGCCTCGGCCAAGACGATCGCTTCGGAGTTTGAAAGCGCCAACACGAACTCCAACACCATTGCCGCCGCAGTGGGGCACGGGGCTTTGAGTGAGACCGTGCGGGGTTTTGCCCATGACTGGGACGACAAGCGCCAAAAGTTCATCGACGCCCTCAAAGCCTTCTCCGACGCCTCCCTGGCCGTGGCAGATGCGTGGATCAAGCTCGACCAAGACGGCGCCAACACCCTAAACGGCCAAACCCCCACCGGGACCGGTGGTGGCGCCACTGGTGGCGGGGCCAGCACCCACCCAACAGCCACAATCGCCTAAAGCGATGAGGGGATTAGTTGTCTATGAGTGCGCGTCCCTCTGATTGGAGTGCTCTGGGGTTGGGTGGTGATCCGACTCCGGGGGATCCGGTGGTGGTGCGTGATGGCGCAACCCGGTATCGGGGTGTGGCTGATGCGATCAAGCGTTGCGCCGACAACCTGCGGGCGCTAGAGGCTGGGGCAAGCTCGCGGGCCGAGAGTGTCACGGCGCTGCTGGAGCAGCGTGACACCCTGCTCGATGGGATCGGCAAGGCCGAGGGGCGTTATCGCGCGGCCGGGGAGGCATTGGAGACGTATTCGGCGGCGTTGGACCGGGTGCAGACCGACACATTGAATGCTTTGTATGCGGCCAGGCAGGCCAGGTGGGAACGCGATGAGGCCCGTGACAACCAGCGCTACTACCAGGACCTGGCCGACGACTACGCGAATAGCGACGATGAGGGCGGCTTTGGGCATGACCAGCAGGTGCGTTACACGCGGCTAGCCCGGTCTGCCAGGCAGGACGCAGATGCCGCGCAAGACCGGATCGATAACCAAGTTCGGGTGGTTGAAAACGCCGTCCGGGAGCGTGACCTAGCCGCGCAGACCGCTATTGATGCGATCCAGGGTGTTACCGCCACCGATGGGCTCAATGACGGCTGGTGGGAGAACTGGGGAGCCAAGATCCTGGGCTGGATCGCCGCCATCGCTGAATGGGTGGCCAATATCGCGGGCATCTTGGCCCTGGTCTTGTGCTGGGTGCCCGTGCTGGGGCAGGCACTAGCGGTTATCGCCGGCATCGCTGGGATCGTTGCTGCACTAGCCAACATCGGCCTGGCCTTGGGTGGGGAGAAGACTTGGGGCGAAGCCCTCCTCTCCGTGGTCTTTGCCGGCCTGGGCTGCATCGGCCTGGGCGGCCTGCGCGGTGCTGTCTCGTCCCTGAAGGCCCTGGGCGGGCTGGGTAAGGCAATAAAAGCAGCCGGCGGCCTGAAAGGAGCATTCCTCACTTTCGCCCGCGGGAGCTTGCGCACTATTGCGCGTGGGCTGAGAGGCATGTGCAAGACCGCGCACACCATGGTCTTCCATCCGATCACCGCGTTCCGCCGTATGGTGGCAGGGTTGAGAGGTGCCGCCCAGCGCTTGCGCATTGCCGCCAACAGGAAGTATCGCTATGTCACCGGCAAGAATCTCGGCCCCGGAGCTAAGGGAAGCGACCTACTGGCCTCAAACGCCCCTTATGGCAGCCGATTTGGCCGGAAGATCGCTGACGCCCAACAGTGGGACGACCTATTCCGCACAGGCCCAGGCCCCTATGACTTCAAGTGGACCAACCCAGCAGAGGTACTCGGCAGTGAGCAAGTGCTGAGGGTGGACCAATACATCGACAGGTATGGAGACGTCATCGACCGAGTTGGCAACTTCGATGGCACTTGGTTCGGCGCCCTCGATGACGGGAAGGTGTTCAGCTTCGAGGCTAGAGCAATATCTACCACCTCTCTGGATCTGGACTACCACCAGCTACGCCTAGTAGACATTCCGCTGGATTGGACGATCGAGGTGTCCTCGGTAGCGCCTAGCCTTGGCTATCCGGGTGGAGCAACCCAGCTCAGAATAATGGACGGCGATGTCCCGATTAGGATGAAGGACTTAATTGAGGAAGGTTACGTAGAACTTTGGCCTTTCAACTGAGTGAGCAGCTTCGCGATTTCATCTCCAAGCTTGGCCAGCACGCCGGATACACATCCGTGCCCGAGGGATACGATGTTTGGCACAAACATTCAACATGTATGCGCATTGTTCACCAAAACGGGGAGTACCTACTAGGCTCCTACGAACGCAACGACCCCCCTCGATTTGATTTCTCCAGCACAGAACTACACCTTCTGGAAAAACAAATAGCTGCGAATCTTGGTGCAGGATACAGGGCAGAGAAAAATCTGCCAGAGTTAGACTGGATGAAGTGGGCAAGAAACGTCAAAGAGGGCTACACCATCGAGCAACGTGACGCTAAACATTGCACCCTTAGCCACGAATCCACGGGGATCATTCCTGTTATAATTCGCACAATTGGGCGCTACAACAGTATTGCTAGCAGATTCTCCTATCTGGCCGGGGAGTCTTTGGACGATATAATCCGCTCTTTCCTTTCCCCCTCTGGGGGGCCTTTGTTTGAAGGAGAGTTCTTAGATCTGAGCGGCCGCTGACCCGTTCCTCTTAGCCCGCGTCAGACTCACTATCCGCTATTTTCGATCTATACTTCACTGATCGCGTCCTTCCGTAGCGGACTGCGCGGAGCTCAGCGCCAACGCTCGCACACTTCCAGAATCGAGTAAAACTATCCCCACCAACATTTCACTCGACTTGCACAAGTGGTGGCGGGCCCTGGGGTTTGGGAACTGGTTTTCGACGCAATGGCAGCGTTAATTGGGGGTGTTTCGAGGCGCTACGGCTGGGGTAGGGCGGTGGGCGTGAACCCCGTATTCACGCAAGGTTAAGACCGCCTCTGTGCTGTGGCGCCGCAGATTGCAGCTAAGGAATACGGGGGCGTTGGATCGTGGAGCGCCTGGGCAGCACACATAACGAAGGCGAGTTCACGGACCGAGAGCGTCACCGCACTAGTCGAGCAGCACCTCCCCTACTCGACAGGAACAGCAGGACCAATGGGCGTTTCTACAACCGGATTATGCAGCTTTAAGGCGAGAGATGGATCGGGCTAGAGGAAAGAGCGGGAATGCCCAAAAAGGCCGGAATAGAAACTATTCGACAGCCTGGGCACACCAGACAATCCAGCCCGCGTAACACTAAAAGACGGGCGCCAGATAGATATCATCGGCGTATTCCTTGAACAGGTGAAGGGATTATGAAACATTTTGAAGCAGTTTACACCGGCGAGGAGGGCACCATTGGCTCATACAGCCTCCAATACACGCCAAAGTCATTTGCTGACGATTTCGAGCTAGACCTTAAGTCGCGACACTTTAACGGCAAACGAATCTTCGCAATGCTTGTCTGGGCTGGGCCTGATGACATGGAACCGGATGAGGTACGTAAGAATTCATATCATCGCGATAACTACATGCAGTGCGCAGGCTCCAATGCCGCGATGACTGTTGAGGTGCGCGTGACGCATCCGGATAGATCGTTCGAGCACTACGTGGTGGCGCGCGAACCCGTACGCGACCCGAATGCGTGGACCACAATCACCTGGGACAACGGCAGCCCAGAGCTTTGCATCTGGCGACTGCACCCGGAGGAGGTCTTCACTGGCGAGCAGGCCGCCAAGGTATTCCGCGACTACATAGAACACGACCAACTCCCACCCAAAGAGTTACTACGCCGAACCGAGAACTAATGATCGCAGACAAACGACCGGGGTGTTGGGATTTGACGGACGATGCGCACGGACGGGCCAAACCAAGCAGACAGGAAAGCAATCCACTACCCCGGGTCGGCGCCTTGCGGAGCCGGGAGCGGGAGCTACCCTCGCCGGTCGCGGCCCGTCGGACCGCCTGACGCCCCACGAAGCCTGGGGCGGAAACTTAAACTGGCCCGTACGCAGCAGGCGGCACGGGATCGAGATGAGGCCCGACACGAAGCACTGCAACACGGCGCGACTCCAACAACCAAGGCCCTTACAATGAAGGATTTCGAATTCTCGCCCCAATTCACAGACCTGGTAAGGTGTGCAGCACTTCAGGGGACCGTCGAAGAATGCGACGATCGCTACGAGATTTGGCGACCGACCAGCGTAGTTTACGTAGTCAAGCGAGTACGCGGGGAGTATTGCTTAGGAAGCTACGAGCGCGCAGATCCTCCATCATTCGATTTTTTCACCACTGACTTGGCACTCATCGAAAGGTGCCTGATCGCCAACTTCTGTAGCGACTGCAGGGAAGATATTGGCTTCCCACGGCTTGACATATACCGAATGGCTCACAGCCTCAAAGACGGGGTCGAGGCATACATGCTCGATGACCGCTACTCCACGCTGCGCGATACCCACACCGGCAACTCGTACCCAATGCGCATACGCGAGCTTTCGGGAATCCCATTGGCGGCGACTCACCTATCGCATATCGTCACGGTCCCCATCGAGGAGCTCTTCGCCGCTTACTTGACGCCAAATGGCGCACCGCTGTTCGCGGAGTTCATCTATGAGCGCGGCCTCAGGTAAGCGGGCACGGCAGAGCCACCAGGCTCTTCGCGTCTAGGACGGATACAAGAGGTGAATCGACCCCGCCCGGGTCCGCCCGGCGGAGCGGCAAGTGCGACTGCCCAGTCCAGCTGGGGACCCGCTTACGTCATCGGCTAGGGGGTCCGGACTACTGCGCTCGCGCGCCCCACAGGTTGAGCCTGGTGGCCAACACGGCCAGGCCGGCCGGGCCTGCGGAGGACGTGCGCAGCACGTGGGGGCCCAGGCGCACCAGCTTCGCGCCGGCGTCCACCAGCGCGGCCGTTTCCTTCTCCCCGATTCCGCCCTCGGGCCCCACCACCAGTGCCACGGCCGGGCAGTCGGCGGGTACGGGCAGCTCGGTCAGGGCGGCGCTTGCCTCCTCGTGTAGCAGCGCCACCAGGGCGCCGCCTTCCGCCTGCTCCCTGATCCAGGCGCACAGCTCCTTCGTGGAGCGCGGCTGCTCCACCGTGGGCACCCAGGAGCGGCGCGCCTGCTTGGCCGCCGCGAGCGCGATCGCCTGCCAGCGGGCCACGGCCTTGGGGATCTTGGGGCCGCTCCACACGGAAACCGACCGCTCGGCCTGCCAGGGCAGGGCTCGCTCGATGCCCAGCTCGGTGGCGGTCTCTAGGGCCTGCTCGTCGCGTCCGCCCTTGGCCAGGGCCTGCACCAGGATCAGCGCGGGCTGCGCGGGGGCCTCCCTGCTCCAGGTGGTCACATCCACCGTCACCCGGTCCCGGGCGGCCGAGCGGACGGTGCCGCGCGCCCGCCCGCCGCGCCCGTCCACCACGTCCACGGCCTCGCCGGCGCGGATGCGGCGCACGCTGGCGGCGTGCTGGGCCTCGGTCCCCAGCACGTCCAGGCTCGCCCCGCCCTCGGCGGCAGAGAACTCGGCCTCGCCGACCACAAACACCGGCAGGGACATGGCTACTCCTTAGCTGAAGGCCTCGCGCAGGCGGCTGAAGAAGCTCTCCTTGCCGCGCGGGGTGGGGCGTACGCTCTCCTCGCCACGCAGGGCGGCCAGTTGCTCCAGCAGGCTGCGCTGGGCGTCGTCCAGATCCGTGGGCGTCTCTACCGCCACGTGCACGTACAGATCTCCACGCGTCTGGCGGTGCAGGCGGGTCATTCCCATGCCACGCAGGCGGATCTCGGCCCCGCTCTGGGTGCCGGCGGGGATCTCCACGTCCTCCTCGCCATCCAGCGTCTCCAGCGGGAACACCGTACCAAGCGCGGCAGCGGTGAGCGGGATGGAGACGAATGCGTGCAGGTGGTCGCCGTTTCGTTCCAACGTCGGGTGGGCAATCTCCACGATCTCCACATACAGGTCCCCGTTGGGGCCGCCACCGGGGCCGGCCTCGCCGCGCCCGGACAGGCGGATGCGGGTGCCGTCTCCCACACCGGCGGGGATACCCACCTTCACCTTGGAGTGGGAGGGCACGCGCCCCTGGCCTGCACACTCGGTGCAAGGCGAAGCGATTACCGTGCCGTATCCCTGGCACTCTCCACACGGTGAGGTGGTAACCACCTGGCCCATAAAGGAGCGCGTCAGGCGCTGCACGGTGCCGGAGCCCCCGCAACCGGAGCAGGTCACCGGCTGGGTGCCCGCCGCGCAGCAGGAGCCCTCGCAGGCGCCGCAGCGCACGTAGGTGTTGAAGCTGATCTCCTTCTCCACCCCGAACGCGGCCTCCGCCAGGGTCACCTCCACCTGGGCCAGGGCGTCGCGGCCGCGTTGGCTGCGGGACATCGGCCCGCGCATCCCGCCACCGGCTGCCTGGAAGAAGGACTCGAAGAAGTCACCGAAACCACCAAAGCCCTGCGGGCTGGGGTTGTCGTATTCGCGGCGCTTTTCCGGGTTGGACAGGGTCTCGTAGGCGACGTTGATCTCCTTGATCTTCGCCTCGTTTTCCTCGGAGCGGCCGGCCAGGTCGGGATGGTACTTGCGCGCCAGCTTCTGGTAGGCCTTCTTGATCTCCGCCTGGGTGGCGTCGCGCGCCACCCCTAGCACCTCATAAAAGTCGCTCATTGTTCCTCTACGTTTGCCTCACAGGTCGTGAGCACCCAAAAACCTCGACAGGTAGCTGGCCACGGCGCGTACGGCTGCCATGGCGGCCGGGTAGTCCATTCGCGTCGGCCCCACCACTCCCAGGTGCGCCATCGAGTTCGCGCCCCCGTAGGCGGCAGTGACCAGGGAGGTCTCCGCCAGTTCCTCGTGACCGGTCTCCGCGCCGATTCGCACCTCGATGTCGCTGCGGTCCATCTCCGTGAACAAACGCAGCAGGACGACGTTCTCTTCCAGCGCCTCCAGCACCGGCGTGATGGAGCGGCGAAAGTCCGTGTTGCAGCGCGCCAGGTTGGCAGTGCCGCCCACCACGACGCGTTCCTCGGCCTCGCACTCCGTCACCGAGGCGACCTCCCGCAGGAGCGCGGAAACGAGGTCGCGGTCGGCAGGGGCCACGGTGTGCTCCACCTCGGTCAGGGCGGCGCGCACCTGCGCCGAGGTCCGCCCGGCGCACAGCACGTTGACCTGCACTCGCAGGGAGGCCAGGTCCGCCCCGGCCAGGTCGGCTTCCACGATGCGCTGCTCCACGCGCCCGGAGTCGGTGATGACCACCATCAGCAGGCGCCGCTCGGCCAGCTCCACCAGTTCCACGTGGCGTACGCCGGCGTGGCAGAGCGTCGGGTATTGCACCACGGCCACCTGCTGGGTGAGTTGGGCAAGTAGCCGGGCGGTGCGGTGGACGACGTCGTCCAAATCCACCGCCTGGGAGAACAGGGCGTCCACGGCGCGGCGTTCGGCGGCCGAGAGGGGCTTGATCGCGGCGATGCGGTCCACGAACAGGCGGTATCCCTTGTCGGTGGGCACGCGACCGGCACTGGTGTAGGGCTGGTGGATGTAGCCGGCCTCCTCCAGCGCGGCCATGTCGTTGCGGATCGTGGCGGGGGAAACGTCCAGCGAGTGGCGCTCGACGATGGAGCGGGAGGCCACCGGCACACGGGTGTGCACGTAGTCGCTCACGATCGCCTTGAGCACCTCCAGGCGACGGCCCGAAACCGGCTCCGTGTTCTCCAGCGCACCGCGCTCCTTGGGCTCCGCCACTCCCCCTCCTTTCAGCACTCGCCACCCTAGAGTGCTAACTCTAGCGCGGCGGCGGCCGGGCATGCCTGCGGCGGTGCGGCCTGGCGACTGTGGCACCGCCCGCACTGCGGCGTTTTCGCTTCGGATGCACGACGTCCCGCCGGCGCCCCGCTACAAGCGCCGGAGCGCGGGGCGGCCCGTTTGCTCCGGCGGGGCGGGGCGGCAGCGTCGTCCATCCCGACCGCACACCAAGCGCTCCGCCCGGCTTAAAAGCAAGCCAACCCGGAATAAAGGCCACCAAAAGGTGGGGGTCGCCACTGCGTTGCAGTACCCTCATGGTGTGCTGCGACACAGCAGCGCCGTTTTGACCAGTCTCGGAAGGGCTCAGACATGGGTTTGATTCAGGCTTTTGTTGGGGCCGTTGGCGGCACCTTTGCTGACCAGTGGCTCGACTTCGTAACGGTGCCGGAGGGCATCTCCCCCACTGCGGCCGTGTTCCCCGGCGTGCTCAAGGGGCAGAACGCTGGTCGTGGCTCCAACACGCGAGGCTCCGAGAACATCATCTCTAACGGCTCCAGGATCGTGGTGCCTGAGGGCTACGGCGTCCTCCTGTTCCAGGAGGGTGGCCTGACCGGCTTCGTCGCCCAGCCCGGTGGCTACATCTACTCCTCCACCGACCCGCAGTCCCAGTCAATCTTCGCTGGCGACGGCATCGTCTCCTCCTTCATCAAGCAGTCCTGGGAGCGCTTCAAGTTCGGTGGCCAGCCGGCCGCGCAACAGGCTGTCTACTACGTCAACCTGAAGGAGATCCCGAACAACCGCTTCGGCACCCAGTCTGAGATCTACTGGGACGACGCCTACCTGGGTGCCCAGGTGGGTGCGCTCACCCGGGGCACCTACACCCTGCGGATCATCGACCCGATCCTGTTCGTCAAGCAGTTCGTGCCGGTCAACTACCTGATGCCCGGCGGCCCGGTGTTCGACTTCCAGGACATGGACAACCCGGCCGCGAACCAGCTGTTCACCGAGGTCGTCTCTTCCCTGGCGCCGGCGTTCTCCAAGTACACGAACGACCCGTCCAAGGGCAACCGCATCACCCGCATCCAGTCGGACTCCCTGGGCTTTGCGCAGTCCCTGTCCGCTGCGGTGGAGGAGGGCTACCAGTGGACCTCCACCCGTGGCCTGGTGATCCCCACGGTGACGATCACCGCCATCGAGTACGACGAGGACACCCGCGCCCTGCTCAGCGACGTCAAGAAGGCCGACGCCCTCTCCGGTGCGCGCGGCGGTTCCTTCCTGCAGCAGTCCGTGGCACGCGGCTTTGAGGCGGCCGGCCAGAACGGCGGCGGCGGCATGGCCATGATGGGTATGGGCCTGGGCATGACCGGGCAGGCGCTGAACTTCCAGCAGCAGCAGGGTGCTCCGGCGCCCTACCAGAACCCGTTCCAGCAGGGCTACCCGCAGGGTGCCCCGGCCGGCTACCCCCAGCCCGGCTACCCGCCGCAGGGCGCTCCGGCCGGCTACCCTCAGCCCGGCTACCCGCCGCAGGGCGCTCCGGTCGGCTACCCCCAGCCCGGCTACCCGCCGCAGGGCGCCCCGGCCGGCTACCCGCCGCAGGGCGCCCCGGCCGGCTACCCCCAGCCCGGCCCCGGCATGCCCGCCCCTGAGGCTGCCCCCGTCGCCCCGGACGCGCCTGCCGCGCCCGCTCCCGCCGGCGAGGCCCCGGCACCCGAGGCTCCCGCCGCCCCCGGTGGCGAGGACCCGGTGGCCAAGCTCGCCCAGTTCAAGGCGATGCTGGACCAGGGCCTGATCTCCCAGGCCGAGTTCGACGCCGCCAAGGCCAAGGCTCTGGGCCTCTAATCGATTCGCGATGAGTAATCCGAACGCACACGGTGCCGGGGAACCCAATTCCGGTTCCCCGGCACCCGAATCGACTGCGGCCAGCAGGGCCGACTACGCGAGCCGGGTGACCTCCCAGGGGCTTCCCCCGGACTATCAGCCTCCTGGCGGTGTGCCGCAGGAGGTGCTGGACGCACACGCCGCCTCCGGCCCGGCCGGCATGGGGAATCAGCCGCCGGCGGCCACTGTGCCGGCGCGTCCGCGCGAGCAGTACATCGACACCTCCACCGCCAAGAAGCACGGTCAGGACAAGTGCCCGCGCTGTGGCGCCACGGAGATCCTGCTGCGGCCCACCACGGGCATGCTGATGTGTCAGTTCTGTCGGCACGAGTGGGCCGAGGCCACCATCGAGGAGAAGTTCGGCCTGAACGCCCCGATCGGTGACCTGCACGGCCGCGTGCTGGGCACCGGCGTGAAGGACATCCCGGAGTCCGTCTCTGACGTGATCACGCTCAAGTGTCAGTCGTGCGGCGCCGAGGTGGTCATCAACACGGCGCAGAACGTCGCCTCGCGCTGCCACTGGTGCCGCAACACGCTCTCGCTCAACACCCAGGTGCCCAACGGCGCGGTGCCGGACGGTCTGCTGCCGTTCAGCCTGCCGCGGGAGGAGGCGATCAAGCGGATCAAGGAGTTCGTGCGCAAGCGCCGCTTCTTTGCCCACCCCGGGTTCGTGCGGTCGTTCGCCCCCACCGAGGTGGTGGGCGTCTACCTGCCCTACCTGGTGATCGACGCTAACGCCCGCGTGGAGTTGCACGGCACCGCCGAGATCGAGACGCGCCGCTACACGCGCCAGGTGAGCAAGGACCGCTCGGAGACCTACTACGACGCGGACGTTTACCAGGTTTCGCGTTCCTTCAGGTTGCTGGCCGACGACATCGTGCTGGAGTCCTCCGCTGAGCGCGCCAACATGGACACGTCGCTGAACACGAACAACGTGATCAACTCGATCCAGCCGTTCGACCTGAAGAACGCGGTGGCGTACAACGCCCACTACCTGCAGGGGTTCACCTCCGAGCGGCGTAACGTGCAGGTGGAGCAGCTGGTTCCCTTCGCGTGGTCCAACGTGCTCTCGGTGGGCCGGGCGCGCGTGAACGAGACCCTGAAGGCCTACGACCGGGGTGTGCGGTGGGAGCACGAGCGCATCGAGGTGGAGGGCTCCCGCTGGGTGTCCGTCTACCTGCCGGTGTGGCTCTACAGCTACTACCAGGACTTCGGTAACGGGCGCGGCCTGAAGCACTACGTGGCGGTCAACGGCCGCACCGGCGAGACCATGGGTTCCATCCCGGTTCGGCAGGGCCGCCTGGTTGCGGTCTCGTCCGTTATCGGTGTGATTGGCACGATTCTGGGCGGCATCGTCGCCTTCTTTGGAGGGTAGTCATGAGTCTGATTGTGCAGTTGCTGGAGCCGGTGCAGGCCGTTGCCTCGATGGCGATGGAGAGCGATGGCGATAACCGTTGGGCGCTGCTGCTGGCGGGCCCGATCGCCGGTTTCGCGTTCTACTCCATTACCTTCATGCGCTACCGCAACACTGACAAGCGCCACGCGTTCGAACACGAGACGAGCGCGCAGATGCTTGACGTGGACGGCAGCGACCGCAAGGTTGGCGAGGTGAAGGGCACCCGGGATCGCTTCATCGAGGGAGACATGAAGCACCAGCCGTTGAGGCGGCTCGGTGAGAACTCGGTGATCCTAGAAAAGCGGTAGGCGGCAGGCCTTCGACAGCAAACACGCGGGGTGGCTTAAGCTGCCCCGCGTGTTTGATCGTTATGGACCCGATGCGGTTGCCGCCGCGCGCCAGCGCGCCAACGCCCCCACGCCCACCGTGCCCGCGCAGCCGGGCCTAGTGGTGGAGGACGTGGCCACGGGCTACGTGGGCGCCGTGGTGCGCACCGAGAAGATCGGGGGCCGGCACGTCGTGGTGCTGGAGAACCGCTTTGGCCGCACCCGGTCCTTCACGTTGGGCCCGGGCTTCTGGGTGGATGGTAAGCCGGTCATCCTGGCCCCGGCCGTGCGCGCCCCACGTCCGCCGGCCGCCCCGCAGGGCGTGTCTCACTCCGGGCGGGCGTTGACGGCGTCGGGCAGCTACAAGGTGGAACTGGGCCGCGCCAAGGTAGCGCGCGCCTCGCGACTGTGGGTGGAGGGCAAGCACGACGCGGAGCTGATCGAGCGCGTGTGGGGCGATGACCTGCGCGTGGAGGCCGTGGTGGTGGAGCTGCTGGACGGCGTGGGCAATCTGGAGGCGGCGCTGGCTGACTTTCAGCCGGGCGACAACCGCCGTGCCGGCATCTTGCTAGACCACCTGGTGCCGGGCTCCAAGGAGAGCCGGATCGCGCAGGAGGTGGCGCGCCGCTTCCCCACCGGGGTGCTGATTCTGGGCCACCCGTTCGTGGACGTGTGGCAGGCGGTGCGCCCACAGTTGTTCGGCTTGCAGCGCTGGCCCGCTATCCCCAAGCACGTGGACATCAAGGTGGGCACCCTGCAGGCGTTGGGTTGGCCGCACCGCACCAAGGAGGACGTTGCCGACGGTTGGCGCCGCATCCTGGCCAAGGTCAACTCTTACAAGGACCTGGACCCGGCCTTGCTGGGCCGGGTGGAGGAGCTGATCGACTTCGTCACCGCCGGTAGCGACGCCTGAGCGCCCTCCCGTTGCACCCTACCGGTGGGTCCTACCGGCTGCGCCCTCCCGTTGCTCCCTACCGCTGCGCCCCGTTCGCGCGGGCGTCAGCTCGAGGAGCGGTTAGGGTGAAGCATGCGCGTTTTGAAGCCGGCCGCCGTGGCGGTCACCCTGTTAGTCAGCCTGGCCGCCTGCTCTAGCCCGGGCGCGGCCCCTGATCGCGCGCCGGCCCCGGAGGCCGGGAAGGTGGCCTCCGAGCAGGCGGGGGTGCCTGCCTCGCCCGCTCCCGGGCAGGGTGGCGATTCCGGCGCGGCCGGTGATGCCGGTGCGGGGCCCGGTCCGGCGACGGCGCAGGAGAAGCCCTTGCCGCCCCCGCAGGAGGTGCTGGCGGATTTCGACGCCGCGCTGGTGAAGCTGGGTGGGACCTACGTGGCCGAGGCCCCGGAGGGTTGGTCCGGCCCCACCTACCCGGAGCAGGAGGAGGAGTTCTTCGCGCACCTAGCTCCCCTGGTGGAGCCGGCCGTGAAGGAGGGCTGGCGCGAGGCCCCGAGCGGGGACAAGGTGGCCGCCGTGCGGGCGTGGGTGCGTGAGTACCCGGCCACCACCTACAACCCGGCCCTGATGGCGTACATGTGGGAGATGACCTGCGTGGCGGTGGAGAACGCTAGCGAGGACAGCCCGCTGCCGGCCGCGATCGGTGACGCCGCTGATGACAGCGCGCTCTCCCTGTCCATCGCCTACACCTGCCCCGCCCTGCAGGCCGCCAACTAGGCCGTTTGGCGGGTGGGGTGTGGACGACGTTCCGCCCGCCCCTGCGTGAACGCGGTCGCCCGGCGCAGCTAGTCGGTGAGTGCACCCACCACCGTGTCCGCCAGTAGGCGTCCGCGCAGGGTGAGCACGATCCGTTCGGGGAGTGCGGCCTGCTCGATCAGGCCCTGGGCGGCCAGGCCCGCCACGACGTCGGCGGGGAAGTCTGCGGCGGCTAGGCCGTCGCTGGTGCGGATGCCGAGCAGGACGCGCTCCAGCTCCCGGGTCTGGGCGTCCAGTTGCTCGCCTGCGGCGGCCGGGCTGAGCCCGGCGTTCACCCGGTCGGCGTAGGCGCGCGGGTGTTTGACGTTCCACCAGCGCAGCGCGCCGACGTGCGAGTGCGCCCCCGGCCCCAGGCCCCACCAGTCGTGGTCTCGCCAGTAGGCCAGGTTGTGTTTGGAGGCCGCCGCCAGCCGCGAGGCGGGCAGGTGCTCCTCCCCGGGGGCGGGCTTGGCGAAGTTAGAGATCTCGTACCAGCGGTAGCCGGCGGCGCCGAGCACCGAGTCGGCCAGCTCGTACTTGTCCGCCTCGTCGTCGTCGCTCGGGGTGGGGAGTTGACCGCGCCGCACCTGGGCGGCCATCTTGGTGCCCTCCTCGATCACCAGGGCGTAGGCGGAGATGTGGCTGGGGGCCAGCTCCACCGCCGCCTCCAAGGAGGCGCGCCAGTCGGCCAGGCTCTCCCCCGGCGTGCCGTAGATCAGGTCCACGCTGGTGTGCAGGCCGGCCCCCTTCGCCCAGTCCACCACTAGCGGCATGCGCTCGGGCCGGTGGGTACGCTCCAAGGTGGCCAGCACGCGCGGGACGCTGGACTGCATACCGAAGCTGACGCGCGTGAACCCGGCGCCCGCCAGGGTCTCCAGGTACTGCGGAGTGACCGACTCCGGGTTGGCCTCCGTGGTCACCTCCGCCCCCGGAGCCAGCCCGAACTGCTCGCGCAGCGCCGCCAGGATCGCGGCCAGGTCTGCGGCCGCCAGCAGCGAGGGGGTGCCGCCACCGAAGAACACGCTCGTGGCGGGGCGGGGCGCAAATCCTGCCTCAGCCAGCACGCGCGCACCCAGGCGGGCCTCGGCGAGCACCGAGTCGGCGAAGCTGCCCGGCTCCGCTCCCGGCCCGAATCCCACCGTGTACGTGTTGAAGTCGCAGTAGCCGCAGCGCACCGAGCAGAAGGGAACGTGAACGTACAGCGAAAGCGGGCGCGCGGCCGCCACCTCGGCGGCCGCGCGGTCCAGCCTTCCGGTACTGGGCCATTCGATGCCAGTTGGGAGCGTGGGGCTCATCGCGCCCGGCGCACCGCAGTGAAATCGGCGATCTGCCGCCCGGCGTCGATGCCCTTTTGCTCAAAGCGCGTCAGCACGCGCCCGGCGAACCGCTCCCCCGGAGCGGCAGTGGTCTCAAAGACGTCCCGCGCCCCGGCCAACACCTGCCCCATCTGCTCTGCGTAGCTCTCCCAGTCCGTGGCCAGGCGCCAGACACCGCCGTCTTGCAACAGGCTCGCCACCGTCGCCGCGAAGCCTGCGCTGACCAGGCGACGCTTGTGGTGGCGCGCCTTGCGCCACGGGTCCGGGAAGAAGGTCCACAGCTCGGCCACCGAGGCGGGCTCCAGCAGCACCGGCAGAGCCTGGGCGGCGTCGGCCTCCACCACGCGCACGTTGGAAACCCCGGTCTCCTTGACCCTCCGCAGCAGGCCCACCACGCCCGGGCGCCACACCTCGAACGCCAGGTGGTTAATCTCCGGGTGCGCGGCGGCGTGCGCCACCAGGGCCTCGCCGCCACCGCAGCCCACCTCCACCAGCAGCGGGGCGCCGCGACCAAACACCGCGTCCAGGTCCAGGCGGTAGTCCAGCGCCACCGTGGTCATGCCCGGCCCGCGCCGCACCGGCACCACCACCGCGCCGTGGGCCTCCTCCCACAGGCGCTGGCCGCGCTCGGGCAGGCGCCCCGAGCGACGCGCAAAGGAGGCGACCCGGGAGGGCAGGCGCCCGTCCAGTCCCGGCATGTCGATACCGGCGGCCTGCGGGAAGGCCTCCACGTACTCCGCCGGGGCCAGCTCCGGCCCACCTTCGCGAGCCGAGCCAGCGTCCGAACCTGCCGCGAGGGCCCCGCCCAAACCTGCCGCGCAGGCCTCAGCTTCACCCAAACCGGCCACACCGCTCACGGCGCCGGCCTGTTCAGAGCGGCAGGCGGCAACGTCGGCCACCTACTTGTCCTTCTTGCCGGTAGGCGCATCGGAGGTCAGGGCGGCAATGAAGGCCTCCTGCGGCACGTCCACGCGGCCGATCGCCTTCATGCGCTTCTTACCCTCCTTCTGCTTCTCCAGCAGCTTGCGCTTACGGGTGATGTCACCGCCGTAGCACTTGGCCAGCATGTCCTTGCGCAGCGCGCGGATCGTCTCGCGGGCAATGATGCGCGAACCCACCGCCGCCTGAATCGGCACCTCGAACTGCTGGCGCGGAATCAGGTCCTTCAGCTTGCCCGTCATCATCACGCCATAGGAATAGGCCTTGTCCTTGTGCACGATCGCGCTGAACGCGTCCACCTGCTCGCCGTGCAGCAGGATGTCCACCTTCACCAGGTCCGCGGCCGCGTCGCCCTCAGGCTCGTAGTCCAGGGACGCATAGCCGCGAGTCTTGGACTTGAGCTGGTCAAAGAAGTCGAACACGATCTCAGCCAGCGGCAGCGAATAGTGCATCTCCACTCGGTCAGAGCTCAGGTAGTCCATGCCGTGCATGGTGCCGCGCCGCGACTGGCACAACTCCATGATCGCCCCCACGAACTCGGTCGGCGTCAGGATCGTGGAGCGCACCATCGGCTCGCGCACCTCCTTGACCTTGCCGGCGGGGAACTCGCTCGGATTGGTCACGTCCACCACGGTGCCGTCCTCCATCGTGACCGTGTAAGACACGTTCGGGGCGGTCGAAATCAGGTCCAGGCCGAACTCCCGCTCCAGGCGCTCGCGCACGATCTCCAGGTGCAGCAGGCCCAGGAAGCCCGTGCGGAAACCAAAGCCCAGCGCCGCCGAGCTCTCCGGCTCGTACACCAGCGCGGCATCGTTCAGCTTCAGCTTGTCCAGGGCCTCGCGCAGCGCCGGGAAGTCAGAGCCGTCGATCGGGTACAGACCAGAGAACACCATCGGCTTGGGGTCCTCGTAGCCACCCAGCGGCTCCGAAGCGCCGGCCACCGCCGTGGTGACCGTGTCACCCACGCGGGACTGGCGCACGTCCTTCACGCCCGTGATCAGGTAGCCCACCTCGCCCACACCCAGGCCCTGCGAGGGGCGCGGCTCCGGGGAAATCACGCCGATCTCCAGCAGCTCGTGCACAGCGCCGGTAGACATCATGGACACGCGCTCGCGCGGGCGCAGCTGCCCGTCCACCACGCGCACGTAGGTCACCACGCCACGGTAGGTGTCGTACACCGAGTCAAAAATCATCGCTCGGGCCGGGGCGTCCGCGTCCCCCACCGGGGCCGGGATCGACTGCACGATCCGGTCCAGCAGCTCCGGCACGCCCTGGCCCGTCTTGCCGGACACGCGCAGCACGTCATCCGGCTCCACCCCGATCAAACCCGCCAACTCCTCGGCGTGCTTCTCCGGCAGCGCGGCCGGCAGGTCGATCTTGTTCAACACCGGGATGATCGTCAGATCGTTCTCCAGCGCCATGTACAAGTTGGCCAGCGTCTGCGCCTCGATGCCCTGCGCGGCATCCACCAGCAACAGAGCGCCCTCACAGGCCGCCAGCGAGCGGGAGACCTCGTAAGAGAAATCCACGTGACCGGGGGTGTCGATCATGTTCAGCGCGTACGGCTTACCGTCCACCACCCACGGCATGCGCACCGCCTGCGACTTAATCGTGATGCCTCGCTCACGCTCGATGTCCATGCGGTCCAGGTACTGGGCGCGCATCAGGCGCTCCTCCACCACCCCGGTGGCCTGCAACATCCGGTCGGCCAGCGTCGACTTGCCGTGGTCGATGTGCGCGATGATGCAGAAGTTACGCAACGAGCCCGGCGGCGTGGCAGCGGGCTGGATTGCGGCGGTTTGCGCGGCGGAAGCGATGGGCACGCTAAGGCCTTCCTACAAGTGGACACAGACTGCCTGCAATCTTCCCACGCTTCGCCCCAAACTGCCCCATCGCCGCAGAGGCGGCCTGATCACACGCGAGTCCCCGGCCCGCTCGGCACGCGGGCGGGGGCAGGCTCCCCGGTCACACGCGGGCCGGATGCAGGGGGCACGGGCGGGGGCAGGCTCCCCGGTCACACGCGGGCCGGATGCAGGGGGGCACGGGCGGGACGTCGGCCCTCACCCCAGCAATCGCACAGGAAAGACTGCCAAAATGAGGCCATGTCCTCTACTTACCCCTCCCCCAGCCTGCCCCTCGCGTTGCGTTACACCGGCCGGGCGCTGGCGGGATTCTCCCTCCTGTTCGTGGGCGCCTTCTTCCTGCTGGCGCTGCTCAAGGGCCTGACCGGAGACACGCTGTGGGCGTGGATCCCGCTGGTCTTCGCCGTCGTGCTGGCCATCCCGCCGGTGCGCCTGTGGATCAACACCGGCGCCACCCGCACCGCCAAGCCCACCCAGCCAGACGCCTACGGCCAGGAGAACTACGACCCCGCCGTCTACGACGGCCAAGTGATCGAGGCCGTGCAGATCGACGCCTCCGAGGTCGCCGCGATCAACGCCGCCGCCCAGGAGCGCGCCGAGCAGGCCCGCCGCAGCGCCGAAGAGGCCGCCCGCATGCGCGTCAACGCCGCCCGCGCCCGCGCCTCCAGCTCCGCGCGCGACTCCGTGCTGTCCGTCGTGGCCATCCCGGTCGCCTCGCTGGGCGCGCTCGTCACGCTGATCTCGCTGCTGTTCTAGGCCGCTGGGGTCCTAGGATTCCCGGGCTCCTCTGGTTTCCTGGTTTCCTGGGTTCCTGGGGTCCTGGGTTCCTGGGGTCCTGGGTTCCTGGGGTCCTGGGCTCCCGTCTGCTGGGCGCGCCGCCCTTCCCAGGCTCGCCCCACCCCCACAGTCGCCACGCCACTACTTTCTCGGGCCGCTCCCCACACGCGCGGCCCTCCCTCTTCCCCAGTCACCACTTCCCTCTACTACCCGGCGGATCAAGATGGCTAACTTCCTCTCTCGCGTACTGCGCATATTGGCCGACGCTCTTCTGGACGCGTTTTCTTCTGATTCTGGGCGAGCCTCCGGCCGCAGCAAGACTCACCCTCGCGGTGGCGGCGGGGGTGCGCGCGGTAGCGGCGCCCACAGCGGCGGGGCGCGTAACGGTGAAGCTCGTAGCGGCGGAGCTCGTAGCGGCGACGCACCCAAGCCTGCTCCCGCCCGGGGGCAGGCGCCTGCGGCTACGGGCTCCCCGGGCGGGCAGGTCCGTGAGTTAAGGCAGCTGCCTCGCTTCCAGTACGCGCCCCAGCGCGACGGGGACGCGGACCCAGGCGAGGTGGTGTGGGCGTGGGTGCCCTTCGAGGACGACCCCACCCAGGGCAAGGACCGCCCCGTGCTGGTGCTGGGGCGGGTGGGCTCGCAGCTGGCCGTCGTCACGCTGACCTCCAAGGACCACGGGCGCGGCGGCGGGCAGCGCGGCAACCGGGTGTACGTGGATGTCGGCACCGGCGCGTGGGACCCGCAGGGCCGCCCCTCCGAGGCGCGCGTGGACCGGGTGATCGCGCTCGACCCGCAAGCCGTGCGACGCGAGGGTGCCAGCCTTGACCGCGCCACGTTCGAGCACGTGGCGCACGCCGTGGCGAGCCTGCACTGATCACTTCGGAAGCCGGCGCGGCGGGCCGCTTCGGCGGCGAGGTGCGCGGCGGGGCTAGCGCGGTAGACCACTTGGGCGGCCTGGGTGCGACGGCCGGCTCGGTATGACCGACGGCCCGGGTCGCACGCTGGCCCAGGTTGCACGATGGCAAGCTCGGTATGACCGACGGCCCGGGTCGCACGATGGCCGTCGCGGCGGGCCTGGTGTGGGCAACAGCACCGGTGCCTCCGTACCCACCCCCTCGAACTAGCGGGACATACCTGGTAGAGTCCCTGCCTGGACTTCTAGCCTGGTCGGGCTGGGGTCCGGCCGCATCTGTAAATCCACGGGGCATCCCCACGCCCTCAGTCCGCAGACGGCACTGCCCTCACCGACCGTGACCCATCCAGTAAGAGAGTCAAATCAAGTGGCAAACATTAAGTCCAAGATCAAGCGCATCAAGACCAACGAGAAGTCTCGTCTGCGCAACCAGGCCGTGAAGTCCGAGCTGAAGACCTTCGTTCGCAAGGTCCGCGAGGCCATCGCCGCTGGTGACAAGGAGGCCGCCGAGGCTGCGCTGCGCGTTGCTAGCCGCAAGCTGGACAAGGCCGTCTCCAAGGGCGTTATCCACAAGAACCAGGCCGCCAACCGCAAGTCCAAGCTGGCGACCCAGGTTGCGGGTCTCTGATCCAGACCGCAGGTACGGGGCCGTGGCGCTGAGCGCCACGGCCCCGCCGCTTTTCCAGAAGCCAGCTTCCCGCTCCCGGGACAGCTGCGCGTTCGCAAAGCAACGGCCCGGGCCTCCTCAACGAGGAGGCCCGGGCCTGACTGGGTTTGCAAAACCTCCGGGCTAGTCGTTGATGACCATGGCCTGGCCGGTAGCGGCGTCGACCTGCACCTTCTGGTCGTCATCGCCGGTGGGGCCGTCGATGTCTACGTGCCACACGGGCTTGCCGCCGATCATCTCCAGCTCCGCGGAGTCAAAGCTGCCCTTCAGCAGGGTGAAGGCGGTCTGGATGGCCGCCTCAATCGGGACGGTGGCCCCCTGCAGGGAGAGCGGGCCGTCGTCATCGTTGTCGGGAACATTGCTGATCACCGCGCCGTCACGGACCTTCACGTCCATGGGGGTGGTGGCGCCGTCCGGGAGGATCTCCACGTCCCACTCGTTGGGGTTGCTGGAGTCCACGTCCAGGCCAACAACGGTGCCCGGCTGGGCGGCCAGGGCCGTGGTCATCGCGGCCAGTCCGACCGGGGGAAGCACGTCCAGCGCGACGGACGGGAGCGCACCGGGCGCGGAGGTGGTGGCCGGGGCCGCCTGCGTGGCGGTGCCGGACTGATCGTCTGAGGTGGGGGCCTCAGAGGCGGGGACCGTGACCACCACGGTCTTCTCGGGAGCGGGGGTGGATGAGGGGGAGCTGCAGGCCGCCAGGCCTAGCAGGGTAACGAGTGCCAACGGAACCAGGGGACGAATTGAAGTACTCATGTCCCCAGCATCCCAGCCGCCCGGTGCCTCCGCCCCGCAAACGGCCATTTTACTGGCCTTCCTAAGAGAACTCTAATCAGCGCCTCACGAGCCTGGCGCCAGCGGGTCCAACCTCCTAGTCAGCATCGACCCGCCCCACCCCAACCAACTCACCAGAGGTGGACACGCACCGGAACTAGACGTTTGCCCTCTCAACTCGACGTTCGTCTCCTCAACTCGACGTTCGCCCTCTCAACTCGACGTTCCCACCCCACCTAACGTCTAGATTCACCCCCAAACGTCGAGATTGGGCACCAAACGTCGAGCTTCGCCACCAAGCCCCGCTCCCAATCCCTCCAGTCAACCCAGGTGGGCCCGTCCCGCAACGTCGCTCCCAAGCCCGGCCCCAGCAAGCCCAAACCCCTAGTCAGCATCGACCCGCCCCATCCCAACCAACTCACCAGAGGTGGACACGCACCGGAACTAGACGTTCGCCCTCTCAACTCGACGTTTGCCCTCTCAACTCGACGTTCCCACCCCACCTAACGTCTAGATTCACCCCCAAACGTCGAGATTGGGCACCAAACGTCGAGCTTCGCCACCAAGCCCCGCTCCCCGGCCCCCGAACACCCGGGCTGGGCGTCAGCTGCGTGGCCGGGCGGGCGGCACAACTCCCAGGCGACCCCCACATAAGCCAAGTCCGGCCCAGACACAGGCGGGCGGGCGGCACAACTCCCCGGCGACTCCCCACACAAGCCAAGTGCGGCGCAGACACAGGCGGGCGGGGAGACGCGCCGTGAGGCTCGTCTCCCCGCCCGTCACAGTGGATTCGCGACCGACCCGGCTAGCGGGCCAGCCCGGCGGAGTTGCTTGGGTTAGGCCAGCGCGCGCCCCTTGGTCTCTGGCAGTAGCAGCGCGCTCAGCGTGGCCAGTGCGAAGGCTGCGGCGAATACGCCGAAGACTACGTTGGTGGACACCGAGCGCAGCATCACCGGCACCAGCATGGGCGCGGCGATGGAGGCCAGGCGCCCAAAGCCAGCGGCCCAGCCGGCACCGGTGGCACGGATGGCGGTCGGGTAAACCTCCGGGGTCACCGCGTAGACGGCACCCCACGCACCCAGCGCGAAGAAGGACAGTACGCATCCTGCGGCCACGATCGTCACCGGGCTGCCGGCCTGGGAGAAGAACACGGCGCCTGCACCGGCGCCGGCCAGGAAGGTGGCCAGGGTGGCGCGTCGGCCCCACTTCTCGATCAGCCAGGCGGCCACGGCGTAGCCGGGCAGCTGGGCCAGGGTGATCACCAGGGTGTAGGCGAAGGACTTGGTCAGGCTGGTCCCGCCGGCCACGAGGAGGCTGGGCAGCCAGATGAAGGCGCCGTAGTAGGCGAAGTTCAGGAAGAACCATACGCCCCACAGGCCGACGGTCCGCTTGAGGAACACCGCGCTGAACAGCGCGCGCACGCCGGTGGCCGCACCCACGTGCTCCTGCTCCACCACCGCAGAGGCCGGGGCCGCCAGCACGCCGCGCAGGGGCCGGCCGGCTTCGAACTGGCGCACGGAGGCCTCCGCCTCCTCGTGTCGCCCGGCTTCCTCCAGGAAGCGGACGGATTCTGGGACGCTGCGGCGCACGTAGAGCGCATACAGGGCGGGCACGGCGCCGATGGCCAACGCCCAGCGCCAGCCGTTCTCGCCTGGCACCACGTAGTAGCCGATCAGCGCGGCCAGGATCCAGCCAACCGCCCAGAAGGCCTCCAGCAGCACGATCACGCGGCCACGGATAGAGGCGGGGGCGAACTCGGAGACCAGGGTGGAGGCCACGGGCAGCTCGGCGCCCAAACCCAGTCCGACGATGAAGCGGAACACCAGCAGTAGGCCCAGGGAGGTGGCCAGCGCGGACGCGCCGGTGGCCAGTCCAAAGATCAGCAGGGAGAGCGCGAATACCTGCTTGCGTCCCAGCTTGTCGGCGATCAGGCCACCGAAGGTGGCACCGACGGCCATGCCGGCCATTCCGATCGAGGCGATCAGGCCGGTCTGGTCCTTGGTCAGGCCCCAGTCGGCCGCCAGGGCCGCCATCACGAAGGAGATGAGTCCAACATCCATCGCGTCCAGTGCCCAGCCCAGCCCGGATCCCACCAAGAGGCGGCGGTGCTCCGTGTTGAAGGACAGTTTGTCCAGACGCTCGTTTCTCGAGAGGGAAGTCATTCTTGAATGATAGGTAGCGCGTCCATGGACTGGGTTACCCGCCTCCACATAGTGAAAAGGCTCGGTGCCCTCCGCACCCAGGATTCCGCTCAGTAGTTGAGCTTTAGAGCGGGGTTGGGGCGCCGTCCGTGCGCCTCGCAGATGCGGGTGATGGCGCGTTCGACCGCGTACTCGCCGTCCTTGCCGCCTCCCTTGACCTCCGCGTCGGCGGCCGCCACGGCCCGGATTGCCGCCGCCAGGCCGGGCTCGGACCACTGCGCGGCCTCCCGCTTGGCCCGGTCCACCATCCACGGCTGCATCCCCAGTTCGCGGGCGCTCACGTGCGGCCCCGCGCTCAGCCGGGCCAGCAGGCGCACCTTGGCCGCGAGCGCACCGACGATCATGTTCGGCCGCACCCCGGTGGCCAGGGCGTGCCGCAGCAGTTTGAGCGCGGTGGCGGCGCGGCCTGCCACGGCAGCGTCGGCCACGCTGTATCCGGTGGCCTCGATGCGGCCGGAATAGTAGCGAGACACGTGCGCGGCGGTGACGGTCTGCACGCCCGACGCGCTCACGTCAGACAGCAGCTGCGCCACCGCAGCCGACAGCTCCCGCAGGTCCGATCCGAGCGCGTCCACCAGCGCCTGCACCGCGTCGGGGTCGATGCGGAAGCCGGCCCGCCGCACGTCTGCCTCCACGAAGGCGGCCTTGTCCCGCTGGCTTTTGATCTGCTCTCCCGCCACTACCGGGTAGCTGGCCGCGATCGCATCCAGCAGCTTCTTGCCGCGCTGGCCGCCGTTGTGCCGCGCCACCAGCCACACGTCCGGCTCGGGCGCGGCCACGTAGGCGAGCGCGTCGCCGATCAGCGCGTCGCTGGCCAGTTCGAGGTCCGGGATGAGGATGAGGCGCCGCTCCCCGAAAAGGGAGGGGCTGGTGACCACGGACAGCGTGCCGACCTCGTACGTGGCCGCATCTAGCTGCGTGACCTCAACCTGCGGGTCGGCCTGGCGCGCCTGGCGCAGCAGCGCACTCTGCGCCCGGTCCGCCAGCAGCGGCTCGCCGCAGCGAATCAGCACCACCGGCGCCAAGGTGGCCTGTTCCCACGACACCGAGGCGGTCTTCTTAGCTGCGCACATGCCTATACCTTGCCACGCGCCACCCACATTTGTTGACCCGCCCCTCTGGCTGCCCGTGGACGACGTTGCCGCGCCCACCGCCCGGCGCAGCGGGACGACGTTGCCGCGCCCACCACCCGGCGCAGAGGGACGACGCTGCCGCGCCCACCTGCCCGGCGCAGAGGGACGACGTTGCCGCGCCCCCGCCCGGCGCAGCGGGGCGCCACCGCCGCACACACGCACCACCTCACCCGCCTCGGCAGCGTGCCTCCACCCGCAGCCCCGCCACCTGGCCGTCCCCGTTTCGCCTGGCCGCGAGCGCGATGGGGCCGCACCGGTCGGTGCGGTAGACGCGCCCCCACTGCCGGTAAGCGCTCTCCACTCGCGGGGCGGGGTGCCCGTATGTGTTTTCGGCTCCCACGCTGATGAGTGCCACCGGCGCGCGCACCGCTGCGGGCAGGGCGGCGTCCCAGTTGGCCGAGCCGTGGTGGGGTACCAGCACTACCTCCCAGGTGGAGTCGGCGGGCGACAACGCCGAGCTCGCAACTGCCAGCTCGCGTTGGGAGGCTTCCTCCGCGTCCCCGGGCACCAGCACATCCAGTCCCGCCCGCTCGATTCCCACCACCAGGGAGGTGTTGTTCATCCCTTCCTCTGTGAGCCGGCTGGCCCGCGCCAGTCCCGCCGATGGCCCCAGCACCCGCCACCTCACCCCGCCGGGCAGCTCGCCCTGCTCCCCCACTTCCGGCACGCGGTGGGGCACCCCCGCCGCCTCCAGCTGCGCAATGACGCGGGCGTGCGTGGCCTGCGGCACCACCCCGGGCCCCAGCAGTGCCTGCCCCACCGGCACGGTGGCCAGCACGGTGGGCAGGCCGTCTATGTGGTCTGCGTGCAGGTGGGAGATGACCAGCAGGTCGATTCGGGTCACGCCGGCCTGCGCGATGCACCGGTCCACCTCCCCGTCGGCCGGCCCGGTGTCCAGCAGCACCGCGCCGCCCGACTCGGTGCGCACCAGGGCTGCGGAGCCCTGCCCCACGTCGCACTGGTAGACCTCCCAGTGCCCGCCCAGCCCCGGGCCGGGCGCCCACCGCCACCACGCCAACGCGCCGACCAGTAGGACGAGGAGCGCCAGCCCCCACCATGCCCACGCCACAGCGCGGCTAGACCCGGCCCGGCCGCGCATGGCCCTCCCGCTGACCCGTCGCTCGCGCCAGGTCAGCGCCTGGTGCCCGACGTTCCTCCCGCCTCCCCCGCACGCTTCCCGCCCCTCGCGGCGGTCGCCCCAGGCACGCCCGATCCGGCTGCGCCAGGCTTTGCCTCGTCGCGAGCCGGCCACTGCGACCCCAGCGAAGGCAAGCAACAACGCGGCGGCGGAGAGCGCCGCTCCAACCGGCCCGCTTACCCACGGCAGGTTGGCGCCGGGCAGGCCGGCAAAGAAGGCGGCCACGGCCGCGATCCAGGCGGAGAGAACGTCGGCCAACCAAAGGGCGGGAACGCCCCACCACGCCTCGCCGGCAGCCAGGGCGAGCAGGGCAGCCACCGTGGCCGGACCCACCGCGATCCCGGCTAGCAGGTTGGCCGGGACGGAGTACAGCGGCAGGGCCGAGTTTAGCAGGACCGTCACCGGCAGGGTCGCCGCCTGGGCGGCCACCGGCACCGCCAGGGCCAGGGCGAGCCAGCGCGGCAGGCGGCGCGACAATCGGCGGGCCAGGCGGGGCGCGAGCAGGACTATCCCCGCTGTGGCCAGGAAGGAGAGCACGAACGAGTAGTCCAGGGCGTTGTGCGGGTCGGCTAGGAGCATGACGGTGGCCGTGAGCCAGAGTGCTCCGGCGGTGGTAACCGCCCGGTTGAGTGCCAGCCCCGCTAAAGCGATCGCCACCATCGTGGCGCTGCGCACCACCGAGGCGCTGGGCCCCACCAGCCAGACGAACCCGGCCGCGCACAGCCCCGTCAGCGCCAGGCGCAGCCACCTGGGTCCACCCGCCAGCGCCGCCACCAGGCCCACCACTATCGCCAGGTGGGCGCCGGAGACCGCCGTGAGGTGGGTGAGAGAGGTGGCGCGCATCTGCGCTGTCAGCTGGGCAGGCAGGTCGGTGCGCTGCCCCCAGCCCAGTCCAGCCACCAGCGGGGAGCTCGCCCTGGAACGCACCGCCGCGCTGGCTTGCTGACGCCACTCCACCGCAGCGGGAGAATCCAAGCTGATCGGGGGCCGCCGGGCCTTTAGGCGCACCAGGGCGCGCTCGTGTCGCCCCACCTCCTTGGTGGTGCCGGAAAACCTGATTCGCTGCCCCAGAGAAAGCTCGCTCCACACCGAATCGGTGGCGCGCACCTCTACCCGCCCGCCCACCGGGGTCCAGGAGGCGCCGCCCGCCAGGCGAGCGGGGCCGGCTCCTGTGCTCTCGCGTTGCACCTCCCCCAGACGCACGCCTGTTCGTGCCCGGCTCCCCCTATCTGGGCTCGCACCCGCCCCCGCTGGCGCCCCGGACTGGAGGCGTTCCAGGCAGACCTCCACCCGCCACCCGAACTTGGTGGGCGCGGGCCATGCGCACACGCTGCCCTCCAGCGTGAAGACCCGCCCCTGCGCGCCGCTTCCCACCAGCGGGTGGACCCCCTCCGCCGCCGAAACCAGGTGGGTGTGCACGGCGCCGAGCAGCGCGGCGCACGCCCCCAGCAGCACCGCCGCCGCCACACGCGGACCCGCCAACACGTGCCTGCCGCGCGGCCTGGGCGCCAGCGCCGCCAGGGCAGCGATCGCCGCGAGCGCGCTCGCCGCCACCACCGCCGGCCACCAGGCGGGCAGCAGCCACGTGATCGCGCAGGCCACCCAGGCCGCTACGGCGGCGTAGGCCAGCCGATGGTCCGGGCCGGAGCGCACCCCCGCTGTGCCTGCCATCTCTCCTCCCCCGGCCCGTGGCTAGTCCACGCTGACGAACTCGCGCAGGGCCTCGAACTTGGCCGGCCCAATCCCCGGGACGTCCAACAAGCCCTGCACACTCTGAAACGGGCCGTTCTTCTCCCGGTGGGTGACTATCCGCCCAGCCAGGGACGGCCCTATCCCGGGCAGTTCCTCCAACTGCGCCGCCGAGGCCGCGTTGATGTTGACCAGCGCACCGCCCACGCCGCCCGCGCTAGCACCGCCCGCGCTAGCACCGCCGGCCGCGCCCGGTCCCGGTCCGGTGCCGCTGTCTGCGTCCCCCGGCCCGGCAGGTTCGACCACGCTCTCGCCGGGCCTGGGCACCACCACCCGTTCGCCGTCGCGCAGGAAGCGGGCCAGGTTGACGGCGTTGGGGTCGGCCTCTGGCAGGGCGCCGCCGGCCGCCGCGATCGCGTCCACCACGCGCGCGCCCACCGGCAGGGAGTACACCCCGGGCGAGGCCACCGCGCCCGCCACGTGCACCGCCAACACCTCCCGCGCGCGCTCCCCCGCGCCCGTCTGCGCAGCCGCCGTCTCCGCAGCGCCCGCGCTGGTCCCTTCCCCACCCGCAGCCTCCCCGGCTGCCCTCTGTGCAGCCGTCTGCGCAGTCGTCTCCGCAGCGTCCGCGCTGGCCCGTGCCCCACCCGGCGTGTCTTCCTTCTCTCCGGCGGTTTCCAGACCGGCCGAGCTCTTGGCGGGGGCCGCTAGGGCAACGTCGTCCACCTGGGGAGCGAACCAGCGAAAGTAGGCCAACATGGCGGCCAGGAGGGCGCACAGCACGGCCGCCGCCCCGATCGCGGCGCGCGCGGTGGGGAAAAGGCGGCTGCGGCGGGGCGGGGCGTCGATCTCCTCCACCGCTGCGGCCTTCATCGCGAGCGCCTTCAGCTCCGCCAGTTTGTTTTCCATGCCGGCAAGCTACGCACCTTGCCCATCCGCCTCCTACCCCGGCGGCGCAAAGCTACACGGCGGCGCCCCGCAGGCTCTCCTGTGGAAAATCGGCCGCCCACAGCTGCTCGCAGCCGCCTGCCAACCGCACCGTGCGCACGCCCGCTTGACTTCCCGCCCCGCACCGTGCCTCCGGGGTGCCCCGGCCACCGGCCCCCAAACCCGCCCACCGGCCCCTAGCACACCACCCGGCCTGCCGCCCCGAAACCCGCCGCTAGCCCGCCGCAGCCCTTTGCCGCTCCAAGCCCGCCCCGAAACCCGCCGCTAGACCGCCGCAGCCCTTTGCCGCAGCCTCAGCGCGCCACCTCCGCCGGCGGCACGGGCGTCACGGAACCGGCCACCGCGCCCGGTCCGGCGTGCGCGGCCAGCACGGGACCGCACTCGGTGTGCAGGATTTCGACCACGTGGGCGTCGCTGCCCTCCAGCAGGGCGGCCAGGCGCTCCTCTACCTCGGTCACTGCCGCGTCCGCGTCCACGTGCTGCAGGCAGATGCGCACAGGGCCGGGGGAAACGCGCGGGATTTTGCGGGAGGCGCCGGCGGCGTTGGCCAGGTGCTCGGCCAGGTGGCGCAGGGAGCGCCCGCGCCCGCGCACCACCTCCTGGACGGCGATCTTGCCCTCTGAGACGGTCAGGACGGGGCGCACCCCGAGGGCCGAACCGACCAGCGCGCTCGCGCCCCCGATCCGCCCACCCCGGTGCAGGTGGCTCAGGCTGTCCACCGCGAAGAACAGGCGAGAGCGCGCGGCCACGTCCCGCGCCGCCGCCCGCACCAGGTTGGCCTCGCCGCCGCGCTGCGCCAACCGGGCCGCCGCGAGCGCGGACATCCCCAGCGCCCCGCCGACGGTCCGCGAATCCACCACGCGCACCCTGCCGGCCTCGAACTCCTGGGCGGCGCGCTCCGCTGCGGCCACGGTGCCGGACAGCCCGCCGGAGATGTGCACGGACACCACCTCGCTGGCACCGGCGTCGAACGCGGCGCTGTAGGCGTCCACGAAATCCTGGTGGGCGGGCTGGGACGTGGACAGGACGGCCCCGCCGCGCACGGCCTCTATCACCGCCTGGGAGCTGGGATCCACCAGTTCACCCTCGCTGTTGAGCACCGCCAGCGGGATTACCCCAACGCCCCATCGCTCCGCCTGCTGCGCGTCCAGCCCGGCGGTGGAATCGGTCAAAACGGCTACTCGTCCCACGCCCCTTACCGTACATGCCGCCCCGCTACTTACCCGCGCAATCTAGACTCTTTTTCCATGAGTGACTCTGTGATGGACGCCGCCACTATTGCCCGCCTGCGCGCCGAGGCGCTGGCTGCGGAGGCGGAGGCAAAACGCGCCGAGGCCGCCGCCAAGCAGGCCGCCTTGGAGGCCGCCCTGGCCGCCGCCGGTGGTCCCGCCCAGGTGGACGACGCCTCACCCGCCGCCCCCTCCACGCAGCCGCTGCCCGCCCAGGCCGCCCAGGTGGACGACGCTGCCGCCGCGCCCCTCTCAGAGCCCGTGGCCGCCCCGTTTCCGCCTGCGCCCGCCTCAGAGCCGGTGGCCATCGCAGAGTCCCCGGCCCCAGCGCAGCCGGCCCCAGCGCAGCCGACCCCAACGCAGCCGACCCCAACGGCCGTGCCTGCGGCCGCCCCGCAGCCGCTTTCGGACTACGCCGCCAAGGTGCAGTCCGGCTACCCGCAGGACAACGTGCTGCCCATCGGTGCCTTCCTTGAGGAGGGCACACCAGTGGCAAGCGTCCCGATCGGCCTGCCGCTGGCGATGCTGAACCGGCACGGCCTGATCGCGGGCGCCACCGGTACGGGCAAGACCCGCACCCTGCAGCTGCTAGCGGAGGGGTTGTCATCCGCCGGGGTCTCGGTGTTCCTGACCGACATCAAGGGTGACCTGACCGGCCTGTCCAGCCCGGGCCAGCCCTCTGAGAAGCTGCTGGCCCGCACGGCCGCGCTGGGCCAGGACTGGCAGCCGCGCGCCTTCCCGGTGGAGTTGTTCTCGCTGGGCGGCGAGGGCGTGGGCACCCCGATTCGCGCCCGCGTTACTGACTTTGGCCCGCTGCTGTTGGCCAAGGTGCTGGGCCTGAACGACACCCAGGAGTCCTCCCTGTCCCTGATCTTCCACTGGGCCGACGCCCAGGGACTGGAGCTAGACGATCTGAAGGACCTGCGCGCGGTCATCTCCTTCCTCACCGGCCCGGACGGGAAGGAAGAACTACGCCAGATCGGCGGGATCTCCGCTGCCACCGCCGGGGTGATCCTGCGCGAGCTGGCGGCGCTGCAGGCGCAGGGCGCGGACGTGTTCTTCGGCGAGCCGGCCTTCGACGCCGCCGACCTGCTGCGCACCGCCCTGGACGGTCGCGGCGTGATTTCCGCGCTGGAGCTGCCCAAGGTGACCGAGCGGCCCGCCCTGTTCACCACCTTCGTGATGTGGCTGCTGGCTGAGCTGTTTTCCACGCTGCCGGAGGTGGGCGACCAGCCCAAGCCGCGCCTGGTGTTCTTCTTTGACGAGGCCCACCTGCTGTTCAACGGCGCTTCCAAGGAGTTCCTGTCTCAGGTGATCCAGACCGTGCGGCTGATCCGCTCCAAGGGGGTGGGCATCTTCTTTGTCACCCAGACGCCCAGCGACGTGCCTGCGGAGGTGCTCGCCCAGTTGGGTGCGCGCGTGCAGCACGCCCTGCGTGCCTTCACCCCGGCCGACGCGAAGAAGCTGAAGGAGACGGTCTCTACCTTCCCCACTTCCCCGCTGGACCTGGCCACGCTGCTGCCCTCGCTGGGCACGGGCGAGGCCGTGGTGACGGTGCTCAGCGAGCGCGGTAGCCCCACCCCGGTGGCGCCCACCCGCCTGTTCGCCCCGGCCGCCGTGATGGGGCCGGCCACCGACCAGGTGGTTGCCTCCACGCTGGCGGCCTCTACGTTGGCGGTGAAGTACGCCAAGACGGTGGACGACGTTTCCGCCTACGAACAGATGGAGCGCCGCACCGAGGAGTTGGCGCAGGAGCGGGAGGCCGCCGCGCTGGCGCAGGCCGAGGAGAAGGAGGCGGCCAAGGCGCAGCGCGCCACTGCGGCCGCACCGGCTCGCCGCACCGCCCGTCCCTCGCAGCTGGAGCAGGCCGGCGGGGGCGCCATGAAGAGCTTCCTGCGTTCGGTGGGCACGCAGCTGGGGCGGGAGGTCACCCGCTCGCTGTTCGGCACCCGGCGCCGCTAGCGAGCTGCCCGGCGGCGGCCGGCTCCCCGGGCGGTCAGGGGGCCCTTGCGGCTAAATGCCCAGACGCGGCGGGTCCTGGAAGATGAAGCGGGCGCGCAGCTTGGTGGACTGCCCCGGTGCCACGCGCAGCGCGTCGGCCACCTCGGGGCGGTTGAAGGCGTTGGTCATGAACTGGCAGGGCTCCACCGCGATGGAGTCGCGCTGACGGCTGTTGAGCGTGTCTCCCGTGTAGAAGTGCAAGATGCCCTGGCCCAGCTTCTGTACCGGCAGGTCGGTTTCCACCACCAGCTGCGGGCCGCCCAGCACCCGCACCACGCCGTTCACGCCAGCGGGGGTGACCTCCAGCTCGGTGACGGCGTCGTCCAGCTCCACGTCCTCCAGGGTGTGCAGGCAGAGCGGGAAGCGGCTGGCGGTGGCGAACGCCTGCGCGCCGGGCAGCGGGATCAGGCCGTCGTCCACCTCCACGCCGCTGCGGGCCAGGATGGACATGCTCATCTGGTCCACGGGGGCCAGCTTGAAGTAGGGGTGCCAGCCCAGCCCGATGGGGGCATCGCTTTCCCCCTCGTTGGTGGCCTCCAGCTCCAGGCACAGGCAGGGGTGCTCGTCGCCGGTGTACTCCAGCCGGTAGGTGGCGCGCACCCCCACGGTGAAGGGGTAGCCCTCGCTCGGCTCGATCCGGGTGGCAAAGGTCAGGAAGTCGGGCCCGGACTCCGCCAGCTCGAAGTCGACGCCGGTGACCAGTCCGTGCAGGGCGTGCCCGTCGGCGCCGGTGGGAAGCTGGTAGGTGCGGCCGTCGAACTCGTAGCGGCCACCCTCGATCCGGTTGGACCAGGGGGCAAGTAGCGCGGAGCGGGCGCCGTGGCCTTCGGCCAGGTCAGCGTCGTCCAAATAGCCGTCGATCAGCTCGCGGGTCCCGTCCTGGGAGGGCACCCTCCAAGAGAGCACCACCGCGCCCCGCGCGGCCACCTCCAGGCGCACACCCCGGTCCTTCAAAATCCAGGTCTCGTGCTCCCAGTTTCCGCGCAGCGCCATGGCTTTACTCCTCTATGCGGGGCGCGGCCGCCACCCCCAAGAAGGGGGCAGCGGCCGCGCCTGCGATTTCGCCCTATCAGGCGCCGGGCACAATGTTAATCAACTTGGGTGCCCGCACGATGATCTTTCGGGGCTCCACCCCACCCAGGAACTTAGACACCGCCTCGTGAGCCAGGGCAGCCTCAGTGAGCTCCTGATCGGTGACGGAGGGGCTGACCTCCAGGCGGGCGCGCACCTTACCGGACACCTGCACCACGCAGGTGACCGTGTCTTCCACGCACAGCTCCTCCACGTGCTGCGGGAAGGGCTCGCGGGCCAGCGACTGGCCGTGCCCCAGCTTCTCCCACAGCTCCTCGGCGACGTGCGGGGCAAACGGGGAGACCATCAAAACCAGCGCCTCGGCCACCTCGCGCGGCACGGCCGGCAGGCTGACCAGGTGGTTGTTGAGCACGATCATCTTGGCGATGGCGGTGTTCATCCGCATCTCCTCGAAGTCCTCCCGCACCCCCTTGATGGTCTGGTGCAGCAGGCGGGTCGTGGCGGTGTCCGCAGCCTCGTCCGCCACGGTCAGCTCGCCGGTCTCCTCGTCCACCAGGTTGCGCCACAGGCGCTGCAGGAAGCGGAAGGAACCCACCACAGCGCGCGTCTCCCACGGGCGGGACTGGTCCAGCGGCCCCATCGACATCTCGTACAGGCGGAAGGTGTCCGCGCCGTACTCCTCGCACATCGCGTCCGGGGTGACGATGTTCTTCAGGGACTTACCCATCTTGCCGTACTCGCGCTTAACGGCCTGGCCCTGCCAGGTGAAGCCGGTGGTCTCATCGCCCTCCACCTCGCTTGCCGGCACGTACTGGCCACGCGAGTCGGTGTAGGCGTAGGCCTGGATGTAGCCCTGGTTGAACAGGCGGTGGTAGGGCTCGCAGTCCGGCACGTGCCCCAGGTCAAAGAGCACCTTTTGCCAGAAGCGCGCGTAGAGCAGGTGCAGCACCGCGTGCTCCACCCCGCCCACGTACAGGTCGGTGCCGCCGCACTCCTTGCCCTCGCGCGGGCCCATCCAGTAGTCCAGATTGGCGGCCGCCGCGAAGGCGTCGTCGTTGGCGGGGTCGGTGTAGCGCATCTCGTACCAGCAGGAGCCGGCCCACTGCGGCATCGTGTTGGTCTCGCGGCGGTAGCGGCGCGGCCCGTCACCCAGGTCCAGGGTGACGTTCACCCACTCCTCGGCGCGGCCCAGCGGCGCCTCCGGGGAGGTGTCGGCCGCCTCCGGGTCGTAGGTGCGCGGCGAGTAGTCGGTGATCTCCGGCAGCTCCACCGGCAGCTGGTCCTCCGGCACGGAGTGGGCCACACCGTCCTCGTCCCACACGATCGGGAAGGGCTCGCCCCAGTAACGCTGGCGGCTAAACAGCCAGTCGCGCAGGCGGTAGGTGACCGCAGCGCGCCCCGCGCCCTTGGACTCCAACCAGGCGGTCATGACCGCCTTTGCTTCCTCCTTGGACTTGCCGTTCAGGTCCACCTCGTCGTTGGCGGAGTCCACGGCCACGCCATCGCCGGTGTAGGCGCTCTCGGTCAGGTCGTGACCGTATGGGTCCTCCGGCGCGCCAATCGTGCGCACCACCTCCAGGTCGAAGGCCCGGGCGAACTCCCAGTCACGCTGATCGTGAGCCGGCACCGCCATGATCGCGCCGGTGCCGTAGCCCCACAGCACGTAGTCGGCCACGAACACCGGCACGGGCTTGCCGTTGGCGGGGTTGGCGCCGAAGAAGCCGGTGAAAACGCCGGTCTTCTCGCGGTCCTCTGCGGTGCGCTCCAGCTCGGACTTAGCGGCGGCCTGCGCCCGGTAGGCGGCCACGGCCTCGCGCGGGTCAGCAAATCCACCCGTCCAGGCGGCGCGCGTACCGTCCGGCCACTGGTTCGGAACGGTCAGCGCGGCAGCGTCGTCCGCCTCTCCCCCAAAGGTGCCGCCCAGGATCGGGTGCTCGGGGGCAACCACCATGAAGGTGGCACCAAAGAGCGTGTCAGAGCGCGTGGTGTAGACCTCCAGGCGCTCCTGGCTGGCGCCGGCCTCCTGCGCGCCCGGCACGGCGAACACCACGTTGGCGCCCTCGGAGCGGCCGATCCAGTTGCGCTGCATGGTGCGCACCTTCTCCGGCCAGTCGATCTTGTCCAGGTCCGCCTCCAGGCGCTCGCCGTAGGCGGTGATGCGCATCATCCACTGGCGCAGGTTGCGCTTGAAGACCGGGAAGTTGCCGCGCTCGGAGCGGCCCTCGGCGGTGACCTCCTCGTTGGCCAGCACGGTGCCCAGGCCGGGGCACCAGTTCACGGGTGCCTCAGAGACGTAGGCCAGTCGCATGGAGTCAACCACCTGGGCCTGCTCCACCGTGCCGAGCTGATCCCACGCCACCCCGCCGGGGGTGGGCACCTCGCCGCTGGCCAGCTTCTGCCGCAGCTCGGCGACAGGGCGGGCGGCACCGCGAGAACCGTCGGGGGCGGTGGCGTTCGGGTCGAACCAGGAGTTGAACACCTGGGTGAAGATCCACTGGGTCCAACGCACGTAGTCCACATCGGTGGTGGACAGGGAGCGGCGCCGGTCGTGGGACAGGCCCATGCGGCGCAGCTGGCGGCGCATGTTGTCCACGTTTTCTTCCGTGGTGATGCGCGGGTGCGTGCCGGTCTGGACGGCGTACTGCTCTGCGGGCAGGCCGAAGGCGTCGTAGCCCATCGTGTAGAGCACGTTCTCGCCCTTCATGCGGTGGAAGCGCGCGATCGTGTCCGTGGCGATGTAGCCCAGCGGGTGGCCCACGTGCAGGCCCTTGCCGGAGGGGTAGGGGAACATGTCCAGCAGGAAGAACGGCTTGAGCTGCGCCAGCGGGCCGGCCAGCGAACCAACCGGGTTGTCCGCGTTGAAGGTGCCGCGCTGGTCCCACTCGTTCTGCCAGCGCTCCTCGATGCGCCCGGCCAGTTCGGCGGTGTAGCGGAAGGCGGGAGTGCTCTCCGTAGCAGTCATTTGTTTCCTCCTGTCAACCCGGCCAATTCTAGGCCAGCGGGCAAGTGGGCCCGGGGGCTGGCCGCCTGGTGGGCCGGGGTGAGATGCTGTGAGAGTGAGCACCGTTTTTACCAAGATCATCAACGGAGAGATTCCCGGCCAGTTCGTTTGGCGGGACGAGTTGTGCGTGGCCTTTGCGACCATCGCCCCGGTGACCGACGGGCACGTACTGGTTGTGCCGATTGAGGAGGTCGAGCGGTTTTCTGCGGCCGACGACGCCCTCCTTGCCCACCTGAGTGCCGTGGCCGCCCGGATTGGCCGCGCCCAGGAGAGCGGGCTGGGCTGCGTGCGCGCAGGCGTTGTGGTGGCAGGGTTCGAGGTTCCCCACCTGCACCTGCACGTGGTGCCACTGTGGGAGGAGGGGCAGCTGAACCTGGCTAAGTCCCGGCCTGACACGCCCGCGCAGGAGATCACCGCAGCGATGGACAAGCTGCGCGCGGCGCTGCGCGAGGCCGGCTGGGGACAGTTCGTCGCGGACTAGGCCGGCGGCGCGCGGCCGGCCGCTGCTGTCAGTGGGGTCGAGCCGCTGGCCGCTAGCGCCAGTGGCGATGGTGGTGTGGGAGTGGGCGCCAGTGCAGGCGCACCGCTGGCCGCTAGCGCCGGTGGCGTCCGCGCCTGCGGCGAGGCTTAGAGGACCAGGGCGATGCGGTCTGCCAGGCCCACACCCACGGCGGCCAACAGCAGGCCGTACAGGGCGGCGGTGAGCAGCCAGCGGTTTGCCACCAGGAAGTGGGCTGCGCCCTCGGAAAGCGGCAGAAAGCCGCGCTCCGCCGCGCGAGCCCAGGTGTGCACCACGAAGGGGACGCTGACCAGCCAGATCAGGGAGCACCAGGGGCACAGGGCCTGGAACTGCGTGATGGAGGCGTGCGCAAAGAAAACGACGAAGACCGCCGAGACCAGCGCGGCCAGGCTCAGCCCCCACCAGACCAGGCGAGGCAGCCTGCCGCCACACAGCAGCGCAAGCCCCAAGCCCAGCAGGCCACCGTAGAAGGCGGTTCCCACCACGGAGTTGGGGATGCCAAAGAGGAGGTGGGCCTGCTCGCTGACCAGGGAGGAGGAGCACCCCACCAGGGGGTTGATGTCGCAGATCAGGTGGGCGTTGGGCTCCGCGTAGTAGCGGATCTCGCTCAAGACCAGCTCCACGGAGGCCACCAGGCCCACCAGAGCCACAACGATCAGCAAGATGGAGTAGCCCAGTCCCGCCCCGCCAGCCCTGGCTGCGGCGGCCTGGCGGCGCTCCGAGAGAGCGGAGGGGGCGGCGGGCGGAACGTCGGCGGACGCGGAACTACAACAGGTGGCGCCAGCGTTCTCCGGCCGACTGCCGGCGGCACGCTCCTTCGCATCGCTACCTGGGGCAAAACGCTTGGGCACGGCAAGCTCTCCTCTCCGCCGCGACCGCGCCCGCCCGCACTAGGGGGCGCGACTCAACGGCCCCTACGCTACAACGCGCAGTGTTGGCATGCTCACTCGGAGTCAGTTTTGCATTGGCGGCGCGGACGTGTAACATTCCTTTTCGTGCCAAGCGGCACAACGCGCCATTAGCTCAATTGGCAGAGCAGCTGACTCTTAATCAGCGGGTTCGGGGTTCGAGTCCCTGATGGCGCACCACCAGACGAGAGTCTGGACGCGCCATTAGCTCAATTGGCAGAGCAGCTGACTCTTAATCAGCGGGTTCGGGGTTCGAGTCCCTGATGGCGCACCGAAGCCTCCTGGCCCAGCCGGGAGGTTTTTTCTTTGCCCGCGCGGGGTTACGGCCAGGATAGGCCGGGCTGCACTTTCAGTGGCGGGACGGCTGACCGCGACGCCGCCCGGTGGCGGGCCCTCAAGCCGACCAATCGCGGTCTCACAGCGGGCCCTCAAGGCAGCCGCCCACCGCCACGCAACAGGCCAACAAGGCGACCGCCCACCGCCCTAGACGGGCGATGGGCGGCTCACGGCGGGTTTAAACACCCGCTCCAGAGATGATGGCCATGAACGCCCCAAATGCCAAAAATCCCAGGACCAGTACGGCTAGGAACAACGACGAGATCACCACGCCGGCGATCGCAAGGCCCTTGGGTTCCCTCCGCATTCCCATGATGGAGAACACCAGGCCGGCCACCAGCAGCGCTAGGTTCATGACCGGCACCCAGAAGAAGAGCAGCAACGACAGGGACAACGCGAAGCCGGTGACGCCCATCCAGTTCGACTGCGGCGCCGGCGGGACTAGGTAGGCCGGTGCGACCATTCCCGGCTGGACCGCGTAGGCGCCGGCCTGGCTTGCGTAGGCGGCGGCCTGGTTCGCGTAGGCGCCAGGGGCGGAGTAGCCGGTGGGAGCCGTGTAGCTACCGTTCGGGCTGGCGTACGCGCCCTGCGCTCCAGCCGTGCTCTGGGTGGGCGCCGCGTAACCGTTCTGGGCAGGCGCCGCGTAACCGTTCTGGGCAGGCGCGGCGTAACCGTTCTGGGCAGGCGCGGCGTAACCGTTCTGGGCAGGCGCCGCGTAACCGTTCTGGGCAGGCGCCGCACCGTCACCAAGGGCGGGTGAGACGGTGGAGACCCCGGGCGCACCGGCCTGGAACTGGGCGGACTGCCCGGTGCTCCCCGCCCCCACCGGGGCACCGGGAGTGGCGGACACTTGCGGGGCGTTTGCCCAGGCGGTGCCGTCCCAGTAGCGCACCGTGCCGGTCTGGTCCGGGTACCAACCCGCTGCCTTGGAGGTCATTTCTTCTCCTGAACGTCTAGCGGCCGCGCCCGGAAGGCTCACCCCGGGCGTCCAGGTCAAGTTTAGGACAGGGGCATCTCGGGGTATCATCGAACGCCTACGCGCGAGTGGCGAAATGGCAGACGCGCTGGATTTAGGTTCCAGTGTCTTAGGACGTGCGGGTTCAAGTCCCGCCTCGCGCACAGATTGGATCAACTCCATGTTCCCCGGGGTGGCGCCGCGTGAACGCGGCGCCACCCTCATCTCATTCTCCCCGTAACCTCCGCCCCGGCCGGGGCCCTGCGGCGACCAACCTGCAGCGGCCGACCGGCATTGGCAGGCCCAGCCAGCGCCCCTAGTTTTAGCGACGCTGCCCAAAGCGCCTCAAAACCGCTTCAGCACCGAGCTAACGTAGCTCCCGGATTTCGAGTTGTCTCACAGCGAGCCAGCCGACGTCCCGAAAATAAATGCGGGGATCGAGAGCCGTTTGCCCTTCCCAAGCGGCACCAAGCCGCGTTTAGGGAGCCGGGGCCCTGCATTCCAGCGAGGCCCCGGCTTTTCCCGTCCAGGCCCCGGCCATCAGCCCCGGCGAACCACCCCCGGCCCGCCCCACCTAGGCCGGCCCGCCGCACCTCAGCAGACCGGCTCAGCCCCGCCGAACGCCACTGCCCGCCGAACGCCACTGCCCCGGTCGCGCCGACCGGCGCTCTCCCCGCCGCTTCCGGCTCAGCCCCGCCGGCCTGCCCCGGTGAGCGTGGCCTGCCCCAGCACGCGCGTGCCCCGGTAGAGCACCAGGCACTGGCCTGCAGCGATCCCGCGCGTCACACCGTCCAGCAGCACGCGCACCTCGCCGCTCTCCTGGTCCCACCACGCCCGCCCGGGCATGGCCTCGCCGTGGGCGCGCACCTGGGCCCCCACTTCGATGGCCGATTCCTCGCTGTGGCCGAGCGGAACGTCGTTCGCCAACCAGATCACCTGATCGGCGCGCAGCTCGTTCACGGTCAAAAGCGCGGCCGGCCCCACCACCACCTCGCCGGTCTCGGGGCGGGTGCCCACCACGTAGCGGGGAGCGCCGTCCGCGGCCGGCACGGTCAGGCCGAGCCCCCGCCGCTGCCCGACTGTGTAGCGGTAGAAGCCCTCGTGCTGCCCCAGCACGTTGCCGTCGGTGTCCACGATGTTGCCGGGCTGCGCGCCCAGGCGATCCTGCAGGAAGCCCTGAGTGTTGCCGTCGGCCACGAAGCAGATGTCGTAGGAGTCCGGCTTCTCCCCCACCGTCAGGCCGCGCGCCTCCGCCTCGGCTCGCACCTGGGTCTTGGAGGTCACGTCCCCCAGCGGCAGCAGCATCTGCGAGAGCCGCTCGCGCCCCACCACAGCCAGCACGTAGGACTGGTCCTTTTCCGTATCCGCCGCCCGGTGCAGCTCCGGCCCGTCCGGCCCGTCCACGATCCGCGCGTAGTGGCCGGTGCACACGGCGTCGAAACCGAGCGCCACGCCGCGTTCCAGCAGGGCGGAGAACTTAACGAACTCGTTGCAGCGCACGCACGGGTTGGGGGTGCGCCCGGCGCGGTATTCGGTCAGGAAGTCCGCGATGACGGTCTGTTCGAAGCTGTCGGACAGGTCCCACACGTAGTACGGGATGCCGAGCAGGTGGGCGGTGCGGCGGGCGTCGTCGGCGTCCTCGAGGGTGCAGCAGCCGCGCGAGCCCACCCGCGTGGCCGACGGCGTCTTCGACAGCGCCATGTGCACGCCGATCACCTCGTGGCCGGCGTCCACCGCGCGGGCCGCCGCCACCGCCGAATCGACGCCCCCGGACAGGGCAGCCAGTACTCGCAATTCGCTCCACCTTGCTTGCGGCCGCCCGCTTGTGTGCCGGCCTGTGTGTTTCGAGGCGGGTGCGTGCCGCGCCCGCTCGCCACTCTTGTGGTGCCCCTATTATTAGGCGGCCCTGGTGGACGACGCTTCCCGAGCCGCCCGGTTCAAGACGCCGCCACTAGGCCGGCCGACGTGCCAGGCCGGCGGGCCTGACCCGGTGGCGGGTACGTGGCCGGCGGGCGGGTGCGCGGCCGACCGGCGGGCCGGGCCCGGTGGCGTTCAGCGGTGTGTGGCGTCCGTGCTCGGCCGGCGGGCAGGTGCGCGGCCGACCGGTCAGCCCCGTGCTCATTCGGGGCGCACCCCTACCCACCCCGGCCGGTGCGGTCCCCACCGGGGCCACACTGCGGGCCGCCCTGGGGGCCGCCCTGGGGGTCGTCCCAGCCACTGTTGCGCAACCGGTTGTAGGGTTATTCGACCTGTCGAGCTTTTGGTGCACCTCTTGCGGGTTTGGTGCACCGATTGAGGGGTTACCCGCTCGGGTAAGCCCTCAAGAGGTTCGCTAAGCCCACGACTGGTCCACCAACCCTACAAGAGGTGCACTAAGCCCTCAATCGCTCGCGCACGCGCGTGCCTGTTCGCGCACACCCTCACCCCGGTGGCCACGCTTCGGGTCCCCACCGTCGCCGACGACAACCGCTCCTCCCCCGCTTTCCGCGTACACCACGTAGTCCGGGTGTTCGAGCGCAGTCCGGGTGAGTGAATCCGGTCCGGGTGCGTGAACGCGGGGTGTCTCGCTAAGCCCCCCAGCTCGCAAATGCTGCAACGGGGTACATCCGACCGCTTGGTGCCATGGCACCGATCGGTCGGATGTACCCCGACCACACTTCTGTACGCTCGGGGGCAACCCACCGCACCCAAGGCCCACCGCGCAACACCCGTCTCCCCCGCCGCGAGACACCCGCGCTCATTCGGGGCACGCCCCGCGGCATCCGACCGGGGCGCGCCCCGTGCCGCTCAGCCAGCCTGGCCGAATGCCCGGGCCGCGTTCACGAGCCGAGGCAGCGCGCCGCAGAGGGCGTCGACGTCGGCATCCGTGGTGGCCCAGCCGGTGGAGACGCGCAGCACGCAGCGGGCCTCGGCGTCGTCAACGCCCATGGCCACCAGGACCTCGCTGGGCCCGGAGACCCCGGCGGTGCAGGCCGAGCCGGCGGAGAGCGCGAGTCCGGACATGTCTGCGGCCGCCAGCAGCGCCTCTGAGGCCGCGCCGGGAAAGACCAGGTGCGCGATGTGTGGGGAGGCGGGCGCCCCGCCCGGCAGGGAGCAGCGCC
Organism: Buchananella sp. 14KM1171; assembly: GCF_041380365.1. Taxonomy (NCBI): domain Bacteria; kingdom Bacillati; phylum Actinomycetota; class Actinomycetes; order Actinomycetales; family Actinomycetaceae; genus Buchananella; species Buchananella felis. Next base: position 2,007,159 of record NZ_CP159981.1, on the reverse strand, counting down.
CGCCGACCGCCTGGGCCGCAGCGATGATCCGCTCGCGCCAGTCCAGCATGCGCGCCGCCAGCGCCTCCCGCCCGTGCTCTGCTGCGGTCAGGGCTGCGGCCAGGCTGGCGGCTGCCGGGGTGTCCACTGTGCCGGAGCGCACCCCGTACTGCTGCCCGCCGCCGCGCACGGGGGCGGTCAGCCCGTCGCGGCGGGCCACCAGCACCCCGCCGGTACCGCCCAGCTTGTGCCCGGAGAAGGAGAGGGAGTCGACGTCCCACTCCCCTACGTCGATCCGCTTGTGCCCCACGGTTTGGGCGGCGTCCAGGTGCACCCAATCCAGGTTGATCGATGCATCCCCGCGCGCGCCACCTGGTCCGCCCGGTGCCACCGCCCCCGCGCCGGCCCCCGCGCCCACCGGCACCACCGCCCCCGCCCCCGCGGCGGCCAGCGTTTCCTTGACTCCGGCCAGCTCTGCGGGGTCCAGCCACCGCCCGGTCTCGTTGTTGACGGGCGCGAAGGCCAGGATCACGCCGTCCTCTGCCCTTCCGTTTCGTTCCCGCCAACCGGCCACGGCGCCAGCGATGGCGGCGGCCCAGCCGCCCCGGGGTGCTCCGGCGGCGTCCACTTCCACTAGGGCGTGCTCCCCGGCGGCGGCAACGGCTCCGCGCAGGGAGGGGTGGTCGGTGGACAGGCAGAGCGCCAGCGGCTCCTGCCCGGCGGCGCGCAGGGCGGCGGCCCGCCCGGTCAGGGCCAGCGAGTTGCCCTCGGTGGCGCCGGAGACGAACAGGATCTCGTGGCGTTTTTCGGTCTCTCGCCTGGCGGTGCGTCGCGCTGACAGGACGTCGGCCACCTGGTCTCGCCAGTCCTCCAGGCGGCCGCGCGCGGCCTGTCCGCCGCTGTGCAGGGCGGAGGCGTTGCCGGGGTGGGTGCGCAGGCGCTCGACCTCGGCCAGGTAGGCGTCGCTGGCAGCCGGCAGCGGCGGGGCCGTGGCGGCGTAGTCCAGGTAGATCAATTAGCGTCCTTGGGTGTAGAGGCTGGCGAGGTTTATCCCCCTCGGGTGGGAGGGCCAATCTTTCTCGCTTTCATTATTCTCGAAGGAGCTTGCCCTTCCCACCGATCGAGGTAACGATGACTGCGCCCACCGCTGTCCTTCCCACTGATGCTTTCTCCCGTAAGTCCCGGCTGGCGGTGTTTTTCCGGCGCTTTTGGTGGCTGGTGCTGATCGGGGCGGCGCTGCTGGCACTGGCTGTGGCTACCGTGAGCCACGCCGTCTACTACGCCAAGCGCGCGCTGCCCGGAACAACGGTGGGCAACATCGACGCCTCCGGGATGACGGAGGAGCAGATTGTGCGGGCCCTTAGTGATGCGCAGAAGGCCGTGCGGGTGGAGGTGGATGGCCACGCCACGGTCTCTTTCACCCTGGCGGACGTGGGCGTGACCGTGGACGGGCCCGCCACCGCCCGGGCCGCCCTGGAGCCCTCGCGGGACGTGTGGAACCGGTTTGCGGCGTTGTGGGCGGAGCCGCGCGTGGTCCCCGTGGTGGTGTCGGTGAACGACGTTGCCGCTGCGGCCTCCGCGCAGTCGCTTGTGCCCGCAGACCGTCGGATGCCGGTGGATGCGTCCATCAAGGTGGGCGCGGACGGCGCGGTGGAGGTGGTGCCTGGGCGCACGGCCTACAAGGTGGACCCGGCGGTGCTGACCGAGGCGGGCCGGCTGGCGGCGCGCAGCTTGACGAGCGTGGACGTGGATTTGCGGTTTGCCGAGGTGGCGCCCAAGGTGACCGACGCGCAGGCGGCCACCGCTGCGGAGCAGGCCAATAAGCTGTTCGCGACCGAGCTGGGGGTGGTGGGAACGGAGGGCAACGTGCTGCCGGATCGCGCCACGCGGGCGGCCTGGTTGAAGGTGTCGCTGGACGGCGCCGGCAAGCCCGTGCTCGCCGTGAACCGGGAGGCCGTGGTGGCCTGGGTGGCGCAGCAGGCCCAGCCCTTCGAGTGGGCGGCCAAGGACGGCAAGCGCACGGTGACGCAGTCCGGCACCGTGGTCAGCGTCGAGGTCGAGGCCGTGGACGGCTCCAAGGTGACTAATGCGCAGGCCGTGGTGGATGCCTTGGTGAGTGCGCTGCAAAAGGGCGAGCCGGTGATGGCGGAGTTCGAGACGGAGGCGGTGGAGGCCGCCTACCAGGACACCGTGGTGGCTCCGGCTGCCGGCAGCGCCTCGCTGGCCTACCGGGCCGCCCCGGGCGAGAAGTGGATCGACGTGAACCTCTCCAACCACACGGTGACGGCCTACGAGGGCGCCACCCCGGTCTACGGGCCGGTGTGGATGGTCGATGGCGCTGACGTCACCCCGACCGTGACCGGCACGTTCCGGGTGTGGGGTAAGTACGCCTCCCAGACCATGCGGGGAGAGAACTACGACGGCACCCCGTACGTGACCGAGAACGTGCCGTGGATTTTGTACTTCTACAGCGGCTACGCGCTGCACGGCGCCTACTGGCGTGACTCCTTTGGCTACGCCGGCGCGGACGGCTCTCACGGCTGCGTCAACATGCCCGTGGGTGACGCCAAGTGGTTCTACGACTGGGCCAGCGTGGGCACGGTGGTGGCCTCGCACTACTGAGCGGGGTCCCGGCAGGCAGCGGGCTTCCCGTCTGGCTGTGCCCGCTCGATGAGTGCAACTGCGGGTGGGCTCGTCCCGCTGGCCTGTCCGGCCTGGCCGCGGCTGGCGCAAAAGACTGGTGGGGCGGGCGGTGAAAACACCGCCCGCCCCATCCCGCCTTTTCGCGCAGAATCGGTTTCGAGGACCTAGCTACTTCAGCGCCGCGAACACCGCCGCCACCACGGAGGCGGCCCCGACCAGGATGCCCAGGTACTGCACGGGGATGAAGAACATGGTGTGCTGGTTCTTCAGGCGCTGGGAGAGGTCGTCGGTGTGCTGCGAGACCACGTACTCGATCTGCGTGGCCGCCTCGGCGGCGTTGGCGGGCACGGGCACGCCCGGGCCGGCCTGGAACACGCCCTGCTCGGCGCGCGAGTGCAGGGTGCCGCGCAGGTTCTTGGCGTACGCGTCCACCTGGGAGCGCACGCGCAGCACGTTCAGGAAGTAGCCCAGCAGCCAGGTCAGGCCACCGGCCAGCACGCCGCCCAGGCCCAACAGCCACGGCACAGAGGGACGATCCGTGAAGAGCCACATGAGCCCGGCGGCGATGGAATACCCCGCCGCGATGGTAAAGAGGGACGCAATTCCCCAGCCACGCCAAACAATCATGTGGGAATGATCCCGCGAATCGCGGCTTGCCGCAATCAAAAACGGGCGGGGCGGGAGATTAGTACTCTCCCGCCCCGCCCGGTCTTGGCTCGCTAATTGCGTAGCTCCGCCAGGATCTGCGGCACCACCTCGAACATGTCCCCCACCACCGTCAGGTCGGCGATCTGGGTGATCGGGGCGTCGTCCTCGTCCACGATCGCCACGATCGTGCCGGAGGAGGCCATGCCGCTGGTGTGGTGGATCGCCCCGGAGACGCCGGCGCCGATGTAGAGGCGCGGCGCCACGGACACGCCGGTCTGGCCGATCTGCAAGGAGCGGTCCACCCAGCCCTCGTCGGTGGCCACGCGCGTTGCACCGACGGCGCCGCCCAGAGCGTCGGCCAACTCCTCCAGCAGGGAGAAGTCGCCGCCAGTGCCGCGCCCGCCGCAAACCACGGTCTGCGCCTCAGCCAGCGGCACCTTGCCGGCGGTGCCGGTGTGGGTGGAGGACTCCACGCTCACCGCCTGCGCCTCAGCGGAGTACTCCACGGCCACCGGCACCACCACGGGGTCCAGGGGCGTGGCGAGCGGCTCTGCGCTCACGGAGGAGGGACGCACCGCCACGATCGGGGTGCCCCGCGTGATCCGGTAGGAGGTGGTCCAGGTGCCGCTCAGCACCGACTTCGTGGCCACCAGCTCCCCGCCACTGACCTCCAGGCGGGTGGCGTCCACCACCGCACCGGATGCGCGCGAGACCGCCAGGCGGGCCGCCACTTCCTTGCCGCGGTAGTTGGAGACAAGCAGCACGGCGGCCGGCTCACCGGCTCCCTCGCTGGAGCCCTCGCCGGCCTTGCGGATGCACGCCTGCACCGCGTCGGCCACCACGGCCGGCACGCGCGGGGAGTAGCCCGCCAGGTCGGGCGTGTAGACCACGCTCGCGCCGTGGCTGCCCAGGGCGGCAGTGTCCGGGGCGTCGTTGAGCGCCACCGCCACCACGTCCCCGCTGGTCAGAGAGCGCGCCAACGTCAGCAGCTCGGCAGAGGGCGTGGTCAGGGTGTAGCCCTGCTCGGCGTCGCCCACGTGGTCAACCATCACAAGCAGCGTCTCGGTCAACATCTCAGCGCTCCAATCCGGCCAGCAGGCCCCGCTCGGCCAGGAACTCCACCACGGCCCGCCCGGCATCGGGCCCGGCCTCGATCACGGCACCGCCGCCGCGGGCGTCGGCCATCTCCTCACCCAGCGAGCCGGTGGACGCACCAGCGATCCCCACCTCGGCCTCATCCAGGCCCAGGTCCGCCAGCTCCACCGTGTCCAGCGGCTTCTTGCGCGCGGCCTTCAGGGCCGCGAAGTTCGGGTAGCGCGGCTCGTTCAGCTGGTCGGTCACGCTCACCACCGCAGGCAGCGGCGCGGAGAGCACGTCCTCGAAACCGTCGGCCAGGCGCTTGATCCGCACGCGCCCGCCCGCCACGGACAGCTCGCTGGCCAGGGTGAGGGAGGGCATGCCCAGCAGGGAGGCCACCGCGCCGGGCACCATGGAGGTCAGGCCGTCCAGGGAGGCCATGCCGGCCACCACCAGGTCAACCTCACCCAGGGAGCGGATGGCGGCGGCCAGCACGCGGGCCGTACCCACAACGTCCGAGCCGGCGGCAGCGTCGTCGCACACGTGCAAAGCACGGTCGGCGCCGCGCTGCAGGGCGGCCATCAGCCCATCGGCGGCGTCTTCCGGCCCCATCGTCACGGCAATCACCTCGCCGCCGGCCTCCTCGGCCAAGGCCACCGCGGCCTCCACCGCGTTCTCGTCCAACTCGTTCAGGACGTCGTCCTCACCCCGCACCAGGGTGCCGTCCTCCAAACGACGCTCGGACTGCAAGTCCGGCACGTGCTTGACCAAAACCACGATTTTCATTGCTCCACCATGCCACAAATCAGGCTCTCGCTGCCCACTCGCCGCGCTCGCTAAGCCCCAGGCGATGAAGTGACTGGCCAGACACAAAGCGCAAGCGGCCCCGATGTTGTTCAATATCGGGCGTGCAGTACATAGCCCGCCTGAACAGCCCCCTGGCTCAGCCAGCCCAAGTGCCCTCCCGCCTGGGCACTCACCTGACCGGGTCAGGCGCGGACTTCGCAATCGTCGCCACCCGCGCCAGCGCGGTCGAGCTCTGCCTGGTCGACGTGGACTCGGCCGGCAAGCGCAGCGAGACCCGCATCCGCCTGCGCGGCCCCATCAACGGCGTCTGGCACGGCCACGTGCCCGGCGTGCGCACCGGCCAGCGCTACGGCTACCGCATCCACGGCCCCTGGGACCCGGCCGCCGGGCTGCTGCACAACCCGGCCAAGCTCATGCTGGACCCCTACGCGCGCGGCGTGGAGGGAGAGGTCTACCCGCGCCCAGAGCTGCACATCGGCAACCACGGGGTGGCCTGCCCCATCGACACCCTGCCCTTCGCCCCGCTGGGCGTGATCACCACCCAGTCTCGCGGCGTGCTGCCCTCCCCCCGCACCCCGTGGGAGCACACGGTCATCTACGAGGCCCACGTGATCGGGCTGACCAAGCAGCTGCCCTCGGTGCCCCCGGACCTGCGCGGCACCTACGCGGGCGTGGCCCACCCGGCCACGATCGCCCACCTGAAGAAGCTGGGCGTCACCGCGATCGAGCTGCTGCCGGTCCACGCCAAGATGGATGAGCAGTTCCTGACCGGCAAGGGACTGGGCAACTACTGGGGCTACTCCACGCTCTCCTACTTCGCGCCCGAGCCGTCCTACGCCACCGCCACCTCCCGCGCCCGCGGCGCCCAGGGCGTGGTGGACGAGATCAAGGGAATGGTCTCCCTGCTGCACGAGGCCGGTATCGAGGTGCTGCTGGACGTGGTCTACAACCACACCTGCGAGGGCGGGGACGCCCTGGCCGTCTCCTGGCGCGGCATCGACAACACCGGCTACTACGCCCACGACGGCTCCGCCCCCGCCCGCCTGGCGGACTTCACCGGCTGCGGCAACTCCCTGGACTTCCGCCGCACCCGCGTGGTGCAGATGGTGCTGGACTCGCTGCGCTACTGGGCCACCGAGATCGGCGTGGACGGCTTCCGCTACGACCTGGCCGTCACCCTGGGCCGCTCGCTGGGAGAGTTCTCCCCGCGCCACGCTTTCTTCGTGGCCCTGGCCACCGATCCTGTGCTTTCTACGCTCAAGCACATCTCCGAGCCGTGGGACCTGGGGCCGGGTGGCTGGCGCACCGGCCAGTTCCCGATCCCCTTCGCGGACTGGAACGACCGCTTCCGTGACACGGTGCGGCAGTTCTGGGTGGCCGACGCCCGCTCCCAGTCCTACGGCTACGGCGGCGCGGGCCTGGCCGACCTGGCCACCCGCCTGACGGGCAGCGTGGACCTCTTTGGGCACGGGCAGCTCATCGGCGGGCGCGGCCCGCTGGCCAGCGTCAACTACGTCACGGCGCACGACGGCTTCACGATGCACGACCTGGTCTCCTACGACCGCAAGCACAACCTGGCCAACCTGGAGGACAACCGGGACGGCACCGAGAACAACCGCTCCTGGAACTTTGGCCACGAGGGCGAGATCGACGAGAAGGCTGCGGGGGCGGGCCTGGAGGCCGTGCACATCATGCGACTGCGCTCCCACCGCAACCTGCTGGGCACGCTGCTGCTGAGCGCCGGTGTGCCGATGCTGGTGGCCGGTGACGAGTTTGGCCGCACCCAGCAGGGCAACAACAACGCCTACTGCCAGGACTCGCCCATCTCCTGGATCGACTGGCAGCTTTCGGAGGCGCAGGAGTGCCTGCTGGAGACCTCCCGCTACCTGCTCAAGCTGCGCCGCGAGCACCCCGTGCTGCGCCCCTCCGCCTTCGCGGCCGCCATCCCGCTGGAGATCGACGGCCAGCGCGACCAGATCGTGGACACCTGCTGGTACGGGCCCGACGGGCAGCGACTGGCCGACTCCGTCTGGCACGACCCGGACTCGCGCGTCATCACCATGCTGCGCTCCGGCTGGGCCTGGGGCGGGCGCGACGCCATGCTGGTCCTGAACGGCTCGCTTGCCGCCGTTGACGTGGTGCTGCCGAAGGGCCGGGGCGTCTCCTACGAGCTCCTGTGGGACTCCGCCTGGCCGCGCCCCGACAGCGCCGAGCGCGGCGTGTTCGAGCCCGGCGACGAGGTCAGCCTGGAGGGCCTGACCATGCAGCTCTACGTCACCACCTCGGTGGCCCGCATCGCCAGCGAATAGGCAAGGGCCGACGTTACCGCCCGGCCCACGGCACAAGGCGGCCGCCACGCGCGGGCACCGTAGCTCTTTGACCGGCCGGCGGCAACGTCGTCCACGCCACTAGGGCTCGGCAGGGCGCCCCTAGCAAAGGCGACTAAAATGGGGCGGCATGACTGAGATCGAGACCACCGCCGACCGCCTGGAGCGGTCCACGGACGCCGCTTCGCTGGAGCGCAGCCGGGCACGCAGCCTGGAGATCGAGGCGGAGATCGCCGCCGACCCGTCGCGCTTTCGCGTCCTGACCGGCGACCGCCCCACGGGCCACCTGCACCTGGGCCACTACTTTGGCACCATCGCCAACCGGGTGCGCCTGCAGAACGCGGGCGTGGAGACGTGGGTTTTGGTGGCCGACTACCAGGTCATCACCGACCGCGACGGCGTGGGCGAGCTGCGTGAGCGCGTGCTCTCCCTGGTCACCGACTACCTGGCCGTGGGCATCGACCCGGCCAAGTCCACGATCTTCGCGCACTCTATGGTGCCGGCCCTGAACCAGCTGATGCTGCCGTTCCTGTCCCTGGTGACGGAGGCGGAGCTGCACCGCAACCCGACCGTGAAGGCGGAGCAGGAGGCCACGGGCGGCCGCGCGCTGTCCGGCCTGCTGCTGACCTACCCGGTGCACCAGGCGGCCGACATCCTGTTCTGCAACGCCAACCTAGTGCCGGTGGGTAAAGACCAGCTGCCGCACCTGGAGCAGGCCCGCGTGATCGCCCAGCGTTTCGACAAGCGCTACGGGCGCGCCGTCAAGGACCGCCCGGTGTTCCGCCGCCCGGAGGCGCTGCTGAGCGAGGCCGCCGTGCTGCTGGGCACCGACGGGCAGAAGATGAGCAAGTCCAAGGGCAACACCATCGAGCTGCGCATGAGCGCCGACGAGACGGCGGCGAAGCTGAAGAAGGCCGTCACGGACGCCGACCGGGTGATCACCTACGACCCGGAGGGCCGCCCGGAGGTCTCTAACCTGCTGCTGCTCACCTCGCTGTGCACGGGCGAGGCTCCCGAGGCCATCGCCGAGCGCATCGGTGACGGCGGTGGCGGCACCCTCAAGCGCGTGGTCACGGAAGCCGTGAACGACTATTTCGCGCCGATTCGGGCCCGCCGCGCCGAGCTGGCCGCCAACGAGGACTACCTGATGCAGGTGCTGCGCCAGGGCATCGAGCGAGCCAACGAGGTGGCCGAGGCGAAGCTGGCGGAGGTCCGCGCGGCGATGCAGATGGTCTACTGAGCCTCACCTTGCCTGGCCTGTGCGCCGGGCACCGGGCGGCGGGTGCGGGAGCTCTTCCCGGGCCCGCCGCTTCTTGCAAAGGGTTTCACGCAAGGCGCAAGCAGGGGCAATTGACCAAAGTAGTGTCCGGCCTCACTTAGGATAGTGTCGTGAGCCACATTTCTGCCCCGGCCCCCCGCGAGGGCCAGAAGCCGTCCCAGCCCGCCCACGCCGCCGCCCCCGCGCAGGCGGCACCTCTAGCCGCCCGGCCCGCTGCCGCACCGGTTTCCCCGCCGGTCGCCGCGCCGGTTTCGGTGTCCGACGTTGCCGCGCCCGCCGCCGCGACCGCGCAGCCGGTTGCCACGCCCGCCGCATCGGTGACTGCGCCGGCAGCGGCCCCTGCCGTTCCCGTGGAGACACCGTCCAAGCCGCGCTTCGAGGTGGAGCACCCGCTGGGACGCATCCCGGTCACCGAGGTGTTCCCGTCGGTGGAGAACGGCACCTGGCCGGCCAAGGCCACGGAGAACGAGGCGTTCCCGGTGCGCGCCACCGTGTTCCGCGAGGGACACGACCGCTTCGCGGCCACCGCAGTGCTGATCGGCCCGGACGGCAAGGACCACTCCAGTGCACCGATGTATGAGATCGCGCCGGGGCTGGACCGCTACGAGGCCTGGCTGATGCCGGACCGGCCGGGCGACTGGTCCTTCCGGATCGAGGCGTGGAGCGACCCGTACGCCACGTGGTGCCACGACGCGACCGTGAAGGTCAACGCCGGCACGGACGTGGAGCTGATGCTCACGGAGGGCGCCCTGTTCCTGGAGCGGGCGGCGGATCGCGACCTGCCGGTGGCCGCGCTGGACGTGCTGCGCGGGGCGGTCAAGACGCTGCGTGAGACCTCCCGGCCGCCGCAGGCCAGGCTGAGCGCGGGATTGTCCCCGCAGGTGCGCCAGGTGTTGGACGAGTACCCGGTGCGGGACCTGCTCTCCCCCACCCGCCCCTACCCGCTGGTGGTGCACCGAGAGAAGGCGCTGGCTGGCGCGTGGTATGAGATCTTCCCGCGCTCGATCGGCGCGGTGCAGAACCCGGACGGTTCGTGGAAGTCCGGCACGCTGGCCACGGCGGAGGCCGACCTGCCGCGCATCGCGGGCATGGGCTTCGACGTGGTCTACCTGACCCCGATCCACCCGATCGGTACCACCAACCGCAAGGGGCGCAACAACACCCTGGAGGCCCTGCCGGGCGACCCGGGTTCCCCCTACGGCATCGGCGCGCCCGAGGGCGGCCACGACGCGGTCCACCCGGACCTGGGCGACTTCGCGGACTTCGAGCACTTCGTGGCTCGGGCCCGCGAGCTGGGCATGGAGGTGGCGCTGGACATCGCGCTGCAGTGCTCCCCGGACCACCCGTGGGTAAAGGACCACCCGGAGTGGTTCACCACGCGCGCCGACGGCACCATCGCGTTCGCGGAGAACCCGCCCAAGAAGTACCAGGACATCTACCCTCTGAACTTCGACAACGACCCGGAGGGCATCTACCAGGCGATCCTGGCGATGCTGCTGAAGTGGATCGACCACGGGGTGACCCTGTTCCGCGTGGACAACCCGCACACCAAGCCGGTGAACTTCTGGCAGCGCATCCTGGCCGAGATCGCGGTGGACCACCCGGAGGTGGTGTTCCTCAGTGAGGCCTTCACGCGCCCGGCAATGATGCGCACGCTCGGGGCGGTGGGCTTCCACCAGTCCTACACGTACTTCACGTGGCGCACCGAGGCCAAGGAGATCGGCGAGTACCTGGTGGAGCTGGCGGAGCAGACCGCGCACCTGATGCGGCCCAACTTCTGGCCCACCACCCACGACATCTTGACCCCGCAGATGTGGGACGGCGGCGCCCCGATCTTCGCGGCCCGCGCCGTGCTGGCGGCCACGGCCAGCCCGTCCTGGGGCGTCTACAACGGCTACGAGCTGATCGAGGACGTGCCGCGCCCGGGCGCCCAGGAGCAGATCGACAACGAGAAGTACGAGTACAAGCCGCGCGACTACAGCCGGGCCGACGAGATCGGAATCTCCTCCCTGTTTGCGCGGCTGAACGCGATCCGCGCCGCCCACCCGGCGCTGCGTCAGCTGCACCGCATCACGATCCACCCCACCTCCAACCCGGCGCTGTTCTGCTTCTCCAAGCACGTGCCGGCCGCACTCTCCCCGACCGGGGTGGCGGACACGGTGCTGGTGGTGGTCAACCTGGACCCGCACAACACCCAAAACGGTGTGTTGGAGCTGAACGTGGACGCCCTGGGGGCCTCCGCGCGTCCCGGCGTGTTCCTGCGCGTCACGGACGAGCTCAGCGGCGAGGAATACGTGTGGGGTGAGCGTCCCTTCGTGGAACTCACCCCCCACCACTACACGCCCGTGGGCAAGATGGCCCACGTGCTGCGAGTGGAACTCATCTAGTAGGTATCGGCCCGGGAGGGCGCGCCTGACGGCTCCGCCTCCCACTTTCACGACAGGTGCAAATCATGGAAACGCTCAACTCCCCCACTCCGCGTCCGGTGGACGACGCTGCCCTGGGACAGGCCGCCTACGGAGAGTATTTTGACCCCCACTCCGTTCTTGGCCCCCACTTCCACGAGGGCGCCCTGACCATCCGCACGGTGCGCCACCTGGCTGACGAGGTGGCGATCGTGACCGAGGACGGGGAGTTCCCCGCTGTTCACGAGGCCTACGGCGTGTGGGTGTGCGTGCTACCCGTGACGGAGATGCCCGACTACCGGGTCAAGGTCCGCTACGGAGAGACCACCGCAGTAGTTGATGACCCGTATCGGTTCCTCCCCACGCTGGGCGAGCTGGACATGCACTTGATCCGCGAAGGGCGCCACGAGCGCCTGTGGGAGGTGCTCGGCGCGCACGTGCGCGAGTACGACGGCCCGCTAGGTGAGGTGAGTGGAACGTCGTTCGCCGTGTGGGCGCCGAACGCGCGCGCGGTTCGCGTGGTGGGCGACTTCAACTACTGGGACGGCACCGCCACCTCGATGCGCTCGCTGGGCAACTCCGGCGTCTGGGAGCTGTTCGTGCCCGGCGTGGGCGTGGGCACGCGCTACAAGTTCGAGATCAGGCGCGGCGACGGCTCCTGGGTGCAAAAGGCCGACCCGATGGCGCGCGCCTGCGAGGTGCCGCCGCTGACCGCCTCGGTGGTGACCAAGAACGTCCACGAGTGGCACGACGAGGAGTGGATGGAGGCCCGCAAGGAGAGGGACGCGCACTCCGGCCCGATGAGCATCTACGAGGTGCACCTGGGCTCCTGGCGTCCCGGCCTGACCTACCGCGAGCTGGCCACGGAGCTGGTGGACTACGTCACCGACCTGGGCTTCACGCACGTGGAGTTCATGCCCGTCGCCGAGCACCCCTTCGGCGGCTCGTGGGGCTACCAGGTGACCTCCTATTTCGCGCCCACCTCCCGTTTCGGCACGCCGGACGACTTCCGCTACCTGGTGGACGCGCTGCACCAGGCCGGCGTCGGCGTAATCGTGGACTGGGTGCCGGCGCACTTCCCGAAGGACGAGTGGGCGCTGGCCCGGTTCGACGGGACCGCGCTCTACGAGCACCCGGACCCGCGCCTGGGAGAGCACCCGGACTGGGGCACGTTCATCTTCAACTTCGGCCGCGCCGAGGTGCGCAACTTCCTGGTGGCCAACGCCCTGTACTGGCTGGACGAGTTCCACATCGACGGCCTTCGTGTGGACGCGGTGGCCTCCATGCTCTACCTGGACTACTCGCGTCAGGACGGCCAGTGGGCACCGAACGTTTACGGCGGGCGCGAGAACCTGGAGGCGATCTCCTTCCTGCAGGAGGCCAACGCCACCGCCTACCGCCTCTACCCCGGCATCGTGATGATTGCGGAGGAGTCCACCGCGTTCCCCGGGGTTACTGCCCCCACCGAGTACGGCGGCCTGGGCTTTGGCCTGAAGTGGAACATGGGTTGGATGAACGACACGCTCAGCTACATCGCTGAGAAGCCGATCAACCGCCGCTGGCACCACGGCAAGATGACCTTCTCCCTGGTCTACGCCTTCACCGAGCAGTTCGTGCTGCCCTTCAGCCACGACGAGGTGGTGCACGGCAAGGGCTCCCTGTTGGCCAAGATGCCGGGCGACTACTGGCAGCAGCTGGCCGGGCTGCGCTGCCTGCTGGCCTACCAGTGGGCCCACCCCGGCAAGCAGCTGCTGTTCATGGGCCAGGAGTTTGGCCAGGGCTCCGAGTGGGATGGCAACTGCCTGGAGTGGTGGCACATGGACAAGGCCGAGCACCAGGGCGTGCACCGCCTGGTGCGTCAGCTCAACGAGATCTACGCCGACACCGAGGCGCTGTGGGCGCACGACTTCAGCCCCGAGGGCTTCGAGTGGCTCAACGCCAACGACGGCGACCACAACGTGTTCTCCTTCGTCCGCAAGACCCGCCGCGACGACGGCCACATGGAGTACCTGGTGTGCATCGCCAACTTTGCCGGCACTCCGCACGAGGGCTACCGCGTTGGTCTGCCGGTGGACGGGGAGTGGGACGAGGTCCTGAACACCGACGCCGAGGTCTTCTACGGCTCGGGCGTGGGCAACATGGGCAAGGTCTACACCGAGCCGACCCCGTGGGACGGCCGGCCGCAGTCGGCTGCGCTGCGGGTGCCGCCGCTGGGCGCGCTCTGGCTGCGCGCGGTGCGCTGAGCCCCGCGCCACTCGGGGTAGCCCCGGGTGACCCGGGCGGGGTGTTGGGGGGCGAATCGGTTTTCCGATTCGCCCCCCTCCTCTCGTTCCTGAAAGGCACGGGCGTGCATCGCCCCGGGGGCCGCCCCGCGCTTGCGGCCCGGGCGGGGGCCGCAGCCGCTGCCCCTCTTCTACATGATCAGGCTGGCCAGCCTCCGGCGCGCCGCACTCACCTCCGGGGTGGCGCCCAGGGCGTGGAACATCTCCACCAGGCGGGCGCGAGCGGCCTCCTTGTCCTCCTCGCTGCTTGCCGCCACGCGGTCCAGCAGCAGGTCCAGGGCGGCTGCGGCATGCCCGGCCGCCAGGAGCTGGTCGGCCCGCGCCAGCGGGTCCTCCAGGACCTGGGCCGTGTCCTGGTGGCTGGACTCCTCCAGGCGCTGCATCAGCCGCACCTGGGAGAGCGCGGCCTGCGCCTCGTGGTCCCGGGGATTCTCCAGCAGGGCCTTCTCGTAGCACTTGATCGCCTTGCCCAGGTCGCCGGCCTCGATCGCGGCCTGTGCCTCCAGGTGGAGCGGCGGCACGGGCTTGGGCGGCGGCGCACCGGTCACCTTGCCGGTGATGCCCTGCTGGGTCGCCAGCGCGATCAGCTGCTCCAGCAGCGCGCGCAGCTGCTCGTACTCGGCCACTCCCTCGTAAAGCGGCACCGGGCGCCCGCCCAGCACGGCCAGCGTGTAGGGGTAGCTGGTCACGCCGAAGGCCTGCGCTACCTGCGGGTTCGTCTCGACGTCGGCCACCGCCAGCTGGAAGGCGCCGTCCGCTTCCTTGCACAGCTCCCCCAGCACGGAGACGTTGCGGGCGGCACCCGGGTCCGTGCGGGCCGTGATCGCCACCACCACGGGGACCTGAGCGCTCAGCTCCACCATCTCGGCCAGGTTCGCCGGCGTCAGTTCCACCTCCAGCGGGGCGGGGATTCGCCCCGCCTCGTCGGAGCTACCTGCGCGATTCTGTGCCGTGCCTGCGCCTGCGCCGCCCGGGGCGGCACCGGTAACTGCCGAGCCGGCGCCGAGCACCCCCGGCTCGCCGCCCTGGCCCTGCGCCTTAGCGCGGGCCGTTGCCGCCAGCTCTGAAAGGTCTACTCCGCGTCCACTCACTGGTTGGCCTGCCCATCTGGGTTGGTGGAAGGATCGGCTACTACCGTGCGCAGCACGCGCTCGGCACCGATCACCTTGGCCTTCTCGCCGCTCACGGCCGAGGGCACGGCGAACGCCACGGTGATGTCCCAGGTGGCGGTCACGCTCCCCTCCACCTTCTTGTTCTCACCCAGCAGCGCACCGATGCTGCCGCCCAGGTTGAAGGTAGAGCCGGCCACCGTGCGCTGGAACACCGCGGTCTGCGTGAGCGTAGCCACCACGATCGCGCCGCCCTCTGCGGTCGGGATCTCAACGGCACCGTCCTCCCCCGCAGACAGCGTGGAGACCACGGTCCCGGAGGCAGAAGCAGAGTCGGTCATGCTCTTGACCTGGGTGGCCAGGGCAGCGGTGAAGGTGTCGTCGACGTCCACCACGGCGTTGCCCACCTGCGCGGGAGCCATCTGGACATAGTTAGAAACCACCTCCTGGGCAGAGTGCGCCGCGCCGGAGCCCTCCTTCACCCCGACCTCCGCGGAGAGCGTGGCCGGCACGGTGGCGCCCGGCAGCAGCCGCACCCAAGCCCACAGCTTGAACGGGTCCTGCGCGCCCTCCTGGCGAATCACCTTCAGAAGCGGGGTCTGCCCGTCGGTCGGGATCTCGGTTAGTTCCAGGATGGTCCGGGGCCACTCCACTCCGGCGCTAACCGTGGAGGTGTTGGTGGGGGCGGAGAGCGCCCCTGCGGGGAACTGACCACCGGACTTGCCGTCCAGCTCCAGCGCCGCCACGCGCATCCGCAGCGCGGGCCCGAACACGCGCGGGCTCAGGGCGTCGGCGTCCGCCGTCTTCACGGCCTCCAGCACCCGGTTGACGTCCGTGGTGACGTTGCCGATCTGCTCCTCGGTCAGCACCGGGCTGGTGTCGGGTACCTCGGTGCTCTGGGCGCCCGGCTCGGTGGAACTGCACCCAGCCAGGAGCGCTGCGGCGGCCACTAGCGCGATGGGAAGAAGACGCTTCATTCGGGCTTCTCCTCCGTCTCAGCCTCCGCAGGCGCGCTCTCCTCGGCGCCCGGGATCGGCCAATGGACCACGTAGCCAGTCTCCAACCGGCCGGAGCCCGCCCGCTCCGCTTCCTCGCTGCCGGTCTCACTGTGGCCGGCGGTAGCGGCGTCGGCGGGCGCAGCGTCGTCCACACTCAAGTCGCTGCTTTCGGCGTCCTGCGGCTGCGCTGCGGCCTGGCTCGCGCCGTCCTGGCTGGCTACGGCGGCGGGCCACTGGGGCATGTAGGCGCCCAGGAAGCCACCGTTGGTGCCTCCCTCGCCGCGCCCCTCGCCAGTGGCCTCGGCGTTCCCGTCGGCACCGACGGTGGTGCCCGCCTCGCCGGCGTTCTGGCGAACGGAACCGCCCAGGGAGAAGGAAGTGGCCCGGGCATCCTCGCCCTCCACCAGCCCCGCCTTGACGGTGCCCGTGACGGAGGAACCGGCCTGGCTGGCAGCGCCGGCCAGCGCACCACCCACGGCTCCGGCAGCACCGGCGGTGGTGGCATCAGCGCCGCTCTTGGCGCCAGTCAGCTTGCCCAGGAAGGGCAGCTGCTCGCGCGCCGAGGAGGTCAGACGGCCCAGGATCGACTGGCGCGGCTTGGCAGCCTCCGGCGCGTCCTCGCCGCTCTCGCCGCTTTCGAGCCGCGCGAGCTCGCGGCGAGACAGCGGCGGCGGGCTGTTGGGGTCGATGGCGCGCATCGACTGCGTGGTGGCGGCCCGCTTGGCGGCCCGCTTCTCCGCGTTGCGGCGGCGGCGCTCGGCCTCCCGCTTGAACAACAGGTCGACGTAGAAGACCGCCCCGGCCAGGGCCAGGAACAGCAGCGCCCACAGCAGGCCGGGGATAAGGAAGGTGGAGCGGTCGCGCGCGGCCCAAGACAGCGTCAGGCTGGGCGCGCCACTGGTGCCGACCGCGATGAGGGAGACGTTGTCTACCTCCGGCTTCAGCTTCAGCTTGACCTCACCGGTGCCGGACTTCGCGGTGGTCCACATGTCGCTGCTGGTCAGCGCGGCCTGCATGGTAGCCGTGTCCAGTTCCTCGGCACCCGAGCCGTCCTGCGGTGCACCGCTAGCCCCCTCGCTGGCGGCCGCAGAGGCGGCGACGGAGGCCGACGCACTGGCCCCCTCGCTCGCCGCCGCACTGGCACCCGCACTGGCACCCGCACTGGCGCTCTCACTCGCGGCCGGGGAGGGCGCCACGGTGGCGACCTCGGTGTTGGGGTCCAGGTTGACGGAGGTGAGGGTCTCCCAGTCCACGATGCCAGTGATCTCCGCTACCCGGTAGCTGGAGGACCAACCGTCCACGTCAGCGGTGCGGCCGATCGCCACTGCCACCTGCTCGCCCTTGGGCACGGTCACAGTGGCCAGGACCTCCCCCGGCAGGGCGTTGAGCACGCCCGGGGAGGTGATGAGCACCGGGGACTTGGCGTTGGCCGCCACCGGGTCGAACGTGGCCACCACGCGGTCTGCTGGCTTTAGTACCGTCGCGGACAGGATTGCCCAAACCAGGAATACGGCAGCGATTGCAGCCAGCGCGTATGCGGCGTTTAGCAGAGTAAGCAGTGACTTTTTCAAAGGTAACTCCTTGGGTCAACAGATACGATGCCACACAGTGCCCAGGGCCCTGCCCCGAACGAAGGATGAATCACAGGTGAATGAAGCTGCCTGGATGAGTCAGCGCCGCCAGAATGCGGCCCTCCATCAGGAGCGGCTGGAGCGCGAGCGTGCCGCCCAAAGCGCCCAGGCCGGTGAGCTGATCCGGGCTTTCCTGGTCAGCGCCCGCCGCCGTGGTTTGCAGCCGCAGCCGCTGCGGGTTTCCGGCTATTCCGGTTTCGAGGCCCGCACCAACCTGCGCGGCTGGTATCTGCGCCTGGACCGCACGGTGGGGATAGACACCGATGGCAATTTCTACGTGTTAACCGCTCCCCTTTCGTTCCTTGATCGCTTCCGCACGCAGCGGCCGGTGCCCTCGCCGCCCCCGCTGGTGATTGGCCAGGGTGGGCGCGACGGCGACTCCATCGAGCTGCGTGCTGCCCTAGAGCGTCTCCTACCTGGCTGGGAAGACGCCGAGAATTAGTTGACCTGTGGATGGACGACGCTGCCGCGCCGCCCCGTCCCTTCCCCGCGCCACTGCGTGCACCGGCGTTCTTGTAGGCTGATTTGGCTGCTACCGGGCGGCTTGGCGCACCAGTTCCGCCAGGGCCTGCGCGGTGGCGGCGGGGTTCTCCATGGGCGGGAAGTGGCCGGCCCCGGCGACGGTGACCACCCGGCAGCCCAGGGCGGCGGCCATGTGTTCGGCGTCGGCGGGGCTGCAGGGCACGTCGTGCTCCCCGCGCAGTACCAGGCCGGGGGTGGCGGCCCGCGCCAGGGTGCGCAGCGCGTCGGTGCGGTCGGGGCGGGCCGCCATGGCGCGCTGGGCCCAGGCGATGGCCTGCCCGCTGCTGGCGCCGGCCATCGCCCGGTATGCCTCCAGCACGTCTCCCCCGCCCAGGGTGGCCGGGGCAAGCACGGCGCCGGCCATGGGGGCAACCACTCCGGCCCCCTCGGTGAGGGCGCGCTCGGCCATGTCCAGGCGGCCGGCGCGCGCCTGCGGCGCGTCGAGCGTGGACTTGGTGTCCAGCAGGGCGAGCGCGGCCACCAGTTCGGGGTGGCGCTCTGCCAACGCCATCGCCACGTAGCCGCCCATGGAGAGGCCCGCCACGGCGGCTCGCTCTATCCCCAGGGCGCGCAGCGTGGCGGCCACGGCGTCCGCGTAGCCCTCCAGGCCCTCCACCGGGCCGTGCCCGCCGGGACCCACCAGGTGGGCGCTGCCGCCCCAGCCGGGACCGTCCACCACCAAAACATCCTCCACCCCACGAGCGGCGAGCTCCGGCAAGAGCAGGTCCCACATGTGTCCGTCCACGGGGAAGCCGTGCAGCAGCACCAGCGGCAGCCCGCCGGGATTGCCGAGGCGGCAGGTGGCTAGGTAGGTCGGTTCCACGGGTTTCTCCTTCGTCTCCAACTGGGCCAAGTGGCGCTCCTAGCCGCAATTGTTGCCTGCCTGGCCGGCAACGTCGTCCCTTTTCGGCCCAAGCGTTGCAGCCTGGGTCCTTTTACCGGACGGCGCGCTGCCAGCAGGCCGTGTGCCAGTGGCGGCGCTCCTCCAGGCCGGCGTCGGCCCCGAAGAGGTGCTCGTTGCTCCAGGCGACCACGTGCGCGGTGCCGGGCACGATGGGGCGGTGGCAGCCCGGACACGTGTAGGTCTTGGTGCTGCCCTGCTGGCGGCGCACCGTGAAGTCCGCCCCGCCCGGGCCGCGCTCGGTGCGGGGTAACGCGGCCAAGCGGCCCATGTCCAGGGGAACGTGCCCCTGGACATAGGGCCGCTTGGAGGATCGCCGGCCGCTCGGCACTAGGCCACCAGCGCGCCGCGGCGGTAGACCTCGACAGGGTGGATGTCCTCGGTGACCACCACGACGTCGGCGAACTTGCCGGCCTCCAGGGAGCCCACCTGGTCCTCGATGCCGATGATGCGGGCGCCCACCAGGGTGGCGCTGTAGACGGTGTCCACCAGGCTGACGCCGCCCTTGTACGTGGTGCGCACCACGTCCATGAGGCGCGCGGTGCCGCCCGCGATGGAGCCGCCGTGGGTGAGGCGGGCCACGCCGTCCGCCACGGTGACCTCCTGGGAGCCCAGGCGGTAGGCGCCGTCGGGCATGCCGGCCGCGGCCATCGCGTCGGTGATGAGCACTACGTTGTCGCGGCCCACGATCTCGAACACGTTGCGCACCACGGCCGGGGACAGGTGGGTGCCGTCGGCCACCAGCTCCACCACGCAGCGGTCGCGCACGGCGGAGGCCAGGAACTCGGCGATCGGGCTGGGGGTGCGGTGGTGCAGCGGGGTCATGCCGTTGAACAGGTGGGTGACGGTGCACAGCGGGGAGCGGCGGTTCTCGGTGCGCGCCAGGATCTCCACGGCGTCGTCCAGGGCCTTGCGGGTCTCGTCCGGCCCGGCGTCGGTGTGCCCGAAGGACGGCAGGGCGCCGCCCTCGATCAGCGCCTCGCTGACGCCGCCGGCGCCCACCACGTTCGGCTTCTCCGGGGCGATGGTCATGGTCATGCCGTAGCCGCGCGCGATCTGGATCAGCTCGCGGGTCAGCTCCGGGTTGGGCTCCTGGATCAGCTTGGGGTCCTGGGCGCCGCAGCGCACCTCGCTGACGAAGGGGCCCTCCCAGTGGATGCCGGCCAGCTCGCCCTCGTCGCACAGGTCCGCCAGCAGGGCGGTGCGCTCGCGCAGCGTGTCCGGGGCGGCGGTGACGGTGGAGGCCACCAGGGTGGTGGTGCCCTGGGAGCGGTGGGCCATGACGGCGGTCAGCACGTCCTCGCGGGTCTGGGCGTCGGGGAAGGAGGCGGAGCCGCCGCCGTGGCAGTGCACGTCCACCAGGCCGGGCAGCACGTACCCGTCTACCGCCTTGGCGGCATCTGCCAAGCCCGCCGGGGCCTGCGCGGCGGGACCAACGTAGGTGAGCTTGTCGCCCTCCCACGCCACCACGCCGTCGGCCAGGATTTCATCGGTTAGTACAACGCGCCCGCGCAGAGCGCCAGTGATCTGCTCCATGGGCGCAATTGTGCCACCGCGAGCCTTGTCCGGGTTGGGACCACCCGCCGCGAACAATTGATTTCGCTAATCGACAATCGAGCGGCGGCCGCCTTTAGCGAGCCTTACCGAACCGGGGACGACGTGCCCGCCTGCCGCCCGGCGGGCGCGGTCGCTGCCGTCATGGCGGCGGCTCAGCCCAGGCGCGCCAGCATCTGCTTGATCGCGCGGTCGGCGTCCTTTTCTACCCTGGCCGACGCTGCCGCCCCGCCCGCCCACTTCAGGCCGGCCGACGGTCGCACCGCCACCACGCGGCCACGGTCCACCACCAGCGGGGCGAATACGCCGTTCTTGGCCGGGCAGATCAGGCGCTCGCCGGCCTCGTCCGTGAGGCAGGTGCGGTCCTTGTAGCCCACGTGCAGCTCGTCGAAGGCGCCCAGGAAGAGGGTGCGGTTGGCCTCCTCGCGGTGCTGGGCCAGCAGGTCGGGCAGGTCCGCGCGCAGGTAGTGGGCTTGGTTCAGCTCGGCGGCGCTGCGCGGCGTGAACTCCACCAGTTTGCCGTTCTCCACGCGGACTCGCGCCAACGGGAGGTCGCCTTGGCTGGCTGCGGCAAAGGCGTCATCCAAAGCCTGGGCGCACTGCCGCAGCGGCAGTGCGCTCCAACGGGCCAGGTCGACTGCGGTCACCGGGCCGTGGCCCGCCGCGTAGCGCCGGGCCACCTCGGCCAGGGCCTGGGCGTGACCGGCCTGGCCTGCGGCCACTCCCCCGCTGCCTCCCACGCCGGTGTGCGCGCCCGGCAGGCCGCGCGCGTCGATTACCAGGTGCTCACCGCTGCTGCGCTGGGCTTGCACCAAGACCCCCTCCAAATGCAGGGCAATAAAGACCACCCGGCGCAGGACCTGCCCATCGTCCGCCTCCTGCCCGCCCGACTGCGGCAGCAATCCTGCCTCCAGCCAGGCGGCGTTGAGGTCCTCACGCCGGGCGGCGCCGTTAGCGATCACCGCGAGGGCGACGTCGGCCGCCCGCTCCATGAATCTCGGCGGCAGGCCCAGGTTCTTCAGGTGATTGCGCACGTAGGTGTCGCGGTGGCGCAGGGTCTCGCGCAACCAGTGGTGGTCCGCCGCAGTCGTGACGTGCACGGTGCCTCGCATCGGCCAGGAACGCACCAGCCCGGTGGGCCCGAATGCGCCCTCCACCTCGGCCTTACTCGTGCCCTGGGTGCGCGCCAGGAGGGCATGCGGGATTGCGCTCGCCTGCTGGCCCTGGACCGCCAACAACTTGGCTACCGCCTCCACCGGGTCGGCTCCGGCAGTAGCGGGCACCAGCCCCTGCGCCACGATCCGCAGCAGGCTGGCCTCCGGCGGCAGTTGCGCCGCCGCCCCGACCGAGCCCGCTCCGGGCTTGGCGCTCTTGAAGCCCTCTACGCTGGTTGCGGCCGGGCGGGCCGCCGGGGAGCTCGCCATCAAAAGAGCCGCGAGTCGGAGTCGTCCACCCCGCGCATGGCGGCGTAGTCCAGCAGCAGGCAGCCGATGCCCCGGTCTGCGGCCAGCACGCGTGCCTGCGGCTTGATCACCTGGGCGGCGAACACGCCGGTGACGGGGGCCAACAGCGGGTCGCGGTTGAGCAGCTCCAGGTAGCGGGTGAGCTGCTCCACCCCGTCGATCTCGCCGCGCCGCTTGACCTCCACAGCCACGTGGCCGCCCTCCGGGTTGCGCACCAGCAGGTCCACCGGACCGATCGCGGTCGGGTACTCGCGGCGCACCAGGCTCACGCCCTGGCCGATCAGCTCCACCTGCTCCGCCAGGAGCTCCTGCAGGTGGGCCTCCACGCCGTCCTTCTCCAGGCCCGGGTCCACGCCCAGGGCCTCCTCGACGTCAGCCACCACGTTGTAGATGGTGATGGTCAAGACGTCGTCCGCCTTGGCTGCGGCCACCTTCCACACCTGCGTGGCCCCCTCGGCCGCCGCGTCCGGCTCCGGCTCGGCCTCGCTGAAGTTGCACGGCGGGCTCATCCAGTTCAGCGGCTTGTACGAGCCGCCGTCGGCGTGAACCAGCACCGAACCATCGGCCTTCAACATCAGTACCCGCAACGCCCTGGGCAGGCGGGCATCCAGGCGGCCGGAGTAGGTCACGGAGCAGTCAGCAAACACAACACGCACGGCCCGTAGCCTAGCGGCTCCGGCCAACGCCGCACGCCCAGCCCGGCCCCAGCGGGTCTGCGCGCACCGATCCGGGCGGTACGGCGGCAGCGTCGTCCAGACAAAACGAAGCGCCGCAGCGGGAAGGCCAAAATCCTCTTCTCGCTGCGGCGCTCAGACCCGGGCTCGCTGCGAGGGCGGGCGCCGGGAGGCTTGGGCTAGAGCAGGGGCTCCTCGCGGGGCCCGGCGGCGTCAACCCAGGCGACCATGGCGGCGTACACGTCGGCGGAGACGCGAAGCACGTCGGCGCCCATGTGGACGTTCACCTGGCCGTCCCCGGCGGGGTCGGCGCTCATCTCGAAGCTGTGGCGGGTGTAGGCGCGAAAGCGCCGCACGCCCACGAACACGGAGCGGTAGACGTAGATGGTGGTGGAACCGAACACGAGGTAGCCGGGCACCTCGCGCTCTTCGCCACCGGCGCGGACCTTGCAGCGGAAGCTGCCGATGCGGTCGCGCAGGGCGGCCTTGCGCAGCAGGGCCAGCGCCGCCAGGATTCCCAGCGGTATCGCGATTGCTAGCGCCCACCACCATTCCATGGCTTAGCCCAGCTTGGCGTAGTCGGCTAACACGGTGATGATGTCACGGTCGACGTTGGCGAAGCCGCCGTCTACGTGGAAGGTGTGGGTGGCACCGGCGGTGTCGGTCACGCGCACCTCGCCGCTGGCCAGGGCGGCCAGGATCGGTTGGCGGCCGGGGAGGATGCCCAGCTCTCCAGAGAGAGCGGGCACCACCACAGACTGCGCTTCGCCTTCCCACACGTCGTGCGTGCGGGCCACGATGTTTACCTTGAGCGCCACGGTGATCAGGCCTCCGCCTGCAGCTTCTTCCAGTTGCGCTCGAGGTCCTCGATGCCGCCGATGTTGAAGAAGGCCTGCTCGGCCACGTGGTCGTACTCGCCGTCCGCGATGCGGCGGAAGGCCTCGATGGTCTCGTCCAGCGGCACGGTGGAGCCCGGCACGCCGGTGAACTTCTCTGCCATGTAGGTGTTCTGGGAGAGGAACTGCTCGATGCGGCGGGCGCGGGCCACTGCCAGCTTGTCCTCTTCGCTCAGCTCGTCCACACCGAGGATGGCGATGATGTCCTGCAGTTCCTTGTTCTTCTGCAGGATGGACTTCACGCGGGTGGCGACCTCGTAGTGCGTCTGGCCCACGAAGCGGGGGTCCAGGATGCGGGAGGTGGAGGCCAGCGGGTCCACTGCCGGGTACAGACCGCGGGAGGCGATCGCGCGGGAGAGCTCGGTGGTGGCGTCCAGGTGCGCGAAGGTGGTGGCCGGGGCCGGGTCGGTGTAGTCGTCGGCGGGCACGTAGATGGCCTGCAGCGACGTGATGGAGTGGCCGCCGGCGGAGGTGATGCGCTCCTGCAGCTGGCCCATCTCGTCGGCCAGGTTGGGCTGGTAGCCCACGGCGGAGGGCATGCGGCCCAGCAGGGTGGAGACCTCGGAACCGGCCTGGGTGAAGCGGAAGATGTTGTCGATGAAGAGCAGCACGTCCTGCTCCTTCACGTCGCGGAAGTACTCCGCCATCGTCAGGGCGGACAGGGCCACGCGCAGACGCGTGCCCGGCGGCTCGTCCATCTGGCCAAAGACCAGCGCGGTCTTGTCGAAGACGCCGGCCTCCTCCATCTCGTGGATCAGGTCGTTGCCCTCACGGGTGCGCTCGCCGACGCCGGCGAACACGGACACACCGCCGTGGTCCTGCGCCACGCGCTGGATCATCTCCTGGATGAGCACGGTCTTGCCCACGCCGGCGCCGCCGAACAGGCCGATCTTGCCACCCTGCACGTAGGGGGTGAGCAGGTCGATGACCTTGATGCCGGTCTCGAACATCTGGGTCTTGGACTCCAGCTGGTCGAACGACGGGGGCTGGCGGTGGATGGACCACCGCTCGGTGACCTCGAGCTTCTCGCCCTCGGGCAGGTTGAGCACGTCACCGGTGACGTTGAAGACCTTGCCACGGGTGACGTCGCCAACCGGGACGGTGATCGGGGCGCCGGTGTCAACCACCTCGGCGCCACGGACCAGGCCGTCGGTGGGCTTCAGCGAGATGGCGCGCACCAGGTTGTGGCCCAGGTGCTGGGCCACCTCCAGGGTGAGGGCGACGGGGCCGGCGGCCTCCCCCTCGCCCTGGCTGCTCAGGTCCAGCTGGGTGGTCAGGGCGTTGTACATTTCCGGGATCTGCCCGGGCGGGAACTCGATGTCAACCACCGGGCCGATGACTCGGGCAATGCGTCCGTTAGCCATGTTCTTCTCCTTCGTGTACGGGGTGGCTCAGCTCGCCGCGAGGGCGTCTGCCCCCGACACGATCTCGCTGATTTCCTGGGTAATCTCGGCCTGGCGAGCCGAGTTGGCAAGTCGGGTGTAGTCACGGATCAAGTCTTCGGCGTTGTCCGTGGCGGTGTGCATGGCCTGCTGGCGGGCGGCGAGCTCGGAGGCGGCCGACTGCAGCAGGGCGTTGCGGATGCGGGAGCGCACGTAGATGGGCAGCAGCGCGTCCAGGACCTCGTTGGCGGAAGGCTCGAATTCGTAGAGCGGGGTGCGCTGCTCTGCGTCGGGCACGCCGTCGTAGTCGGCGTCCACCACCTGCAGGGGCAGCATGCGCCGCACCTGCGGGACCTGGGAGACCATGGAGACGAAGCGCGTGTAGACCATGTGGACTTCTGCCACGCCACCGTCGTCGGGCTTGGCGATGAACCGCTCGTAGAGCACCTGCGCGATCTCGTGCATGTCCTCTTCGGTGGGGCTGTCGCTGTTGCCGGACCAGATGCGCTCCACCTCGCGCCCGCGGAAGCGGAAGTAGGCGGCGGCGCGGCGGCCGGCCACGTAGATGACGGGCTCGCGCCCCTCGTCCACGAGCGAGGCGATCAGGCGCTCGGCCTCGCGCAGCACGGTGGCCGAGTAGGAGCCCGCCATGCCGCGGTCGGCCGCGACCACGAGCACGGCGACGCGCTTGTTGTCGGCACGCTCGCTCGGGTCCTGGGTGAGGGGGTGGTCGAAGTCCGCGTGCGCGGAGAGCAGGCCGATGGCCTCGGTGAGGGCAGCGTCGTACGGGCTCGCGCTCTGGGCGCGGTTGCGCGCCTTGCCGATACGCGAGGCCGCGATCAGCTCCATCGCACGGAACACCTTCTTCAGGGTCTGGGTGGAGCGGATCCGCTGCTTGTAGATTCGCTGCTTTCCGCCCATTGTCAGGCCTGCTTCCGGCGAACGACCTGCTCGGTGTCGTACTCGGCCTGCGGGCCGTCCTCGTCGGCCTCCCCTGCCTCGGCGCTCGCGACGCCGGTGAACTGGTCCACGAAGAGCTCGGCTGCGGCGCGCAGCTCCTCCTCGGTGGCCTTTTCCAGCTTGCCGGTGGCGGCGATCTCCTTGAGCACGCCGGTGTGGGCGCGCAGGTGGTCCAGGAACTGCTCCTCGAACTTCAGCACGTCCTCCACCTCGATCTTGTCGAGGTAGCCGTTGGTGCCGGCCCAGATGGAGGCAACCTGCTCCTCGACCGGGTAGGGGGTGTACTGCGGCTGGCGCAGCAGCTGCATCAGGCGCTCGCCTCGGGCCAGCTGACGACGGGTGACCGCGTCCAGGTCGGAGGCGAACATGGCGAAGGCCGCCATGGAGAAGTACTGGGCCAGGGTCAGCTTGAGCGTACCGGCCACCTGCTTCATCGCCTTGATCTGGGCGGCGCCACCGACTCGGGAGACGGAGATACCCACGTCCACGGCGGGGCGCTGGTTGGCGTTGAAGAGGTCGGACTGCAGGAAGATCTGGCCGTCCGTGATGGAGATGACGTTGGTGGGGATGTAGGCGGAGACGTCGTTCGCCTTGGTCTCGATGACCGGCAGGCCGGTCATCGAGCCGCCGCCCAGCTCGTCGCTCAGCTTGGCGCAGCGCTCCAGCAGGCGGGAGTGCAGGTAGAACACGTCACCCGGGTAGGCCTCGCGGCCCGGCGGGCGGCGCAGCAGCAGGGAGACGGCGCGGTAGGCCTCGGCCTGCTTGGACAGGTCGTCGAAGATGATCAGGACGTGCTTGCCCTGGTACATCCAGTGCTGGCCGATCGCGGAGCCGGTGTAGGGGGCCAGGTACTTGAAGCCGGCCGGGTCGGACGCCGGGGAGGCCACGATCGTGGTGTACTCCAGGGCGCCGGCCTCCTCCAGGGCGCCGCGCACGGCGGCGATGGTGGAGCCCTTCTGGCCGATGGCGACGTAGATGCAGCGCACCTGCTTCTGCGGGTCGCCGCTGTCCCAGTTGGCCTTCTGGTTCAGGATGGTGTCGATCGCGATGGCGGTCTTGCCGGTCTGACGGTCACCGATGATGAGCTGACGCTGGCCGCGACCGATCGGGATCATGGAGTCGATCGCCTTCAGGCCGGTCTGGAGGGGCTCGTGGACGCTCTTGCGCATCATCACGCCGGGAGCCTGCAGCTCCAGGGCGCGGCGGCCCTCGGACTCGATGGCGCCCAGGCCGTCGATGGGGTTGCCGAGCGGGTCAACCACGCGGCCCAGGTAGGCGTCGCCAACCGGCACGGAGAGAACCTCGCCGGTGCGGTGCACCTCCTGGCCCTCCTCGATGCCGCTGAAGTCACCCAGGACCACGGCGCCGATCTCGCGCACGTCCAGGTTCATGGCCAGGCCAAGCGTGCCGTCCTCGAAGCGCAGCAGCTCGTTTGCCATGGCGCCGGGCAGGCCCTCAATCTGGGCGATGCCGTCGGCGGAAAGCGTCACGTGCCCCACCTCGTCCGCGGCCGCCTTGGCGGGCTCGTAGGAGTTGATGAAGCTGTCCAGTGCCGCGCGAATCTCTTCGGGGCGGATCTTCAGCTCAGCCATTTGATCTTCCTTATATCCAGGGCTTGGCTCTCAGGCGCCGAGCGCCTCGCGAGCAGAGTTCAGACGGGTCAGGACGGATCCGTCGATCACGTCGTCGCCCACGGTTATGTGCAGTCCGCCCACCACGTCGGGACGGATGTTGATGTTCAGCAGGACGGGCAGGCCGTAGATGCGCTGGAGCGCGGCGGCCAGGCGGTCCTCCTGCTGGCCGGTGAGCGGCACGACGGAGGAGACCATGGCCACCAGGCTGGAGTGCTCGCGGGCGGCGTCCTCGATGAGCTCGCGCACCACGGAACGGGCCGGGCGCGAGCCGCAGGTGCGGATCGCCTGCGAAAGCAGGGTCAGCGTCGCTGCGGACACGTGCCCACCCAGCACGGATTCCAGCACCTCGCCGCGCTTGTGCTCGGGCACCAGGTGGCGCCCGGAGACGGCGGCACGCACCGCCGGCTCCTGGCCCAGGAACTCGTGGACGGAGACGAGCTCACGCTCCAGCTGGGTCAGCTCACCGGTAAGGTGCGCCTCGAAGAGGATGGTGATTCGCCCCAGCTTGTGCAGCACCTGGATGAGGTCTGCGCTCTCCGCCAGCTTGCCTCGCACCACGCCGCAGCACAGGTCCACGACCTCGCTGGAGGCTTCCAGCCCGACGCGGGAAACCACGTCGCGCAGCAGCTCGGCGCGGTCGTCCGCGCTGCGGGCCGGGTTGGTCAGCGCCTGGCCCAAGCGGTCAGAGAATGCCACCAGGTCCGCCACGGCGAAGATCTCGCGGGCCTTGCTTAGGCGGTCTGCGGGAACGTCGGCCAGCAGCGCCCGCCAGTTGGCGGCCGCGGTGTTGAGAGTAGCTACGGAGGTGGGACGCATCAGGCCTGGCTCCCCTTCACCGGTGCCTTCTCCAGCTCGTCGAGGAAGCTGTCGATGACCTTGGAGGCGACGTCGGGGTTAGTCAGCTCCTGGCCCACGATGCGGGCCGCCAGGTCCGTGGCCACGCGGCCCACGTCGCTGCGCAGCTCACGCTCGGCGGCGGCGCGGGAGGCGGCGATGGACGCCTGGGCCTGCTCGCGCATCTGCTCGGCGTGGGCGGCTGCCTTCTCGTGCGCCTCGGCGGTGATCGTCTTGGCGTCGCTGCGGGCCTGCGCGCGGATCTCCGCGGCCTGCGTGCGCGCCTCGGTCAGCTCTGCGGCGGCCTGGGCGCGGGCTGCTTCCAGCTCGTCCCCGGCACGCTCGGACAGCTCAAGACCCTTCTCGATCTTCTCGGCGCGCTCGTCGAGCAGCGCCGTCAGCTTCGGCAGCGCGAACTTCCAAAGGGCGATGACGACGATGGCCAGTGCCAGTCCCGCCCAGAAGACCTCTGAGAGGGGCGGCAGCAAAACCCGCATTCCGCCGCCCGCCCCTGCGGCGAGCGTCTGCATCAGGAGGCCGGGAAGACGAGGCCGGCGGCGAAACCGATGAGGCCCAGGGCCTCAACGAAGGCCGCACCCAGAATCATGTTCACACGCAGCGCGCCGGCCACCTCGGGCTGACGGGCGGTGGCCTCCTGGGTCTTGGCGACGAGCCAACCGATACCGAGGGCGGGGCCAACGGTGGCCAGACCGTAACCGATGGTTGCGATGTTACCGATGACGTTCATGTGCTTTCCTTCTTGGTGGGCTCGATCAGTGGTGTTCGACCGAGAGGTTGATGTACACGGAGGTCAGTAGCGTGAAGATGTATGCCTGCAGCGCGGCCACGAAGGTCTCGAACAGCAGGAAGACGATGCCGATGCCGAAGGTGAGCGTTCCCGCCGCCTTCACGGCCCCGGCGGCCTCGAAGAAGAGGTAGTGGGTGCCGGTGAAGGCCAGCACCAGGATCAGGTGGCCCACCATCATGTTTGCCAGCAGACGCATGGTGAGCGTGACGGGGCGGATGACGAAGGTGGACAGCAGCTCGATGGGCGCCAGGATGAAGTAGATGGGCCACGGGATCCCAGGCATGAAGAGCTGCTCGCGGAAGAAGGTCAGCCCGCCGCGCTCCTTGATGCCTGCGGCGATGAAGGCGACGTAGGCGAACAGGGCGAAGACGAGCGGCACTGCCACCACCGAGGAGGCGGCGATGTTCAGGCCCGGGATGATGCCGGTGATGTTCATGGCGAAGACGCCGATGAAGATCACGGTGAGCACCGGGGTGTACTTGCGGGCCTTGGCGCCCAGGATCTCCTCCGCGATTCCCTTGCGGACGAACTCCAGGACCAGCTCGATCATGGACTGGCCCCGGCTGGGCACCAGCTTGGCGCGGCGCGCGGCCACCACGAAGATCAGCGCGATGGCGACGGCGGCAACGATGCGGACCAGGACCAGGCGGTTGACCTCGAACGGGGTGCCCACAAACAGGAAGGGCTCCGGGAAGAACTCGTGCTCAAAGTCGATGCCCTGGTAACCATCGCCACCGGACGAGGACGAGAGAGCAACGAGGGCGCGCTGCGCGGCTGCGGTAAACAGTTGGTCCCCCATTCGTCGTCATTGATTGGCTGCTGAGACAATAGCCGATTTCTGGCTGCCCTTAGTTAGTTCAGCGACCCTCGCGCGGGACGGAAGTCCCCGCCCCGGCGTCCAGTATGGGCTGAATCCGGGCCAAAGCGCCCACCTCGAACGCGGTGGAGCCCAGGATGCCGACCACCAGGGTGAGGAACAACACAACGGGATTGATGGCCGGCGTCAATCGCGCCAACGCGATTGCACCAAGCATTAGCACTGACTTGGCAAGGAATCCCCCAAGGAGCCCGGCCAGGGCGAGCTGCGGGTGCTTGGCCACCACGCGCAGGCCCACCAGCTGCAGCAGCACGATCAGCAGGGTGATCGCCCCACCCAGGGCGCCACTGAGCGCGCCGCGCCCGCCCGTGCCCAGCCAGCCCGTGCCCAGCCCGCCCGTGGCCGGCCCGCCTCCCAGCCACCCCAGGGCCAGCCAGCCTCCCAGCGCGCCCAGGGCGGTCACGGCGGCGGCGAAGACCAGCAGGCGGTTGCGCAGCGGCGCGTAGATGTCGCCGAGGCTGGTGGGGGTGGTTCGGCTCACTTTGCTTCCTCCTTCGGGGCGGCGGCGGGAACGTCGTCATTGGTGGAGATGCCGGGCAGGAACAGCCAGGTCACGCCCGCGCCGAGCAGCACGGCCACGAACACCACGGGACCAACGGCCTTGGGGGGCAGCACCACGAGGGCGGCGGTGCCCAGGGAGACGATGGCGGACCACAGGTACATGGTCAGCACGGCGCGGCGGTGGGAGTGGCCGGCGTTGAGGAGGCGGTGGTGCAGGTGCATGCGGTCGGCGTGGAATGGGCTCTTGCCGGCGCGGGTGCGGCGCACCACGGCCATGCCCATGTCCAGCAGCGGCAGCAGCATGATCGCAAAGGGCAGCAGGATGGGCAGCCAGGAGGGGGCCAGGGAGTCGCGGATGACCGAGTTGGGGTCCACCTGGCCGGTGACGATCACGATGATCGCGCCGGTGACGAAGCCGAGCGTGAGCGCCCCGGAGTCCCCCATGAAGATGCGGGCCGGGTGGAAGTTGTGGGGCAGGAAGCCCAGGCACACCCCCACCAGGGCGGCGCTGAGGGTGGCGGCCAGGGAGGCGTAGGTTTCGGCCCCGCTGAGGCGGGAGAGCACGTAGGAGTAGATGAAGAAGCCGGATACTCCGATTCCCACCATGCCTGCGGCCAGCCCGTCTAGGCCGTCCACGAAGTTCACGGCGTTGGCCAGGGCCACCACCACGATGACGGTGAGGAAGACCGACAGGGCCGACGATCCCACCGTCAGTCCCCCGATCGGCAGCGAGACCAGCTGCACGCCCATGCGCACCAGCACCAGGGCGGCCAGGATCTGACCGATGAGTTTGACGGCCCAGTCCAGTTCCCACATGTCGTCCAGGGCGCCGAGCAGGCACATGATCCCGCCGGAGACCACGACGGCCCAGAACTGCTGGTCGGCCAGGGCGGGGCCCAGGAAGGCGGTCTGCTTGGCGATGAGCAGCGCCACGACGAGGCCCAGGTACATGGCCACACCGCCCAGGCGGGGCACGGGGACCTTGTGGACGTCGCGGCCGCGCACCGGGGTGAGCACGCCGAGGCGGTTGGCTAGCACGCGCACCACCGGCGTGAGCAGGTAGGTGACGCACGCGGCCGCGAGGACGACTAGCAGGTAGACCTTCACCGGCCGCCCCCAGAGCTTTGGCCGGGTTGGCCGACGTCGCCGTCTGCCGCTGCGTCTGGGCCGCCGCCCGGTTGCGGGGCGGGGACGACGTGACCGCCGTCGGCCCCCACCACGGTGGCCAGGCCGGCGAGCGCGCCGGCGATGCGGGCGGGGTCCAGCGCGCCGGTGCGCACCACGCGCACCTCGCTGCCCGTGAGGTCGAGGATGGTGGAGGCGCCCTGGGTGGAGCGTTGCCCGCCGTCCAGGATGAGGGCCAGGCTGGCGCCGAGCTGGTCGGCGCACTCGCGCGCGGTGGTGGCCGGCGCCTGGCCGTGCAGGTTGGCGGAGGTCACGGCCAGGGGGCCGGTGATGCGCAGTAGTTCGCGGGCGGTGGCGTCGGCGGGAACGCGCAGCGCCACGGTGCCGTTGGTCTCCCCCAGGTC
Source organism: Buchananella sp. 14KM1171 (assembly GCF_041380365.1). Classification (NCBI taxonomy): domain Bacteria; kingdom Bacillati; phylum Actinomycetota; class Actinomycetes; order Actinomycetales; family Actinomycetaceae; genus Buchananella; species Buchananella felis. Next base: position 1,975,439 of record NZ_CP159981.1, on the reverse strand, counting down.
CCATTCGACCTCGGGGCGGGCGGGCAGGATGAGGGTGAGGGCGCCGGGCCAGAAGGAATGGGCCAGGCGGGTGGCGACGTCGGAGAACTCGGGCACCAGGGCGGTGGCGGCCGCAGCGTCAGCGATCAGCACCGGGGGCGGGAAGTTGCGTCCGCGGCCCTTGGCGGCCAGGAGGCGGCCCACGGCGGCCGGGCTGAAGGGGTCCGCGCCGATGCCGTAGACGGTGTCCGTGGGCAGGGCGATCACGTGGCCTTGGTGCACGGCCGCAGCGGCCTGCTCCAGGGCAGCGGCGGTGGGTTCAAGCAGCTGCATCGTGTCCGCCTCTCCTGGCCAGGTGGCGGCCAGGTAGCGCTGGCGGCCGCTGAGGTCGTCTTGGGTGGAGGCGGCGGTGAACCCGGCTTCCAGGGCCATCCTAACCACGGCCGGTCCCTGGTGATCGGCGTGTTCGATGAAGACGCGCCCGCCGGCTCGCAGCAGCTCGCGGGCGCGCTGCAGCACGGCGGCCAAGTGGCCCAGCCCGTCGGCACCCTGGCCGTAGAGCGCCAGCGCCGGGTCGAACTTGGCCACCTCGGGGTCGCGGGGCACGGCCGCCGGGGGCACGTAGGGCGGGTTGGAGACCACCACGTCCACGCTGCCGCGCAGCTCCCCCAGCGGGGAGCCGCAGATCGGGGCGCGCACGTCTCCCTCCACCAACCGCACCTGAGGGGCGAGCGCGGCGATGTTGCGGGCGGCCAGCTCCAGCGGAGCCTGGCCCAGCTCCAGGGCCCACACACGCGAGCCGGGGACCTCGGTGGCCACCGCCAGGGCGATGGCGCCCGAACCGGTGCACAGGTCCACCACCGTGGGGGCGGCCGGGCGGCCGGCGGCCGTGGCCTCCCGCGCGGCGGCGCGGGCGGCGTCGATGGCTGCCTGGGCCACCTGCTCGGTCTCCGGCCGGGCCACGAAGGTCCCCGGGGCGCTGGCCAGGGTCAGGTGCCGAAAGGGCATCTGTCCCAACAGGTGCTGCAGGGGCTCGCGCTGGGCGCGCCGCTCGGTCAGGCGCGCCAGCTGCACTGCCTGGTCGGCACTGAGCGGGGCGGTGGCGAGCACGGGCGGGCCGCCCAGCACGTGCTGGGCCAGCCAGCGCGCGTCGGCGGCCGGGCTGGGCACCCCGGCCCGCGTGAGCGCTCCGGTCACGGCGGCCATCGCCTCGCGTGGGCTCATCTCCTCCTGCGGGCGCGTCCCTTGGGGCAGGCTCACTGCCCGGAGGCCTCGGCTAGGCGCTCGGCGCGCTCCATGTCGATGCAGGACTGGATGACGGCGTGCAGTTCCCCGCCCAGCACGGCGTCCAGGTTGTAGGCCTTGAAGCCGGTGCGGTGGTCGGCGATGCGGTTTTCGGGGAAGTTGTAGGTGCGGATGCGCTCGGAACGGTCCACGGTGCGCACCTGGGAGCGGCGGGCGGCAGAGGCGGCGGCCTCCTCCTCGGCCTTCTTCGCGTCGCGCAGGCGGGCGCGCAGCACGCGCATGGCCGCCTCCTTGTTCTGCAGCTGGCTCTTCTCGTTCTGCATGGAGACCACGATCCCGGTGGGCAGGTGGGTGATGCGCACGGCGGAGTCCGTGGTGTTGACCGACTGCCCGCCCGGGCCGGAGGAACGGTAGACGTCGATGCGCAGCTCGTTGGGGTCCAGCTGGATCTCCTCGTCGCTCTCCTCCGCCTCCGGCAGCACCAGCACGCCGGCGGCGGAGGTGTGGATGCGGCCCTGGGACTCGGTGACGGGGACGCGCTGGACGCGGTGCACGCCGCCCTCGAACTTCAGGTGGGCCCACACCCCGTCCTCGGGGGCCACGTTGCCGCGCGCGCGGATGGCCAGGGTGATGTCCTTGTAGCCGCCCAGGTCGGAGTCGGTGGAGCCCAGCACCGCCACAGCCCAGCCCTTGGCCTCGGCGTAGCGGGTGTACATGCGCACCAGGTCGCCGGCGAACAGGGCGGATTCCTCTCCGCCCTCCCCGGCCTTGACCTCCAGGATGACGTCGCGGGCGTCGTCGGGGTCGCGGGGGGCTAGCACGTCGTGCAGGTGCTCCTCTGCGGCGGCCGCGGCCTCCTCCAGGGCGGGCACCTCCGCAGCGAAGTCGGGGTCCTCTGCGGCCAGCTCGCGGGCGGCCTCCAGGTCGCTGACGGCCTGCTCCCAGTCCCGGTAGGCGCTCACCACGCGCCCCAGCTCCGCGTAGCGCCGGCCCAGGGTGCGGGCCTTGGCCTGGTCCTCGTGGACTGCCGGGTCGGCCAGCGCCGCCTCGATCTGCGCATACTCCGCCAGCTGTGCTGCCGCGATCTCGCTCACCGGTGTTCTCCTCTAGCTACGTTTTGTGGACGACGCTGCCGCCCGCCGCTCCCCTCCCGTGCTGCGCGCGCGGGGCGGGAAAATACAACGAGCGCCGGGTGCCACGTGGGCAGCCCGGCGCTCGTGAAGTGCTACTTCTGACGCTTGCCGTAACGAGCCTCGAAGCGAGCCACACGACCACCGGTGTCCAGAATCTTCTGCTTGCCGGTGTAGAACGGGTGGCACGCGGAGCAGACGTCGGCGCGCAGTTCGCCCGACGTGGAGGTCGAGCGAGTGGTGAAGGTGTTGCCGCAGGTGCACGTCACGACGGTGGTGACGTACTCCGGGTGAATACCCTGCTTCATGGTTTCTCCTTGAGGTTTAGGTCCGGGTCCATGGTTGGACCGCCACGGTGAACCGGAGCCAAGGGGTCATTCTTCCAGCCCGGGGGCGGTGAGCGCCACCTCTGGCGCCGTGGTGGCGCTCACCCACGGGCCTGGGTTGGGGGCGGCGGCGCGAGCGCCCCGCCCCCCACCAGAGCGATTTGGGTGTCAGTCGTTTTCCGCTGCCGGGGTGGTCTTAGAGACGGTGAGCAGGAACTCGGTGTTGGACTGCGTCTCACGCAGCTTGGACAACACCAGTTCGGTGGCCTGCTGCAACTCCAGTCCGGCCAGGACTCGGCGCAGCTTCCACAGGATCTTCAGCTCCTCGGAACGAACCAGGATCTCCTCGCGGCGCGTGCCGGAGGCGTTGACGTCCACGGCCGGGAACACGCGGCGGTCGGCCAGCTGGCGGGACAGGCGCAGCTCCATGTTTCCGGTGCCCTTGAACTCCTCGAAGATGACCTCGTCCATCTTGGAGCCGGTCTCCACCAGGGCGGTGGCCAGGATCGTGAGGGAGCCGCCGTTTTCCACGTTGCGGGCGGCACCGAAGAAGCGCTTGGGCGGGTAGAGCGCAGAGGCGTCCACACCACCGGACAGGATGCGCCCGGAGGCGGGGGCGGCCAGGTTGTAGGCGCGGCCCAGGCGGGTGATGGAGTCCAGCAACACCACCACGTCCTGCCCCAGCTCCACCAGGCGCTTGGCGCGCTCGATGGCCAGCTCCGCCACCTGCGTGTGGTCGGAGGCCGGGCGGTCGAAGGTGGAGGCAATGACCTCGCCCTTGACCGTGCGCTCCATGTCGGTGACCTCTTCGGGGCGCTCGTCCACCAGCACCACCATCAGGTGGACCTCCGGGTTGTTCACGGCGATGGCGTTGGCGATCTGCTGCAGCACGATCGTCTTACCGGCCTTGGGCGGGGAGACGATCAGGCCGCGCTGGCCCTTACCGATGGGCGCCACCAGGTCGATCACGCGGGGCGTGAGGGCCTTGGGGGTGGTCTCCAGGCGCAGCTGCTCGTTCGGGTAGAGCGGGACCAGCTTGGCGAACTCGGGGCGCGCCTTGGCCTCCTCCACCGTCATCGAGTTGACGCGGTCCAGGCGCACCAGCGGGTTGGCCTTGTTCACGCCGCGACCGGAGTGGTGCTGCTGGGCCTCCCCCTCTCGCGGAGCGCGGATGGCGCCCTGCACGGCGTCGCCCGGGCGCAGACCGTACTTGCGGACCTGGCTGAGGGAGACGTACACGTCGCGCGGGCCGGGCAGGTAGCCGGAGGTGCGCACGAAGGCGTGGTTGTCGTGCACGTCCAGGATGCCGGCGATCGGCACCAGCACATCGTCCTCGGTGATCTCCGGCTCGGCTTCCTCCCCGCCGCGCCCGCGCCGCTTGTTGCGGTCGCGGCCGCGCCGGCGGCGCCCACCGCGCTCGTCGTCCCAGTTCTCTCGCCGTTCGTCGCGGCGGTCCTCGCGGCGCTGGCGGCGCTCACCGGCGGCCTCCCCCACCGCGTCCAGCGCGGCCTGGGTCTGCGCCGGCAGCTCGCCACGCTGACCGTCCTCGCCGCGATTGCGCGCGAACTCACCCTTCACGTCCAGATCGGCGGCGCCCGCACCGGCCGCGTCCACCGCCCCGGTGCTCAGGCCCCGGCGGCCGCGCCGTCCGCGCCGCTCACCCTGCTCGGACCGATCAAAACGGTCCCGGCCCTCGCGGCGCTCCCGGCCCTCACCGTTGCTCTCGGCCCGCTCGCGATTCTCACCGCGCTCGCCGCGACGCTCGGAGCGGCCGGCGGCAACGTCGTCCACCCGCTCGCCACGACGCTCGGAGCGACCGGCGGCAACGCCGTCCCCACCCTCACTGCGGCGGGAATAAGCCTGGCGCTCCTGCTCGCGGTCCGCCTCGCTGCGCTCGGTGCGGGAGGCGCGGCCCTCCGCTGCGCTGCGAGAGACGGACAGGGCGCGGGCGGCGCGGTCAGAGGCCGGGCGCCCCTCCCCCTGCTCGGGGCGGGCGGCGCGGCCCCCACCGGAGCGGGCGGCGGAGATGGCCTCGATCAATTCCGGCTTGCGCTTGGCGCTAACGCCGGTAAGCCCCAGCTGCTTGGCCAGGTCCTTCAACTCCGGCAGCCGCATCTTGTCAAGGGAGGGCTGAGTCGTGATTGCTTCGCTCACGGATGTGTCCTTCTTCGTGCCGGAAAACGCACGGAAAATCAATGAAGAGAAAGCCACTACGGGCTAGGAATGCCAGCCTTGCTGGCGAGGCGCGCGGCCAGCGGCCCGGCGCACAATCCCTACCCTAACAGAAACGCGGCCCTCGCCGCCTCAGGCCACGATCCGGGCGCCCTGCATGTCGATGCCGGGGGTGAGCACCTCCCAATCGCGTTCCAACTCGGCGCGGGTGGCCGGGTCCAGTTCCTGGAAGACCAGCACCGACGGCCCAGCCCCGGAAACCACGGCCGGCAGGCCCCGACGGCGCAGCGCACGCACCGCCCCCACCGTGCCCGGCATGGAGGCCGCGCGGGCGTCCTGGTGCAGGCGGTCGGCGGTGGCCTCCATCCAGTCCACCTCCACCCCGCACAGGCCCGCGGTGAGCAGGGCGGCGCGGGCCACGTTGAACGCCGCATCCGCGTGGGACACCTGATCCGGCAGGACGGAGCGGGCCTTGGCCGTGGCCAGGCGGGTGCCCGGCACCAGCACCGTCAGCGGCAGGTCGGCGCGCACGGGCAAAGAAGCGCAGCGCCCCCGCCCGTTGGCGTCCACCCAGCTGACGGTCGCCCCGCCGTAGATGGCCGGGGCGGCGTTGTCCGGGTGACCCTCAAACTCGGTGGCCAGCTCCAGCAGGGCCGCGTCCGTCAACGGCCCCTGCGTCGCCGGGTCGTAGCCCGGCAGGTCCGGCGCTGTGGTCAGCGCCCGGGCCAGCATCAGACCGGCCACCACCGCAGCGGAGGAGGAGCCCATGCCACGCCCGTGCGGGATGCGGTTGTGGCACACCAGCTCCAGGCCGCCCTGCGGGGCGCCGGCCGCGTCCAGGCCCACCCGGATCGCCTTGATGACCAGGTTGTCCTCGCCCGCGCCCACGGTGCCCTCGCCCTGGCCGCGCACCTCCACCCGCGTGGCGCCCACGGTGGCGCGCACGCTGACGCGGTCACACACCCCCAGGGCCAGGCCCAGGGAGTCAAACCCTGGCCCCAGGTTGGCGCTGGTGGCGGGGACCTCCACGGTGGCGGTGGCGCGTTTGATGGACATGGACTCTCCTTTGCGCGGACGCAAGATGCCTAGAAGTTTGTCAAGCGGCAGCGGCCGCCCGGTTCTGCGCCGGTGCCGCCGCTCGCTTGGCTCGCGTTACAGGCCCAGCACCTGGGCGGCCGCCTCCACGGTCGGGGCGATCACGGTCGGGTCGATCTCGCGGTTGCCGAGCGCCGTGGCCGTGTCTTTCAACCCGTTTCCGGTCACGGTGCAAACGATCTTGGCGCCGGCAGGCACCTCACCACGCTCGTGGGCGGCCAGCAGACCCGCCACGGAGGCCGCAGAAGCGGGCTCCACAAAGACGCCAACTTCAGCGGCTAGCAGCGCCTGCGCCGCCAGGATCTCCTCGTCAGTGACGGCCTTGATGAAGCCGCCGGAGGTGTCGCGCGCCGCCACGGCCAGGTCCCAGGAGGCGGGGTTGCCGATGCGGATCGCGGTCGCGATGGTCTCTGGTGCCTCAATCGGGTGGCCCGCCACGAACGGGGCGGAACCGGCGGCCTGGATGCCCCACATCTTCGGGGTCTTGGTGGCGCGGGCCTCGTGCTGCGCGCCCGCATCCAGGCCCGCGTACTCGCGGTAGCCCATCCAGTAGGCGGAGATGTTGCCGGCGTTGCCGACGGGCAGCACGTGGATGTCCGGGGCGTCACCCAGCGCGTCCACAATCTCAAAGGCCGCAGTCTTCTGGCCTTGCAGGCGGTAGGGGTTGACGGAGTTGACCAACGCCACCGGGTATTCATCGGCAAGGGCGCGGGCAATGCGAAGGCAGTCGTCAAAGTTGCCGTCAACGGCCACCAGCTGGGCGCCGTGCACAATCGCCTGCGCCAGCTTGCCGGCTGCGATCTTGCCGGTGGGCAGGATGACGGCGCAGCCCAGGCCCGCGCGCACCGCGTAGGCGGCGGCGGAGGCGGAGGTGTTGCCCGTGGAGGCACACACCACCATCTTGGTGTCCGTGGCGGCCACCTTGGACATGGCCATGGTCATGCCGCGGTCCTTGAAGGAGCCGGTCGGGTTGGCGCCCTCCACCTTGATGTAGACCTCGGCGCCCACGGTGGCGGACAGGGAGGGGGCGTACACCAGCGGGGTGCCTCCCTCCAGCAGGGTCACCACCGGGTCGTCCTGCTCAATCGGCAGGCGGTCGCGGTATTCCTCGATCAGACCTCGCCATTGGTGTGCCATCAGTTGCTCCCTTCCACTGTCAGGACGGACTTCACGCGCTCCACCACACCCGCCAGGTCGGCGAGCGCGGCGTCCAGCGCCTGGCGCGGGGCGGCGTGAGTGGTGATGTTCAGGGTGGTGAACTCGCTGGAGTCCTCCGCTGCGCGCTGCTGCACGCGCTCGATAGAGATGCCGTGGTCCGCGAACTTCGCGGCCACCGCTGCCAGCTGACCGGGCTTGTCCGCCAGCTCCAGGCTGATGGCCACGGCGGCCCGCACCTGGGCGACCGGGAGCTTGGTCAGCTCCGCGTAGGCCAGCTCCGCCGGGGCGTTGCCGCCGTGCACCTTGTGGGAGGCGGCCGCCACCACGTCGCCCAGCACCGCAGAGGCGGTGGGGGCGCCGCCCGCGCCGCGCCCGTAGAACATGAGCCGGCCGGCGGCCTCCGCCTCGATCACGACGGCGTTGAAGGCGCCGTCCACGCTGGCCAGCGGGTGGCCCACGGGCACCAGGCGCGGCTCCACGCGCACGTCGTAGTGGTCGCCCACGCGCTCGGCGGCGGCCAGCAGCTTGATCACGTAGCCGTCGGCCTTCGCCTGGGCGATGTCGGCGGCGGTAACGGAGCGGATGCCCTGCACGGGAACGTCGGCCCCGCTCACGCGGGTGTGGAAGGCCAGGGAGGAGAGAATGGCGGCCTTGGCGGCGGCGTCGTGCCCGTCCACGTCCGCAGTCGGGTCGGCCTCCGCGTAGCCGAGCTCCTGGGCGGCGGCCAGGGCGTCCTCAAAGGACAGTCCCTTGGTGGTCATCTCGTCCAGGATGTAGTTGGTGGTGCCGTTGACGATGCCGAGGATCTTGGAGATGCGGTCACCGGCCAGGGACTCGCGGATCGCGTATACCACGGGCACGGCGCCGGCCACGGCGGCCTCGTAGTAGAGGTCGGAGCCGGTGCGGGCGGCGGCCTCGTAGAGTTCGGGGCCGTGGGCGGCCAGCAGCGCCTTGTTGCCGGTCACCACGGTGGCGCCGGACTCCAGGGCCGCCAGCACCAGTGTGCGTGCGGGCTCGATCCCGCCGATCAGCTCCACCACCACGTCGGCGCCGGTGGCGGCGGCGTGGGCGTCCGTGGTCAGCAGCGCGCGGTCAATGAAGTCCTCCCGTTTGGTTTCCAGGTTGCGCACCGCGATGGCGTTGACTCGCAGCGGGGCGCCCGCCCGGGCGGCCAGGTCACTGCCGCGCTCCTGCAGCAGCCGCACCACCTGGGTGCCGACGGTGCCGCAGCCAAGCACTGCGATCGTTACTTCTTTGCTCACGAACTCTCCTGACGTAGCTACTGCCGTGAGTATATGGGCGCGCTTCGCTTTGAGTAGGCAGCGCCCACGGACCAAAAACGCACTGCCCTTCCTCTCGCCCACGCGTCTGCAAGACCGACCCGCTCAAGAGGCGCCGATGCGCCGCCACAAGGTGAGAACGCGCTGCGTATGCGGCGACGTTGTTGGGTACGACGCTGTCCTCCTGGCCGGTGTGTGCGCAGGCAACCTCCGCCGACGCGGTCAACGCACCCGCCGCCACGATCTTGACCGGCGTGCGAACACGGAACCTGTTGGCGGTTAGCTCCGCACGAAAAAGGTTCGTCGCGTCGATGAAGGTGTCAATAACAAGAGCGCCGGAGCGATGAGGGGGCACGCTTGTAGGGCACCCGGCGAATTGTGCGGGTTGCGGAGAAAGCCCCTTCAACAAACATCCAGCATGTGATACGCGTCTCTCTCACTCTTGATCTTGCCGGGGGGGCAGCGTAACTTAGCAATGCCGGCAACCAGGAAAGCGGACTACCTCGCGGCAATCTCTTCACCCAGTAGCAAACGGGGAGGGCATATGCGCTTTAAACACACCCTGACAGGGTGCGCACTTATCTTAGCCACTATCCTTTCCGGCTGCAGCGCCGCAGAAGAACCCTCCACAGCCAATCCCCCAGCCAGCCCGGCCAGCCAGTGGGATCCGGAGAGCTGGAAGCCGCACTCCACATTCAAACGACCGCAATACACAGAGCAGCAAAAACTCGAATCTCGACAATACTGGTTAGATCAGTACATTCGACAAGGCGCCGAAGCTAAGGACATACCCATCGTACGATGGGTCACGCATATAGAATTTGCCGAATTAATGGTCTCCGAACTGGAGCGACATGGAATTGGAGCGGTCGCCGACGAAAATGGTCAAATCCACTTTGTCCCCGGCGTCCCCGAGTCCCAGGAAAAGCTCCTCGGCCAGGTCCACTACGATACTTATAGCAGATATCCGGTCGACCCCGTCTACACCTCCGACTACTCCAGAGAACAGCTTGGAATGCTATGGGATTACTGGACAGAGTATTATGTACCCTGCATGAATGCACACGGATTTCAAACAGAGCCCTCGCCAGTCTCCCGCGAAAGCTTCGTTTCGGCGTATTACCTACCAGGGGCGGATAACTGGTGGCCTATCGTAACAACTCAGTCACTTCCCCTAGAAACACAGGCAAGAATGGCTCAGATTTGCCCAACCTTCCCTGCAGCGAAGTACTTCTACGGAGAGTAGCTGCTGTGATTCCACCGCTAATGAGACCGTCTCGCAGTCTCGCTCGACTTCGAACAGCAACCCTCACGGGCGTAATCGCTGCGGTGACTCTCCTGTCTGGCTGCAGCTCCAGTGAGCCAACTTCCCTGCAAGCACCTCCATCCACCAAAAGCAGTGAATGGAACCCAGAGAGCTGGAAGCCGCACTCCACATTTAAACGCCCCCACTACACCGAGGCGGAGCGATTACGCAACCGACAGGCTCAGCTTGACAAATACGTCCAATTGGGAGCCACACCAAAGGATCTTTCCGTCGTGCGCTGGGTGAACGCTATCGAGTTTGCCGAAATAAAAGCGAACGAACTGAATAAGTATGGAATTAAGGCAATTGTAGACGAAACCGGTGGACTTAGCTACATCCCCGGCATACCAGAGTCCCAACAAGAATTATTAAACCAGATCAACTATGACCTGTACAGCCAATACCCGATCGACCCAATCTACACGACAGACTTTACAGAAGAGCAACTAGGAATGCTTTGGGATTACTGGAGCGAATACTACATTCCCTGCATGAACGCCCAGGGAATCACACTAGAGCAGTCGCCCGTTTCTCGCGAGACCTTTATTTCAACCTTCCTCCTACCCAACAGCGAACGCTGGTGGCCCATTCACGCAGGCCAGTCACTCGCCCCTGAAACACGATCGAAAATATCTCGAATCTGCCCACCATTCCCGGCACCAAAGTATTTTTACGGAGAGTAGGCGCCATGAGATTAACAATGCCACGCACCGCTTTGGGGCGGGAGGATTACTGTTCAACGACTAGGAGCGAACAGCGCATTTTCCGCGTCTCCAGGCAGGTGCCTTGCGCACGCATGCTCCACTTGGGCACGCCATGACTCTGAGCCGAGTCTTGCCCCGGGCGCTCATCTGCGCGGTAACCACCGCAGCTCTTTTGTCTGGCTGCGCGTCGACTCCTGCGGCCCAAACGCCCGCCTCTTCACTGGCAGAGGAGTGGGACGCTGCAGCCTGGGTGCCGCCCCACCCTGTTCAGCGCCAGCCCTCTACGGCTCAGGAGCGGGAGGAGTCGCGGGAGAAGCAGCTCGCCCGCATCGCTAACCCCACCAACGCCACACCAAGGCCGGCGGTGCGGTGGGTGACTCCCGCCGAGTTCGGTGAGATCATGGCGAAGAGGCTCGCCGAAGTGGGCATCACGGCCGAGGCAGGCGACGGCGGGGTTTCCTTCCCCGACGGCATCGATGAGCCGCTAGAACCGCTACTGGACAGCGTCACCGTTGAGGTCACCGCCGAATACCCGATTGACCCAGAGTACCTGCGCCCCTTGAACCAGGAGCAGCTTGGGCTGCTTTGGGACTACTGGACCGGATACTTCCTCCCCTGCGCCAACGCTCACGGGGCGCCGCCGATTCAACCCAGCCCCACTCGCCAATATTTCGTGGCGAACTATTATTCGGTATTCATAACCGATCCGGAAAGCTGGTTACCACCCGATAATTTGATGCTGCTGATGGAATTTTCGGACTACCAGGAATTATCGAAGTTCTGCCCGGATCACCCGCCAAGCAAGCACCTCTACGGACAATAAGCATCCCTTACCCCCGAGTTGTTAGCGAGTAGCCCATGACTGTCACGCGCCCGCGCCGTTCCCTTACCACCGCAGTGTTCGTGCTGCTTCTTGCTGCGGTTTGTGCCGCAGGCGGCTTTTGGGCGGGCAGGGTGACGCTTCGCCCCGCCCAGTCCACGGCGCAGGAAGCACCGGAGCTGTTGGTGACCGCAGTCTCGGAGCAAACAGTCGGGCGAACTTTGACGCTCACCACCACCATGGAGCGCTCAATCCAGCCTCTCGCCGTCAACGAGCTCGTAGGGGTCGTCACGCAGGTGGGGGATCTGGCCGCCGTCACCTCCGGTTCCCTGCTCTACACCGTGGGGGCGCAGCAGGCTCGGGCGGTCCTGGGGACGGTGCCGTTCTTCCGGGATATGGGGGCAGACGCCAAGGGAGAGGACGTGAAGCAACTACAAGAGTTCCTGGCCTCCACGGGCGCTGACCTAGTGCCGGACGGCAGCTGGGGACCGGCCACTACCCGCGCCGTGAAGCAGTGGCAAAAGGACACCGGGCAGGAGCAAACTGGGGTCATCGCCGCCGGGACACTCGTGGCCATCCCCTTCTCCCCGGTGACGCTATCTCCCGACCGCTCTCTGCTCTGGCACGGCGCCAAGCTCTCTGGGGGTGAAAAGCTGCTACAGACGGCCACGGGCACCCCAGATTTCTTCATGGAGATAACGCAGGGACAGGCAGGCTTGGTTCCCACCGGCACGCCCGTGGTGGTCCACACCGACAACGGCGATTTCGAGGGCGTGACCGGTCAGCACCAGGTCTCCGAACAGGGCATCAAGGTGCCGGTTTCGTCCCCCACTGGCGGCCTGCTTTGCGGGGAGAAGTGCGCTGAGCTTGGCACCGACCAAAAGGTTTACCTCCTCACCAGTATCGAGCTGGTGCCCCCGCGCACCGGCCCGGCCGTTCCTGTCTCGGCATTGTTGACGCAACCGACCGGAGAGGTGAACGTGGTGGCCGAGGACGGCACCCACATCCCCGTGCGTGTCGAGGCGGTCGCCGAGGGGGTCGCGGTCGTGGACGGCATCGAGGTGGGCACCCGCGTGCGAGTATTTGCGCCCTCCCCTAACCTTGCCCCCGCTGGAGTGCAGGCCCCCTCCGCTCCGGGGGAAGAAACAGAGGAAACTTCGCCACCCGCCTCGCCTGCTGATGGTGCGCCGACCACCGGGGAGGGGAATTGAGCGCCACCCCAGTTGACTCGCCCCGGCTCGCACTCGCTAACGGCGGCCCCTTGCCCGTCACCGCAGCGAAAGCCCCAATGATGGACGACGCCGCCCACGCCACCATCGGCGTTAAGGACCTGCGATTTTCTTACCGCAAGGGCGGCGAGGAGCTCTACGACGGGCTGAGCTACACCTTTTCTCCCGGCCAGGTGACCGCAGTGACCGGGGAATCCGGCCGGGGAAAGTCGACGCTCCTGTACGTACTTGGCCTCCTGCTGACACCCACGAGCGGAAGAGTGGAGATTGACGGCGAGCCCGTCTCTCACCTGCCCGACCGCCGTCGTTCTCTGCTGCGGGCCCAGCGGCTCGGTTTCGTCTTCCAGGACTCAGAATTGGACCCGACTCGCACGATTCTCGATTCAGTGATGGAGCCCGGGTTGTACGGCGGTGCGGACAGGGCCAGCCTGGAGAGCCGGGCGCTGGAGCTATTGGCACAGTTCGGACTATCGGAGCGGTCCCACCACAAGCCCGGGCAGACTTCTGGTGGTCAAGCCCAACGAGTTGCCGTGTGCCGGGCCCTCATCAACTCACCCGACTTTGTCCTGGCCGACGAACCCACCGGCAACCTGGACCCACGCAATTCAACGCTCGTTCTCGACGCCCTGGCGGCGGCCGCGAGCGAGGGACGCACAGTTATAGTCGCCACCCACGACCCGTTTGTGATCGAGCGCTCCGACCAGGTATTGGCTCTATGAAACTACGCTCCCTGCTGACCGAAGCCCTAGCCGCCGCCCGGTCCTCCCTGGTGCCCTCGCTGCTGATCGCCGTCGTGGCTGCGCTGATGACCTCAACGAGTCTCATCACCGTGGGTAGGCAGGCGCGCCTGGAGGAAGACTTGGCCGCGCATTTGCAAAGCCCCGCCGCGCGCACCACGGTGATCACGGCATTGACTGACGAGGCCCGGCTCACCGTCCCGGCCTTGAACTTGTCCAGTGACATAGACGGGGTAGCAACCGCCGTCGGGATCAGCTTCCCCGTGGACGTTTACAACCCGGCTCTGGGGCCCGACTCCGGCAAGGTCGCGCTGGTGGAGCTCTACGGTGACGCCCCGGACGCCGTTCGACTAACCGAGGGACGGTGGCCGCTGCCGGGAGCAAACGAGGCGCTAGTCTCCGCCTCCTCACAGGAGGTGTTACGCCTGGAACATCCCGCCGGCGGCGTGGTCTCACCCGATGGTTCACAGTGGGCGATAGTCGGAAGGTTTGAGCCCCAAACCCCATTTGGCGCATTAGCTACGCAAGTGGTCAGCCTGCCCGCCTCCGCTCCCGATTCAGAGGTTCTGCTCCGCCAAATCCACCTGATCCCAGCCGAGTCCGCCCGTGCCTCTGCTCTCTACCAGGCCTCACTGGAGCTCACCCCCGGCCCGCCCGGCAGCATGGACGTCTCCCCGCCTGCCGTGGCTACCCAGTCCACTCAGCAGATCACGAGCCAGGTGGCAGGTTACGGCCGCCAGCTGGTGCTACTTATCGCCGCAGTTGGCGCGGCGCTTACCGCAGTGGTGGTGTTTGCCGACGTGCTGGTCCGCCGCAGGGACCTAGGTAGGCGCAGGACCTTGGGAATCCCCCGGGGACATCTGATCCTCTTGGTAGCGCTCCGGGCTTTCTTTCCTGCCTTCTTTGGGGCAGCCGTCGGCGCAGGAGTGGGCGTTCTTGTAGCTGGAGCGCCATTGGACTTCGCCGCTGCAGTGCTAGTGCTAAGCGTGATCTCAACGTTCCTGGCAGCCCTGCCGCCAGCGGCTTTTGCTGCCTTCCGCGACCCAGTCCTTGTTATGCGCACCGCTTGATGGCTGCCCTAGCTCCTTTGCCTTCCCCAGGTAGAACTCGCCTAAGGCAGCGCTTAAGCCCCACTTTTCCAACAAGCGGACTAAGCCAAGTGGGGGTAGGGCCCGCAAAAGGCCCTACCCCCACTTGGCTTGTCCCGTGAGCCTACGGCAGTGACAACACCAGCTGCAGAGCCTCAGCTACCTCCTCGCTGAGAGAGGCCGGGCCACCCATCATGTCCACCCGGTCGATTTGCCGGTTGGCAACCAGGTAGCTGCGTGTAGTCGCAGAGAGCTGGCCTGCCTTGCTCAGCAGTAATGGGGAATCAAGCGCTATGGCCAGGGCGCCACCGGACAGAGCGTCGGCGAAGACGTCTCCAGAGGCAATCACCGCTCCCTTCGCATCGGCTAGGTAGCGCTGCGCCAAAAGCCTTGCGGTCTCGTAGCGGTCCTTCCCGGCCACAGAGTGCATGTTGAATCCCGCGGTGTAGTCGGCATTCTCCAGAGCCATCGTGGCCTTACCACCAACCGCAGTCGGCACCAGCGCGGCATTGGCCTCCAGGTACTGCACCGAGGCAACAGGGAGCCAGTCCCCGCTGCTCAGCAGGATGACACCGTCAGCTCGTGCCGCCGCCGGCCCCGCCGCCAGGGCATCGGCGAACTCCTTGCCATCAGCAAAGAAGACGTTCTTTACGGGGCGCAGGCGCTCCACTTCGGTGGCAACCGCAACAGCCGTGGCGTACCGGTCGCTACCAGCAACCCGAACCGCCTCCATGCCTTGGGCTCGCAACGTCTCCAGTTTGGCGTCGGCAATTGCAGCCTGGCCACCCACCACGTAAACCTTCTTGATGCCGCGCTGCTTTAGGACCCCGCTCACCTGCGGTTCGAGCACAGAGCCCGTGGTCAGCAACAGAGGGCCGTCCACTGCACCCGCCAGTGGTCCTGCCGTTACCGCATCCGCGAACCCGGTGCCGCTCACTAGAACAGCTGTGGTTCCCGTAAACGCAGCACTCTTGGCCGCCTCCACCGCAGTTTCCACACGGTTGGCACCGGCAATCCGGTACAGTCCCGCCGGGGCTGGCTCCGGCTTGACGCCCTCCACAGAGAAGGTCAGGTTGTAGTCCGTCTTGGCCCCTTCTGCCAGGGTGTACCCCTGGGCGGCGGCAGCTTGCACCAGTACCGAAGTCGTACCGGCTGGCACGGTGTGCACTCCTGGCTCAACGTCGTTCCCATTGATCAGGAATCGCACGTTCTCCACCACAGGAATGGTGAAGGTGTCGTTGCCCGTCCCCGGCTGGTCGTCCGTGAGCAGCGAATCGGGGGTCTTCACCGTCGCCCACTGGCCGCGCACGTCCAGCTCGGCGGCACCAGCAAACTGGCTGCCGTTCTGGGCGCTGAGCGCAACCAGCCTTACGCAGCGGGCCTCAACCTCATCGAACTCCACCAGCGAGGGCGCCTTGCCCTGGAACGTGCCGTTAGCGACCTGCGTGAACTCAGTGCAGTCCCGGCTGGTTTCGATCCGGTATTCGCCAATCACTCCGTTAGTACCGGTGTCCTGGCGCGGGATGTAGCGGAAACCGTCAATGCGCGCGAATTTCTTCATGTCCAGGGTTATCTGGTGCGGCAGCGGAGCGATCGACGGGTTGTAGGCGGTGTGCCAGTGGGAAGAAAGGTCACCATCGATGGCCTTTTCCTGCCCGGTCGGTTCACCTTGCGTTTCCTGTGAATCCGCCACTGCCGTCCACCCCGTACGGTTCAGGTAGGGGCTGGGAGCAGCCACTCCGTAGGCGGTCATTTCCGCCGCAGCACCAAAGGGACGGTTGTTGTGGGTGGAGGTTCCTACCAGGCGGAAGTACTGGAAGACTCGCTTGTCCTCCGGAATCGGGATCGCCTGGGTGGAATCCCCCGGCTGGAATTGTCCAGCGGCCACCTGCTGCCAAACTACTCCGTCAGTCGATACCTCGATGCGGTAGTCCTTGAACTGGCCGTTGCCGCCGCCGCCCGGCCGTGGCGTGTATGTCAGCCGGTGTACCTCGTTCGGAGCGCCCATGTTTACCGTCAGCGTGTGCGGAAGCTGGTCGATCCCCCCGCTGTACTTTGTGTGCCAGAGCGTAGAGCTGTTGTCGTCAATGGCGTTCATTGCGCGACCGTTCTCCCCGGTCGTCTCCTCAGAGTTAGCGCTCGCCAACCAGCCCGACTTGGAGATCTTCGTGAACTCCGGGGAGTAAACCGGCTCGGTGGAGTCCGTGGGAGCCTCAGTTGACTCGACGCACTCAAAGAGCAGCACCTCGAACGGATCCAACTCCACGTAGAAGTTCTTGCCCTTGGAAGCAACGAATGGCTGGGCCTGCCCGTCGCGCTCCGTGCACCTGTAGGTGCCGTGGGTCCCGGCGGGCAATTCGAACGCGTCCTCAACATCCAGCGTGTAGTGCTTGGGGCGCTCAGAGGGGTTACGGACCATGAACATGGCTCGCTCATCTCCACTGCCCGGGTTCCAGGCCGCAGTGCCGTAAACATCTACCTGATGCGGGTCGCCACCAATCCAGTGAGCGTCAGCCAACAATGACTGGTTAGTGCGCGCCCATTTGGCGTTCTTCGCCAGTTCATCCCAGAACCAACCCGCATTGGCGGCACCAACCACAGCCGGGTCTACCAGCGTGTTGCGGATGTAGAGCTCTTGCAGCTCAAAACCTTGCGCAAAGTAGCCGCGCATGTCTGCCGCCAAGGCCTTCCGAGTGGCCTCGCTGGAAAGGTTGGTGTCCTGGGAGAACTGGGGAGCCCGGTTGGAGAAAATGAATCCGTGGTTCATGAGCTGGGTGATTGGCACCAGCGGAGCCTCCACCACGAAGTTCTTGTAAACCTCCGCGTCGCGGTAAGACACGTACTGCTCCTGGTCGCTGCCCTCACCCACCTTGAAGGCGTCGTGGCCATCGCGCCAGATGGAGTCGGAGAACCACATCCAGTACGGGGATCCCCACGTGCCCACCGTAGTGTTAATGAATACATCCTCGTTGTGAGCACGCATGTCGCGGCTCAAGTTCTGCATGGCCTCATAGTCAGCCCGGTAGGTTTCAGCCGGGCTGGTCTGGTACAGGCCACCACCAATGCCGTCGAACTTGAAGCCCTGCACACCGTCGTTGTCGATCATCTTGAAGATCGTGTCCCGGAAGTGGCTGTAGTACTTGGGACCGGACAACTTGAACTGGCGACCACCATAGGTTTCCAAGCGTTTCTCAGCGGGCTTGGAGGCATTGATAGCCTGGCGGCGCGCAGCTGACGTGCCGTAGCCACCAAACGGGCTCATCCACACGGAAATAGAACCGCCGTGCTTCTCCGCCGCAGCCCGCTGGGGGGCAAAACCGGTCCCGAACTGCCCCGGGTCAAAGGACCACACGTGCAGATTCGACTCATCTGCCACCTGCGGGTCGCGCAGATAGTCCCAACCATCGTCCACCCAGTAGGAGTCAAGCTTCATGTCACGCTTGGATGCCTCTGCGCCAAAGAGGTCGATGGCGTGGGTGAGCTGGTCTGCAGGCATAGTCAGCACGTCAGTGCCCGCATCGCCTGGCTTCAAGTCGAACCAAGACTGGTAGTGGAGGAACGTACGGCGGGCGTGTGTGCTCTCACGCTCAAAGTAGTTCAGGAACGAGCGGCGAATCTGACCGGCAGGACTCACTCCCACAGCGGTCGTGTAGACCAGGGGCCGCTGCGAAGTGACAGGGTTGGCCCGCCGCATCGAGATAGTGGCACGACCGCCCGCAACGCTCGCCTGCGCCAACGGGTTCTCCACTCCAATCCAGGCGATCTTTGCCCCGTTAGGACCTACAGTGATCGGGTAGCCGGTATCCCGCCCCTCGATGCTCGCCTCAGCACTAGGGGCATCGAAAAGCACAAAGTTGGTCGCCGCAACGGGGGCGTCTACAGCAGCGAACGTCAATTCTTGCTGCACATAGTTGGCACCCTCGCGCAAGATAGCCCGGTAGGTGACGTCCAGGCTCGTCCCGCCAGCATCCAGCCGGTACTTGGCCTCCACTGCCTTGCCCGCTATCTGGTTAGCCACGCGCTTGGAGGAGGAGTCTGCCGCAATATCAACGACCCGAGGAGCAACGCTAACCGTGGCGGTGGACAGGTCGTATTGGGCACCACCCACCGTAATGGTGACGGCCTTAGACGGACCCGCCACCGGGGTGTTGGTTTCGACGTTCCTCACGGCGGAAAGCACCGGACCGGCCGTAAAGTCGATGCTTGCACTAATGACCGCATTACCGATCGTCGCCGTGTTCCCTGTAACCGTGGCCTGCGCCGCTCCAGGGGCTGTGCCCGGATAGGTGACCACGTCTGCACCAGGCAAGGCGCTTGCAGCCGCCTCGCCACCGGGCTCGTCAGCAAATGCAAGCGGACTCAATAGTGTGGGCGGGATGAGCACTAGCGACGCTGCTAACGCCCCAATCCTCGCCACGTTGCTGAAGGATCGCATGTTTGTCCCATCGTCGTCGTTGACTTGGGACGAAGATAACAGCTTGCGACCGGTAATGGCCCCAATCCGTCAAGATTGCTCAAATCGTGCGCGGCGTTTTCTTCCTCACACTGAATTTATGGAGATTCTGCTCGAAGAATCCCACTCTCCATGTACACCGGCTTTCTAAACAGCCGGCACCTGCGAGTTTCGACGCAGCCGACCCCGCCATCTCCCCACCAACGCTGCCCCCAAAGGCGGCGGCAGCCTACGCGTCTGCGCCGCTGACGCGTAGGAGCAGCCAGAACCAGAACAGGCGGGAGCCCCAAGTAGCTGGCGCGGCTTCACAGCGGAGCCGGCATCCAAGTCTCTACTGAACGTCCAGCTCCAGCAGGTGCTCCATGGACTGCCTGCGCACCACCACGCTGGCCCGGCCCCCCTCACAAGCCACCACCACAGGCTTAGCCAACAGGTTGTAGTTGGAAGCCATCGCATAGCCGTAGGCCCCAGTGGCCGGCACCGCCAACAGGTCTCCAGTGCGCACGTCGGCCGGGAGGTCAACGTCGTGCACCACGATGTCACCACTCTCGCAGTGCTTGCCCACCACGCGGCAACGCACAGGCGCCTCACCAGAGAGCCGGTTGGCCAACGTAGCGGTGTACTGCGCCCCGTACAGGGCCGGACGGATGTTGTCGCTCATGCCGCCGTCCACGGACACGTAGCGGCGCACCCCGCCGCCCTCCAGCGTCACGTCCTTGATCGCCCCCACGCGGTACAACGTCACCGTGGTAGGACCAACCACGGAGCGGCCCGGCTCCACAGAGACGCGCGGGATAGACGTTCCCAGTTCGCCACACACCTCACGCACAGCCGTCGCGATCGCGCGCACCACCTCGATCACCGGGGTAGGGGCAGCGTCCACCCCCGTGTAGGCGATACCCACGCCGCCACCCAGGTCCACCTCCGGGGTGGCAAGACCAAGCTCCCGCTCCACCCGGGCGCGGAACTCCAGCACCACGCGCACCGCAGCCACGAAAGCCTCCGTACCCAGAATCTGGGAGCCGATGTGGTTGTGGAAGCCAAGCAGCTCCAGCTCAGGGCGGGCCGCAATAGCCGCCACCACCTCCAGGGCGGAACCGTCAGCCACGGAAACACCGAACTTCTGGTCCTCGTGGGAGGTG
Organism: Buchananella sp. 14KM1171; assembly: GCF_041380365.1. Classification (NCBI taxonomy): domain Bacteria; kingdom Bacillati; phylum Actinomycetota; class Actinomycetes; order Actinomycetales; family Actinomycetaceae; genus Buchananella; species Buchananella felis. The sequence goes on along the minus strand of NZ_CP159981.1, from coordinate 1,955,575 downwards.
GCGATGTACTCGTTGCCGCCGGCGTGGATGCCGGTCTTTAGCCGCACCATCACGCGGGCAAGCGTCCCCAGGCGGCGCGCCACCGCAGCGATCTGCTCCACCTCACCCAAGCTGTCCACGAAGATACGGGCGATCCCCGCCCCCTCGCCCGCGCTCAGCGCCAGCTCGATCTCCTCATCCAGCTTGTTGTTGCCGTGCAGCCCCACCATGGCGGGGTCCGCGCCGGCCCGCAGGGCCAGCGTCAACTCCCCCAGCGAGGCGGTGTCGATCCCCATACCGGCCTGACTCACCACGCGCACCACGTCGCTACACAAGAAGGCCTTGCCGGCGTAGAAGGCATCCCCGCCCGCCATGCCGTAGCCCTCCCAAAACTCCTCCGCCATGGCGGTCGCCCACACCTGGGCACGCCCCGCCAAGTCGGCGCGATCCAGCACAAAAGCAGGGGTACCGAACTCACGCGCCAACACGCTGGCCGCCACGCCGCCGATCTCCAACTCGCCGTCGGGCCGGCGCAACGTCGTCCACGACCACAGGTCAGGGCGCTCCCACGGCTCCGGGCAAACCAGGCTCCCCACCGGCAGGCCGTCCGCCTCGCCCACCCCTGCGCTCACATGCGCTCCGGCGCGCTCACGCCCAGCAAACCTAGGCCGTTGGCCAACACGACAGTGACGGCGTCGTTCAACCACAGGCGCGCAACATGAGCGGCGGTGACCTCCTCATCGGCGCGCGGGGTGACGCGGCACTTGCCATACCAGGCGTGGTAGGCGCCAGCCAGGCTCTCCAGGTAGCGGGCCACCCGGTGAGGCTCCGTCAGCTGCGCCGCCTGCGCCACCACCTCCGGGAAACGAGCCAACTCACCCAGCAACTCCGAATCAGCCTCGGTGCTCAACTCCGCCGGGTCAAAGCCCGCCTCGCGGCTCACGCCGTGCTCGGCGGCGTTGCGGGAGACGTTGCAGGTGCGGGCGTGCGCGTACTGCACGTAATAGACCGGGTTTTCGTTGGTGGTGGAAGCCAGCAGGTCCAGGTCGATGTCGATCTGGGAGTCCATGGAGGAGCGCACCAGCGCGTAGCGGGCGGCGTCCACGCCAACGGCGTCCACCAGGTCATCCAGCGTCACGATCGTGCCGGCGCGCTTGGACATGCGCACGGCCTGCCCGCCGCTGACCAGGTTCACCAGCTGCCCAATCAGGATCTCCATGTTCTTGCCCGGCTCGTCACCAAATGCGGCGCACATCGCCATCATGCGGCCGATGTAGCCGTGGTGGTCAGCCCCCAGCAGGTAGATGGCCTTGTCCGCGCCACGCCCGCGCTTGTCCAGGTAGTAGGCCACATCGCCGGCAAAGTAGGCGGCCTGGCCGTCGGACTTGATCAGCACCCGGTCCTTGTCGTCCCCAAAGTCCGTGGTGCGCAGCCAGGTGGCGCCGTCAAGCTCAAAGATCACGCCGCGCTCGCGCAGGCGCTCGATGGCGCGGTCCACCGCGCCGGAGGAGTGCAGGGAGTCCTCGTGGAAGAACACGTCAAACTCCGCCCCGAAGGTGCGCAGGCGCTCCTTGATCTCCCCGAACATGAGCTCCACGCCGATAGCCCGGAAGACCTCCACGGCCTCCGCCTCCGGCAGCTCGCGCGGGTCGGCCTGCCCGGCCTGCTCACGCAGCGCCACCACCTGGGCGGCGATGTCCTCGATGTACTGGCCGCCGTAGCCGTCCTCCGGCGCCTCCTGGCCCATGGCGCGGGCATAGAGGGAGCGGGCAAAGCGGTCAATCTGGGCGCCGTGGTCGTTGAAGTAGTACTCGCGCGTCACCTGCGCCCCGGTGGCCTTGAACAGGCGGGCCAGGGAGTCACCCACGGCCGCCCAGCGGGCACCACCCAGGTGAACCGGGCCGGTCGGGTTAGCAGAGACATACTCCAGGTTGACGTGCAGGCCCGCACCGGTGGAGGAAGACCCGTAGCTCTCCCCCGCTGTCAAAATCGTGCGCGCCAGCTCGCCGGCCGCCCCGGAGGACAGGCGCACGTTCAGGAAGCCCGGGCCGGCGATCTCCACGGCCTCGATCCCCTCCACGGCGCGCAGCTCGTTGGCCAGCAACTCCGCCAGCTCCCGGGGGTTCATGCCGGCCCTCTTCGCCAACTGCAGTGCGGCATTCGTTGCCCAGTCACCGTGCTCTCGACTCCGGGGGCGCTCCACCTTGACCTCTTGGATCAGGGCCTCATCTAGGGCCAGCTTTCCGGCCAAGCGGAGGGAGCTAAGGGCATCGCGCACGTGCTGAGTCAGTTCTGCGGGAGTCATGGGGAAAGCCTAATACGCGCCAAATGCGTCACGCACCACGCGTTCACGGGCCAGAATTCCCATGAGATCGGGGTTTTGGCGTTTACGATTGGCCGCATGACCATTACGTCCAAGGCTGTAATTTTGGCGCGCGGGCTCGGCAAGCGCATGCGTGAGCAGGCGGAGGGAGCCCCCGTTTCGGCGGCGGCTGACGCCGGCGCCAAGGGGATGATCGAGACGGGCGGGCGCCCGTTCCTGGACTACGTGATTTCCGCCCTGGCGGACGCGGGCGTGAAGGACGTCTGCCTGGTGATCGGCCCGGAGCACAACATGTTCCGCGATTACTACGACAGCTTGGACACCCAGCGCGTGCGAATTCACTACGCCGTGCAGCAGGAGCCGCTCGGGACGGCGGACGCGGTGGCAGCGGCGGAGGAATTCGCCGGCCAGGACTCCTTCATCGTGGTCAACTCCGACAACTACTACCCGCCGGTGGCGCTGAGCGCGCTGGCCGCCGTGGACGGCGCCGGCGTGATCGGTTTTGACCGCGCCGCCCTGGTGGAGCAGTCCAACATCCCGGCCGAGCGCGTAGCCGCCTTCGCGCTGCTCGATGTGGCCGACGATTCCACGATGGTGGACATCGTGGAGAAGCCCACTGCGGAGGAGATGGAGCGCCTGGGCGCCTCCGCCCCCGCCTCCATGAATGCCTGGAAGTTCACCCCGGCTATCTTCGCGGCCTGCAAGGTGATCGAGAAGTCCGTGCGCGGCGAGTTCGAGATCACCGACGCCGTGCGCCGCGCGATCGCCGACGGCACGCCCTTCACGGTGGTGCCCGCCGCCCTGGGTGTGCTGGACATGTCCCGCCGCACCGACATCGACGCGGTGCGCGACGCCCTTGCCGACACCGAGGTGGTGCTGTGACCATCCGCCCGCTGGCCGCCCCCGCCCAAGAGGTCACCTGGGTGGTGCCGGGCCGCATCGAGGTGCTGGGCAAGCACACGGACTACGCCGGCGGTCGCTCCCTGCTGGCCGCCTCCGATGTGGGCATCCGCTTCGCCGCCAAGGCGATCGACGAGCCGGTGCTGCGGGTGCGTTCCGACGCCATCCCGGGCGAGGTGGTGGAGGTCTCCTTCACCGAGGCCCACTCCGACCGCAAGGGCCACTGGTCCGGCTACCCGGCCGCCGTGGCCGCGCGCCTGGGCGCCAACTTCCCCGACCTGGTGCGCGGCACCGAGGTGGAGATCTCCTCCACCCTGCCGCTGGCCAGCGGCATGTCCTCCTCCTCCGCGATGATCGTGGGCCTGGCCCGCGCCGTCATCGACGTCTCCGGCATCGAGTCCAGCGAGGCCTTTAGCGACAACATCTCCACCCTGGAGCAGTACGCCGCCTACCTTGCGTGCGTAGAGAACGGCCAGTCCTTTGGCTCGCTGGCCGGCCATGCAGGCGTGGGCACATTCGGTGGCTCCGAGGACCACACCGCGATGCTGTGCTGTACCGCCGGTGAGCTGTCCCAGTTCTCCTTCTGCCCCACCCGCTTCGAGCGCCGCGTGTCCTTCCCGGCCGACCACACCTTCGTGATCGCCGTCTCCGGCGTGCTGGCCGAAAAGAGCGGCAAGGCCCGCGAGCTCTACAACCGCGCCTCCCTCTCCACCCGCGAGATCGTGGGCATGTGGAACCGCGCCACCGGCCGCAAGGACATCTACTTGGCCTCCGCTGTGCGTTCCATGGACGACGCTCCCGACCGCATTCGTGATTTGCTTGGCCGCGACTCCTACCTGCGGGGCCGGTTTGAGCAGTTCCTCATCGAGTCCGAGACCCTGGTCAGGGGCGCCGGGGACGCGCTGGCAGCCGGGGACCTGACGGAGTTTGGCCGTCTGGTGGACGAGTCGCAGAACTGGACCGAGGAGGGCCTGCAAAACCAGGTGCAGCAGACCGTGTACCTGCAGCGTCTGGCCCGCCGCCTGGGTGCCACCGCAGCCAGTGCCTTCGGGGCCGGTTTTGGTGGCTCTGTTTGGGCACTGGTCCCCACGGCGCAGGCCGAGTCCTTCGCGGCCGAGTGGAAGGCCGCCTACCAGGCCCGCTTCGAGGACGAGGCGCCGCGCGCCTCCACCATCATCACCCGCCCCGGCAAGGGTGTGGAGCGTGAGCACGTCGCCTGACGGACCCGCAGGCGCGAGTGCGGCCGCCCGGCGCGCCCCCTAGCTCGCAAGTGTTGCATTGGGGTACATCCGACCGATTGGGGGCACGCCCCCGAGCGGTCGGATGTACCCCGACCGCACGTTTGTAGCACCGGGGGCGTCCCGAGGCCCCGGGGCCCGGGGCCCGGCGCCCCACCCCCTAGCCACCCCACCCCTGGCCGCCCCGAGAGAGGCGCGAATGGAAAAGTCCCGGGACATCCACTAAAGGATGTCCCGGGACTTCACAGTCGTGCCCCAGAAAGGATTCGAACCTTCGACTTCTTGCTCCGGAGGCAAGCGCTCTATCCACTGAGCTACCAGGGCGCGTCCTACATTCTAGCAAGGTTTGGGCCCTGCCCGCACTCGCAAGCCTTGTCGCGCCCGCCTCACTGCCCGTGCCCCGCACCGACCGGCGCCCGGCCGGCCCCCTCAGCGCTCGCTGGAGCGCACCTGCGCGGTCAGGTCCGGGGTAAAGCTCGGCTCGTCCAGCGGAACGATGGGGCGGCGCACGTGGCGGTAGCCCAGGCGCGTCTGGTCCTGGTCCACGGCGCCCGGGCTGAGCGCCATCACCCAGTCGGAGGCCGCCTGCGCCAGGTCCGGTTCCAGGTAGCCGATCTTGACCACCACCACCTCGCAGCTGCCCAGCGGCTGCCCGGCCGCCTCGAACTGCCGCGCCGTGGCGAACTGCGTGCGCGCGGAAGTCAGGACCACCCGCACCCCGCCGCAGTCGACCACCGCGCTCGGCCCGCCGCGTTCCTCCTGGAACAGGTGGACGACGCTGCCCTCCAGCCGCACCGCCGGCTCGCCCGCCTCCAGCACCACCCGGGCCCCCAGCCCGGCTGCCTCTGCGGCCACAACCGCTGCGGGGGCGTGCAGGGAGGCGAACACGACGCGCCGCCGCCCGGCCCGCGCCAGGTAGTGGCCCAGCACTGCGGTGGAGGTGTCCGTGCCGCCGGCGCCGGGGTTATCGCCCGTGTCAGAGACGAAGAAGGGGGCGGCCACGCTCCTCAGGGAGCGCTCCACCGCCTCCTCCACCCCGGCCACGGGGCCAACGAACTCGAAGTCGGCGGCGCGCCCCCACACCCGCTCGGCCAACTGCTCGGCGGCCCGGCGCACCGCCTCCTGATCGGGCCCACAGGCCACGACTGCGGTGTGGCAGCGTTCCTCGTCCGCCCAAGGAAATCCCATCCAGAGGGCGACGTCGGCCACCCCGTCCCCACACAACTTGGGGATGGCGGCGTAGAGGGAGGCGCCGGGCTCCACGCGGGTGGAGGTCTTCTCCCCCGGCAGCAGGATCGGCACCGCCACGCGGGCGCGATACCAGGGCCGGGGCGACTCGATCAGCGCCAGCAGGTTGGTCACCGCCCGGAACCTGGTGCCCGGCTGGTCCTCGTGCGGGGCGGTGCGGTAGCAGGTCAGCAGGTCGCAGACCTCGAACAGGGCCGGCGAGACGTTGCCGTGCAGGTCCATGGAGGCGCTGATCGGCACCCCGGGGCCCACGATCCGGCGCACCCAGGCGGCGATCTGCCCCTCGGCGTCCGTCATGCCCTCCACGCTCATCGCGCCGTGGATGTCCAGCAGCACTCCGTCCAGGCCGCCGGCCACGGCGGCGCGCAGCAGGCGCTCGTACTCCTCCCACCAGGCGGCAAAGAACTCCGCGCTCACGACCCCGCCCGGCAGGGCCCGGGCGTGCACCAGCGGCACCCACTCCACGTCCTCCAGCAGCGGGATCACATTGGACTGCCCCGGGGCGGGCTTGCCGCGCGGCGCCTGCGGGTTGATCCACGGGTAGGCGGCTAGCAGTTCCTGGCCGCGCAGCACCGTAAAGTCCGCCCATCCCGAGCGGTAGGGCGTGTACTGCGAGGACTCGATGTGAATGCCGCCAACGGCGATGCGGCGCGGCCTGGGGGCGGCGGGAGGAACGTCGTGCACCATCCCAGCCTAGACGCCGGGCGGGATGCTCAGTCGCAGGAGCCGGGGGCGACGGCGTCGTGGTCCGCCAGGAATACCTCCGGGTCCACCACCTTGCCGTCGATGTGCACCTCGAAGTGCAGGTGCGGGCCGGTGGAAACACCCGAGTTGCCGACGCCTGCAATGTGCTGGCCGGCCGTCACCTTCTGCCCCACCTCCACGTAGACCGTGTGCGGGTAGAGGTGCAGGTAGGCGGTCTCGAAGACCTCACCCTTGTACTCGTGGCTCACCGTCATCGACGTACCGTAGGCGTCGGTGACGATCTCCTTCACCTCGCCGTCGGCGGGCGCGAAGATCGGGGTGTCGATCGGGGCGGCGTAGTCCACGCCCTCGTGGAAGGTGTAGGTGCCACGCACCGGGTGAACCCGGTAGCCGAACGGCGAGGTCAGGTCGTAGCTGGAGGGCACCATCGGGCGGAACAGCGGGGCCTCGTCGGAGTAGGCGGCGCGCAGGCCGTCGGCGGCGGTGGAGACGTTCACCGTGCAGGGCTTGACCGGGTTCTCCAGCGCCTGGCGGGCGCGAGCGCGGGTGGCGGCCTGCGGGACGGCCGCCAGCGCGGCGGTACGGCTCTCCGCCTCCTGCAGAGAGTCCAGCACCGAGCCGCCGGCGGCAACGGCGCGCTCACCCGGCTCCAGCTGAGCGGCGTTGAGCGCGGTGACCGTGGAACCCGGCAGGGAGATAGCCAGCGGGACCGAGATGGCCAGCAGGGCGGTGGCAACCGCCCCGGCGGCCGCGGCGCGCATGCCGATGCGGCGGCGCTTGGCGCTGCCCCCGTCTGCGTGACGGGCACGCTCCACGGCCATCTGCAGCGAGGCCGCAGCGGACTGCTCGGCGGGCGCGGACAAGGCAGAGGTGGGCGAGGCGGAGGTGGGCAAGGCGGGCGCGGCCGCAGACATGGCGGGCGCGGGCCGCTCGGCGGGCGCGGGCTGCGCTGCGGTGGGCCGCTCAACCGGCGCCTGGGTGCGCAGGGAGCGACGCGAGGGCAGCGGGGAAACCAAGGGCGCTTCTTCCTGCAGCGGGGTTGCCGACTGCGCCGCTGCTGCGGCCTGCGCGCGCAGCTCCCGACGGCTGGGAAGACGTGAACTCACAAGGCGCCCTTCGATCGACAACGCTCAAATAGTAACGGGAAGGTAACAGCGGCACCACCGGCGCGAGCGCCCCTGTGAATGACTTACATCACGCCCCTATCGGGCACACCGGTTTAGTCCTGTTTTCCCCGCTGCATGGAGTCGCGCACCTCACCAACCAGCTCCTCCAGGATGTCCTCCAGGAACACCATTCCCACCAGCTGCTCGCCCTCCAGCACGCGGGCCAGGTGGGAACCGGAGGCCTGCATCGCGCGCAGCGCCGTCTCCACCTCGTCGTCCGCCTGCACGGCCGCGATCCGGCGCATGCGCCAGGCCGGCACGGGCTCGTCGCGCATCGCTGCGGGCACCGCGATGGCGTCCTTGATGTGCACGTAGCCCTCGAACTGACCGTCGCGCTCCAGCGGGTAGCGGGAGTAGCCGGTCTGGGCCACGGCGGCCTCCACCCCGGCCGGGCTCACCCCGGCCGGCAGCGTCACCAGCTCCTCCGGCGGCACCATCACGTCCCGGGCGCAGTGGTCTGAGAATTCGATGGCGCCGCTGAGCAGACCGCCCTCATCCACCAGCACGCCCTGGGCCTGGGAGTGCTCCACGATCGTGGCGACCTCCTCTACGGTGAACGCAGAGACCACCTCGCTCTTGGGCTCCACCTTCATGGCGCGCAGCATGGCGTTGGCGGAGTTATCCAGCAGCCGCAGCACCGGGTTGAGCATCGCCACGGCGCGCCGGATCACCGGGGCCATGGCCAGCGAGGCGCCCTCCGGGTTGGCCACGGCCAGGTTCTTCGGCACCATCTCCCCCAGCACCACGTGCAGGTAGACCACCATGGACACCGCGATCACCACGGCAACCACGTGGGCCGCGCCGCCGCCCAGGCCCACGTAGGTGAGCGGACGCTCCAACAGGTGCGCCAGGGCCGGCTCTGCGATCACGCCCAGGCCGGTGGAGCACACGGTCACGCCGAGCTGGGCGAAGGCCAGCACCATGGAGACGTTCTCCATCGCGTGCAGGGCGTCCTTGGCCCCGCGTCTGCCCTCGTCCACCAGCGGCTCGATCCGCGAGCGCCGCGCGGAGAGAATGGCGAACTCTGCCGCCACGAAGAATGCGTTTAGGGCCAGCAGGCCCAGGCCCACTAGGAGCGCGGTGGTGGTGTTCACGCCTCTGCCTCCTGCTGCTCCTCGATCTCGCGGACGGACAGGCGCACAACGCGCCGCCCGTCCATCGCCGTCACCTGGAGCCTGACGCGGGCCACCTCTACGACGTCGCCCACCGCCGGGATCCGGCCCAGCCGCTCCATGACCAGGCCGGCCAGGGTCTCGTAGGGGCCGTCGTCGGGCACCACCAGGCCGCACTCGCTGGCCAGCTCGTCCGGGCGCAGCAGCCCGGGCACCGACCACGCGCCGGAAGCGGTGCGGGCGGGCACCAGGCGGGAGCGGTCGTGCTCGTCGGCCACCTCTCCCACGATCTCCTCCACCACGTCCTCCAGGGTGACGATGCCGGAGGTGCCGCCGTATTCGTCCACCACTATCGCCAGCGGCACGCCCTTTTCCCGCAGGTCCACCAGGAGGCCGGCCAGTTCCACCGTCTCCGGCACCCGAAAGACCTCGGAGGTGAGGGAAGCGCTCAGCACCGGCACCTCGGCGCGGCGCTCGAACGGCACGGCCACGGCGCGGCGCAGGTGGGCCACGCCCAGAACGTCGTCCAGGTCCTCGCCGATGACGGGGAAGCGGGAGTTACCGGTCTGCACGGCCAGCGCCACCACGTCTGCTGCGGTGGCGTCCTTGCGCAGGCAGTGGACGCGCCCGCGGTCTGTCATCACGTCCTTGGCCGTCAGGGAGGAGATCCCGATCGAGCGGGTCAGCAGCTGGGCCGTGCCCACGTCCAGGGTGCCCTCCTCTGCGCTGCGGCGCACTAGGGCCGCCAGCTCCGGCGCGGACCTGCCGCCGCTGAGCTCCTCGACCGGCTCTACCCCGAAGCGGCGCACCACCCAGTCCGCGTGGGAGTTGAGCAGGCGGATGGCGGGGCGCAGCGCGGAGGTGAACAGCATCTGCAGCGGGGTGACCCGCCCGGCCACCGCCAGCGGGTCCGCGAGCGCCAGGTTCTTGGGTACCAGCTCGCCGAAGATCATCGACAGGCCGTTGGTGATGACGAACGCCAGCGCCAGCGCGATACCGGTGGCGGCCGCCGCGCCCATCCAGGCGCCCAGCGAGTCGGCCAGCAGGTCTCCGATCGCCACCTGGGTGGTGTAGCCCAGCAGGATCGTGGTCAGGGTGATGCCCACCTGGGAGGAGGAGAGCTCCAGGGACAGGCGCTTGAGCGCGGTCAGAATCACCGCAGCGCGCTTGTCGCCCTCGGCGGCGCGCTTTTCCACGCTCGCCTGGTCCAGGGCGACCAGCGAGAACTCGGTGGCGACGAACAGGGCGGTGCCCAGGATGAGGGGCAGCCCCAGCGCGATGAAGACGATGTTGGCGATCACGGCGTCACGTTCTGGTGACTATGCGGAGTGTCCATTGGTCCCAATTCTACGGGAGGCCCCCTGGCAAGGGGCGGCGCCTTGCTAGCTCTTGTGAGTTGAGCGGGCGCGCCTTTAGGGGGACTTTGGCGGCCTTTTACGCTCGCCGATCCGCTTGGGGCGAATTGGGCCTAAAGGCCCGGTTCGGGGAGATTTTGTGACCTCGATGGCCCTACGCTTGTTTGCGGCGTCACACTGACGCGGCGACAGATAGGGATGCAGCGTGGCAGATCTGGACTTCGGAGCAAATGGTTGGCTCATCGAGGAATTGCGGGAGCGCTTTGAGGCCGACCCGACCTCAGTAACCCCCGCCTGGCGCACCTTCTTTGAAACCGGCGCCCTCCCCTCCACCGGTGTGGACGACGCTGCCGCGCCCAGCGGGGCAAAACTGTCCGCCTTCGTTGGCGAACCGGCCGGAGCCACCGGCCCCCAGGAAGTGGACGCACCCGGCGGGGCGGCCGGCGGCAACGTCGTCCAAACGCCCCCGGGCGCGCAGGCCGGCTTCCACGACCCCGCGCCGGCCACGCACGAGGCCGAGGCGCTGGCGAACCTGCAAACCGCGCCGGCGCCCGTCCCGCTCACCCCGCCGGTCGGGCCCGCCAGCCAGGTCCCCGAGGAGGCCATCGACGGCGCCCCCACCCCCAAGGCCTCAGCCCCCGAAGGACGCGAGCCCGCCCGGTCCAGCGTGCTGCTAGACACCACGCGCTCCGACCTGCCCCCCGCTCCCCCGGTGGCGATCGCCCCGCCCTCCTCCCCCTACGCGGCCCGCCGCCTAGCGCCGGACTCCCCCATGGGCGCCCAGGCCATCGAGGAGGACACCACCACGCGCCTGCGCGGCATGGCCGCCAAGATCGTGCAAAACATGGAGGCCTCCCTGGCCGTACCCACCGCCACCTCGGTGCGCACCGTCCCAGCCAAGCTGCTCATCGAGAACCGGGCCCTCATCAACGACTACCTGGCCCGCACCCGCGGCGGCAAGATCTCATTCACCCACCTGATCGGCTACGCCATGGTGGAGGCGCTGGCCGAAATGCCGGCCATGAACGTCGCCTACGGCGAGGAGGACGGCAAGCCGGCCCTGGTGCAGTTCGCGCACGTCGCGTTCGGCCTGGCCATCGACATCGCCAAGGAAGACGGCACCCGCCAGCTCCTGGTGCCCGCCATCAAGGAAGCAGACCTGCTCACCTTCGACAAGTTCGTCGACGCCTACGAGGACGTGGTCAAGCGGGCCCGCACCGGCGCGCTCACCGCCGCCGACTTCGGTGCCACCGCCACCCTGACCAACCCCGGCGGGCTGGGCACCGTCCACTCCGTGCCGCGCCTCATGGCCGGCCAGGGCGTGATCGTGGGCGTGGGCTCCATGGACTACCCGGCCGAGTTCGCCGGCGCCTCCGCCCAGGCCCTGGCCCGGGGCGCCGTGGGCCGCACCGTCACCCTTACCTCCACCTACGACCACCGCGTCATCCAGGGCGCCGGCTCCGGCGAATTCCTGCGCCTGATCCACCAAAAGCTCATCGGCGCCGACGGCTTCTACCGCCGCGTCTTCTCCCAGCTGCGCATCCCCTACGAGGTGCTGGAGTGGGTGGCCGACGTCGAATACGACTCGGTGACCGAGAAGGACAAGCCCGCCCGCATCATCGAGCTGATCCACGCCTACCGCTCGCGCGGCCACCTGGCGGCGGACACCGACCCGCTCAGCTACCGCACCCGCCAGCACCCCGACCTGAGCCTGAAGAACTACGGCCTGACCATCTGGGACCTGGACCGCGAGTTCGCCACCGGCTCGTTCGGCAAGGCCCCCCAGATGAAGCTGCGAGACATCCTCTCCCAGCTGCGCGACACCTACACCGGCTCCATCGGCATCGAATACATGCACATCCAGGACCCGGCCCAGCGCCGCTGGATGCAGGACAAGATCGAGGGCACCCACCAGCGCCTGCCCCTGGACGTGCAAAAGCGCGCCCTGCGGATGCTGGGGCAGGCCGAGGCCTTCGAGGTGTTCTTGCAGACCAAGTTCGTGGGGCAAAAGCGCTTCTCCCTGGAGGGCGGCGAGTCCCTGATCCCGCTGCTGGACCGCCTGCTGGATGAGGCCGCCCACGAGGGCCTAGACGAGGTCGCCATCGGCATGGCCCACCGTGGCCGCCTGAACGTGCTGGCCAACATCGCCGGCAAGAGCTACGGCCAGATCTTCTCCGAATTCGAGTCCGGCGTGACCACCCTGGACGGCTCCGGTGACGTCAAGTACCACCTGGGCACCGAGGGCCACTACACCGGCACCGACGGCACCGGCACGCGCGTCTACCTGGCCGCCAACCCCTCCCACCTGGAGGCAGTCAACGGCGTCCTGGAGGGCGTGGTGCGCGCCAAGCAGGACCGCATGGGCCTGCCCGACGCCCACTTCCCCGTCATGCCGGTGCTCATCCACGGCGACTCGGCGTTCGCCGGCCAGGGCGTGGTCTACGAGACGCTCAACATGAGCCAGGTCAGCGCCTACCGCACCGGCGGCACCGTGCACATCATCGTCAACAACCAGATCGGCTTCACCACCGGCCCGCTCAACGCGCGCTCCACCAACTACTGCACGGACATGGCCAAGGGCCTGCAGGTGCCGATCTTCCACGTCAACGGTGACGACATCGAGGCGGTGGCCCGGGTGGCCCAGCTGGCCTTCGCCTACCGCAACCAGTTCCACAAGGACGTGATCATCGACCTGACCTGCTACCGCCGCCGCGGGCACAACGAGGGCGACGACCCCTCGATGACCCAGCCGGTCATGTACTCCCTGATCGACCACAAGCCGGGCGTGCGAGAGACCTTCACCAGCGCCCTGGTGGGTCGCGGAGACATGACGCAAGAGGAGGCAGCCGCGCTCCTGGACGAGTTCAACACCGAGCTGGAAAACATCCTGGCCCAGACCAAGGAGCATGGTTGGCAGCGCGGCGCCCACGACGAGCACACCGTGGCCGGCCTGGAGCGCCCCGAGTCCCAGCTGCCCGGCATGGGACAGATGATCGGCTGGACCTCCGCCGCTCCGCGCAGCGTGCTGGAGCGGATCGGGCAGGCCCACTCCCGCGTGCCGGCCGGCTTCAACCTGCACCCGAAGATGGCGCAGCTGTGCGAGCGCCGCGCCAAGATGACGCTGGAGGGCGGCATCGACTGGGGCATGGGAGAGCTGCTGGCCTTCGGTTCCCTGCTGGTGGAGGGCACGCCGGTGCGCATGAGCGGCCAGGACTGCCGGCGCGGCACCTTCGTGCAGCGTCACGCCACCTTCCACGACTACCAAAACGGGCAGGAGTGGACGCCGCTGCACTTCATCACCGAGGACCAGGCGCCGTTCTACATCTACGACTCCACCCTGAGCGAGTACGCGCCGCTGGCCTTCGAGTACGGCTACTCGGTGGAGCGCCCGGAGGCGCTGGTGCTGTGGGAGGCGCAGTTCGGTGACTTCGCCAACGGCGCCCAGACGGTGATCGACGAGTTCATCTCTTCCTCCTTCCAGAAGTGGGGGCAGCGCTCCAGCGTGGCGGTGCTGCTGCCGCACGGCTACGAGGGCCAGGGCCCGGACCACTCCTCCGCCCGCATCGAGCGCTACATGACGCTCGCCGCGGAGGAGAACATGTGGATCTGCCAGCCCTCCACGCCGGCCAACCACTTCCACATGCTGCGTTCGCAGGCCTACGCCCGCCCGCGCCGCCCGCTGATCGCGTTCACCCCGAAGCAGCTGCTGCGGTTGAAGGCCGCCCAGTCCGCCGTGGAGGAGTTCACCTCCGGCCAGTTCCGTCCCGTCATCGGCGAGGTGGACGAGCGCGTGGTGGCCGCGGCCGGAGGGGGCGGCGTGCGCCGGGTGCTGCTGTGCTCCGGGCGCATCTACTACGACCTGGCCGCCGAGCGCGCCAAGCGCGGCACCACCGACGTGGCGATCGTGCGCCTGGAGCAGCTCTACCCGCTGCCGTCTGAGGAGGTGCGTGCCGCGCTGGCCCCGTTCGGGGACGCCCCCCTGGTGTGGGTGCAGGACGAGCCCGCCAACCAGGGCCCGCTGCCCTACATGCTGCGCCACCTCACCGAGGCTTTGGGAACGCACCTGGCCTACGTCTCCCGCCCGGAGGCCGCCTCTCCGAGCGCGGGCAACATGCAGCGCCACAAGGAGGAGAACGCCGCCCTGATGGCCGCCGCCTTCGCGTGATGACGCGGCCCTGATGGGTGGGCGCGCCCCTGTTCGCTGCGGCGGGCGGGGGCGCGCGGCCGTTGCGCCGGGTGACTTAGGGGGACGACGCTGCCGCCCCGCGCCCCCTTTCCCGCGGGCCCGTTGCCCACCTGGGCGGCTCCGCCCGGCGCGCCAGGCGGACGCGCGGGGCCCCCATGGGCCAACATTGGAGACATGACTACGCGCGAGGAAACCGGGCCCGCCCTTCGTCTGTGCTTCGTGGGAGACGAGCTAGTGGGAGGCGTGGGCGACCCGCGCGCCCGCGGCTGGACCGGGCGCGTGCTCAGCCGCACCCCTCACCCCGAGCACCGGCTGGCCGCGATCCTGCCCGTGGCCGGTGAGACCACCGCCGCCCTGGCCGAGCGCTGGGAGAACGAGTGCCGACTGCACTTCTCCCCGCTCACCGACAACCGCCTGGTGATCGCGCTGGGAATCGGCGACATCAAGGCCGGCCAGTCCCTGGCCCGCACCCGCCTGAACCTGGCCAAGATCCTGGACACGGCCCAGGCCTCCCGCATCGCCCCCTTCGTGGTGGGCCCCCCGCCGCTGGCGGGCGTGCCCCAGGCCCTTATCGCCGAGCTGTCTGACACCGCCGCCCAGGTGTGCCAGCGCCGCGAGGTGCCTTACGTGGAGACCTTCACCCCGCTGCAGGGGCACAGCCAGTGGCACACGGACATCTCCTCCTCCCGCCTGGGCCTGCCCGGGCACGTCGGCTACACGCTGCTGGCCTGGCTGGTCTCCCACTGCGGCTGGTTCGAGTGGCTGGGCGTGGAGCCCACGGAGGACTGGCAGTAGCCGCACACGCCCCCACAACCCCGTGCGCGGGCAGACGAAAACGGCGGGCCCTGCTAGGACCCGCCGTTTCTTCACGCTCAGGCGTTGGGGCGCTTGCCGCCGTTCGCCGCGTTCTTCTTGCGCGCCTTGCGCTTGCGTCCACGCTTGGACATATCGAGCCTCCGATCCGCTTTAGCGGGCCAGGCCCGCAACTGCCTGCGGTATTGTTCCACATTTTTGGCCCGCCTGGCACGCCGGGGCGCGCCCGCTACTCACATTGGCTCGTGAACGTGGTCACCCGCAGGGACTGCCTGATGATGACCCGCAGTTCCTCCGGCGCGCCCTGGCAGCAGGAGCGACGCAGCAGTTCGCGCACGTGCATTTCCGCCTCGGCCAGTTCGCGGCAGTGGCCGCATTCCTCGACGTGGCGGGTCAGGGCGTCGTACAACGCCGAATCCACCTCGCGGTCCAGGTACATGAAGAGGTGCTCGATCAGTTCCTCGCAGCTAGTGCGGCCCATCTCAGTCATCGCGCCTCCTTCACGTAGTCAGCTAACGCCTTTCGCAGCTGAGATCTTCCCCGGTGGAGGCGAGACATGACCGTGCCGACCGGCGTGCCCATGATCTCGGCGATCTCCTTGTAGGAAAACCCCTCGACGTCGGCCAGGTAGACCGCCAGGCGGCGATCGGGATCCAGGTCCTGCAGGGCGCCGCGAATGACGTCGTCCCCGATCGAATCCAGCGCGTCCGCCTCCGCACTGCGCAGGCCGGTGGAGGTGTGGGAGGCCGCCTCGTAGAGCTGCCAGTCCTCCACCTCGTTGGTGGCCTCGATTGGACGACGCTGCGCCTTGCGGTAGTTAGAGATGTAGGCGTTTGTGAGGATGCGGTAGAGCCAGGCCTTGAGGTTGGTGCCCTCCTCGAAGCGGTCGAAGGCGGCGAAGGCCTTGGCGTAGGCGTCCTGCACCAGGTCCTGCGCGTCTTGCGGGTTGCGGGTCATGCGCAACGCCGCGCCGTACAGCTGATCCAGGTACGGCAACGCCTGCTCCTCGAAGCGGGCGGCGAGGTCTGATTGGGTGCTCATCGGTTCAGAGCCTAGTGGGCGGCGGGCCGGGGCGCGGCCCGACGCGGCGGATCGACGGCAGGGACACGAGCGGGCACGGCCACTGCGGCCCCGGCCGCCGCCAGGTCCCCATCTCCTCCCCTTAGGGGTGGCGCAACTCACCCAGTTGGAGTATGCAAGTACCTATGAGCCTTTTGTCTGCCCTCGCCCGTCCCCTGCTGGCAATCCCGTTCATCCTGGAAGGGATCGACGCCATCACGCGCCCGGAGCCCCACGCTGACCTGGTCCTGGAGGCTACGGAGACGATGGAGAAGAAGGCCGGCACGCCGCCGCTGACCAGGGCCGACGCGGTGCTGTTCAGCCGCGTGGGCGGGGTGGTGAGCGTGGCCGCCGCCGGTGCGTTGCTGCTGGGCAAGCGCCCGCGCACCGCCGCGTGCGTGTTGGCCGCGCTGAACGTGGCCACCGCCGTGGTGAGGTACCCGTTCTGGCGCGCGGCCACCCGCCGCGAGCGCGACGAGCACCTGGCTGGCCTGGCTCGGGCCGGGGCGGTGACGGGCGGGTTGTTGCTGGCCTCGGCTGACCGTGGCGGCGCCCCGTCGTGGAGTTGGCAGCGCGCCAACCGGCGCGAGCAGAAGCAGGCGCTCTCGGCGCTGCGCCGCGAGCTGCGGGAGAAGTACACGGCCTAGGCGGGCACTCCAGCGCGCCGGCTCCCCGCCCCAATAGAATCGGGGCCATGACGCAGGAGTTTTGGCGCGCTCCCCTGGCGGTGGGCCCGGTGGACGCTGACGTGGCCGTGCCCGGCTCGAAGTCCCTGACGGCCCGGGAGCTGCTGCTGTCCGCCCTCGCGGATGGCCCCAGCGAGCTGCGCGGCGCCCTGCTGGCGCGCGACACGCGGCTTATGACGGCGGCGCTGGAGGCGCTGGGGGCACGCATCGAGGTCCAGGAGGGCGACTTCCCGGTGATCCGGGTGGAGCCCGGGCCGTTGCGGGGCGGGGCCGTGATCGACTGCGGCCTGGCCGGCACCGTGATGCGTTTCGTCCCGGCGCTGGCGGCGCTGGCGCGGGGCACCACCCGGTTCGACGGAGACGCCCACGCCCGCCAGCGCCCCCTCGCCCCGCTGCTGGACGCCCTGGCCGGCCTGGGGGCCGGCGTGGAGAGCGCGGCCGGCTACCTGCCCATCGCCGTGACCGGCACCGGTGGCCTCACCGGTGGCGTGGTGGAGGTGGAAGCCTCCGCCTCCTCCCAGTTCCTCTCCGCCCTGCTGCTGATCGGGGCAAGCTGCGAGGACGGCCTCACGGTGGTGCCGCGCGGCCGCCTGACCTCCCGCCCGCACATCGACATGACTGTGCAGACACTGCGCGAGCGTGGCGTGCGCGTTGACGTGCTGACCGGCCCGGAGGCGGGCGTGCCGGGCGGTGGGGGTAGCGCGGGGGTGGGCGCGGCGACGTCGGCCATCCCGGAGGTGGCCTGGCGGGTCCACGCCGGCCCGATCGCGGGCAGGGTGGTCGAAATCGAGCCCGATCTTTCCAACGCGGGAGTGTTCCTGGCCCCGGCTTTGACAGTGGGCGGCCAGGTGCGGATGCGCAACTGGCCGCTTGCCACCACGCAGGCCGGCGATGCCTGGCGTGAGCTGCTGCCCCGCCTGGGCGCGCAGGTGGAGCTGCGCCCCGACACGCCCGCCACGGGCACGCTGGTGGTGCGCGGCACCGGCCGGATCGCTGGCCTGGAGGCGGACCTGGGGGCGGTGGGCGAACTCGCCCCCACCCTGGCGGCCCTGCTCACGCTGGCCTCCTCCCCCTCGCGGCTGACCGGGATCGCCCACCTGCGCGGCCACGAAACCGACCGCCTGGCGGCGCTGGTGGCGGAGATCCGCCGCCTGGGCGGGCAGGCCACCGAGCTGGCAGACGGCCTGGAGATCGCCCCACCACCGGCCGGGCGGCGGCTGGCCGGCGCGGTGCTGCACTCCTACGCCGACCACCGGATGGCAACGTTCGCGGCGATCGTCGGCACGCGAGTGGCGGGCGTGGAGCTGGACGACGTGGCCACCACCTCCAAGACCCTGCCCGACTTCGCCCGCCGCTGGGGCGCCCTGCTGGGAGAGGGCGCATGAAGAAAGAGCACGTATGAGAAGAGACATCGGCACCGACGACGCGCGGGTGCGGGTGCGCCCGCCGCGCTCCTCGCGCCCGCGCACCAAGGACCGCCCGCAGCACAAGGACGCCGTGGAGGGCTTCGTGTTCTCCGTGGACCGGGGCCGCTACGGCGTCGAACTGCCCGACTCCACCCGCGTGGTGGCGATGAAGGCGCGCGAGCTCGGCAAGGGGCGCGTGGTGGTGGGAGACACGGTGCGCGTGGTGGGAGACCTCTCCGGGCGCAAGGACACCCTGGCGCGGATCGTCGGGATCGCCGAGCGGCGCAGCGAGCTCAGGCGCAGCGCCGAGGATGGCGAGCTGGCCGGGCGCGAACGCACCGTGGTGGCCAACGCCGACCAGCTGCTGGTGGTGACCGCGCTGGCTGACCCGCCGCCGCGCGTGCGCATGATCGACCGCTACCTGGTGGCCGCCTACGACGCCGGCATGGAGCCCATCTTGGTGCTGACCAAGGCGGACCTGGCCGACCCGGCCGAGCTGCTGGCCGCCTACACGCCCCTGGGGGTGCGCGCCGTGGTCACGTCCCTGGCGCCGGGGCGGGAGTGCGACCTGAGCGAGGTCCACGAGTTGCTGGCCGGGCACGTGTCCGTGCTGGTGGGCCACTCCGGGGTGGGTAAGTCCACGCTGGTCAACGCCGTCACCGGGGCCGAGCGGGCCACCGGGCACGTCAACGACGTCACCGGGCGTGGCCGCCACACCTCCACCTCCATGGTGGCCCTGCGCGTGGAGGGCGGCTGGGTGATCGACACCCCGGGCGTGCGCTCCTTTGGCCTGGCCCACATCGACACCGACTCCATCCTGGCGGCCTTCACCGACCTGGCCGAGGTGGCCGCCGCCTGCCCGCGCGGCTGCACCCACACCGCCACCGAGCCTGACTGCGAGCTCTCCGCCGCCGCAGGGGACGCCGCGTTGGCCGCCCGGCTGGAGAGCTTCCGCCGCCTCGTGGCCGCCCGCCTGGGCGGGGAGGAGCCCGGCAGGTAGAGGCGCGCGTGGACGGCGCCGCCTAGGCCCGGGCGGCAGCGGCTAGATTGGCGCCATGGAACTGCGCTCTGACTACCTTGCCGACCTGAACCTGGCGCTGGAGATCGCCGACCGGGTGGACCGCCTGACCATGGAGCGCTTTGGCGCTGCGGACCTGGTGGTGGACTCCAAGCCGGACCTGACCCCGGTTTCGGACGCGGACAAGCGCGCCGAGCAGATCGTGCGCAGTGTGCTGGGTGAGCACCGCCCGGCGGACGCGATCCTGGGCGAGGAGTACGGCAGCCAGGGCCAGTCCGAGCGCCGCTGGATCGTGGACCCGATCGACGGCACCAAGAACTTCGTGCGCGGCGTGCCACTGTGGGCTTCCCTGATCGCGCTGGTGGACGGCGATGAGGTGGTGGTCGGCGTGGTCAGCGCCCCGGCCCTGGGGGCGCGCTGGTTCGCCGCGCGCGGGGCGGGCGCGTGGCGCGGCCCGCGCCTGGAGGGCGCCCGCCGCCTGCAGGTCTCTCGCGTGGAGCGCTTCGAGGACGCCTCGCTGGGCTACTCCTCCCTGGCGGCCTGGCGCGGCCACCCGCGCCGCGAGCAGTTCCTGGCCCTCCTGGAGGAGTGCTGGCGCACGCGCGGCTACGGCGACTTCTTCCCCTACATGATGGTGGCCGAGGGCGCGGTGGACGCCTGCGCCGAGCCCGAGCTGGAGGTCTACGACATGGCCGCCCTGGTGCCGATCGTGGTCGAGGCCGGCGGCCGCTTCACCAACCTGCGCGGCGTGGATGGCCCCTTCGGCGGCAACGCGGCGGCGAGCAACGGGCTGCTGCACGAGGCCCTCCTGGAGCGGCTGGGCGAATAGGCGGTCTGCACCGTGCCAAGCGGCGCCTTCCTGGTGGGCCGGCACGCAGGCGCGGCCTGGCTGGGCAAACGGGCCGGGTGGACGACGTCGGCCACCCCCGCCACCCAGCAAAACGGCCGCGATTGCGGGCGGCCGGAATCAAATGTTGGTGCCTCGCGTTAGCGTGGGCGCATGCGAATCCTGCACACCTCGGACTGGCACGTGGGCCGCACCCTGCACGGGGCGAGCCTGGAGTCCGCGCACGCGCGCTTCTTCGACTGGCTAGTAGAAACGGTCAAACAAGAGGCGGTGGACGCGGTGATCGTGGCCGGGGACGTGTTTGACCGGGCAGTGCCGCCGCTGGAGGCCGTACAGCTGGTAGACCGGGTGATAACCGCGCTGTCTGCCCACGCGCGGGTGGTGCTCACACCCGGCAACCACGACTCTGCGCTGCGGTTGGGCTTTGGCCAGGACTGGAACGGCGAACGCGTAATAGTGCGCTCCCGAGTGGCCGATGTGGGCCAGCCGGTGGTACTGCCGAAGCCAGACGGTCAGGCCGGTGCCGTGCTATTCGCCCTGCCCTACCTGGACCCGGAGCTGGCGCGCGGCCAGCTGGCCCATGCCCTGGCCGGCCGGGAGGTGGCGCGCTCCCACGAGGGGGTGGTCGCCGCCGCCATGGAGATGGTGAGGGCAGGGCACGCGCGGGTGGATCAGGACCTACCCGTGGTGCTGGTGGCCCACGCCTTCGTGGCCGGGGGCAGGGCCAGCGATTCGGAGCGGGACATCAAGGTGGGCGGTGTGGACCTGGTGCCCAGCGAGGTGCTGGTGCCGCCCCAGGGCTGGCAGCCGGACTACGTGGCGCTGGGGCACCTGCATCGCGCGCAGTTCGTGGCCGGGCTGGACGGCGGCGACGGCGGCAGCGTCGTGCGCTACTCGGGCTCGCCGGTGGCCTTCTCCTTCAGCGAGGCCGAGGACCAAAAGAGCGTCACGATCGTTGAGCTCGATAAGCGAGGAGCTGGAGTGAAGATTCGGGTCCTGTCTACTCCGGTGGAGCGGCCCTTAGCGGTACTAACTGGGCAACTTGCAGAGCTGCTGGGGCCGGCCTACGCCCCGTTCCGGGAGCACTACGTGAGCGTCGAGGTCACCGATCGGGTGCGTCCTGCGGAACTGGTAACCCGAGTAAAGGCCGTCTTCCCCTGGGCGCTTTCCACCCAGCACAAACCCGTGGACGCCCTCAGCCAGAGTCAGGTAGACCTGGCCTCCCGCCGGGCCAGCCGCGCGCAGTCCAACCCGGTGGATGTGGTGGGTGAGTTCATTGCCGCAGTAACCGGGCGCGGGGCTGACGCGGAAATAGTGTCCGTGATCAGGGAGAGTTACGAGTCGGTGCGCTCCAGGAAGGCGGGAACCAAGTGAGAATCCACCGCCTGGAGTTTCAAGCAATCGGCCCGTTCCCGGGCCACCACGACATCGACTTCGACTCCCTGAGCCAGGCCGGGCTGTTCCTGCTCACCGGGCAGACCGGCGCCGGCAAGTCCACCATCATCGACGCGATCGTCTTTGGGCTCTACGGCAGCCTGGCCGGCGCCAACTCCGATCCCGCCCGCCTGCGCTGCAAGCTGGCCGAGGGCACAGTGCCCAGCTTCGTGGAGCTCACCTTCTCCACCGGTGCCGGCATCTACCGGCTGCGCCGCAGCCCGCAGTACGAGCGTCCCAAACAGCGCGGCACCGGCACCACCATCGAGAAGAGTTCGGTGGTGCTTACGCGCCTCAGCGAGGCCCAGCCGGGGGCAAGCGGTGAGCTGCTCAGCACCTCGCAGCAGGAGGTCGGTCGCCAGATGCTGGCCATCGTGGGGTTGTCCAAGGACCAGTTCACGCAAACGGCCGTGCTTCCGCAGGGCCAGTTCGCCGAATTCCTGCACGCCAAGCCAGAGGATCGACGCAAGGTATTGCAGCAGGTTTTCTCCACCGGCATCTACGAGGACCTGCAAACCGAACTCACCGAGCGCGCCAAGGCGGTGCGAGCCCAGGCGGACCAGTTAGCCACCCAGGTGCGGACCAAGATCGAGCTGGTGGCCGGCGCGGCGGGCCAAAAGGAAAACTGGCGAGGCTACGTCACCGGGCTGTTCGACTCTTCCCGCACCCTGGAGGCGGTGGAGGTGTGCGCGGGCCTGGTGGCAGACTCCGGCGCTACCGCGCGCGCACTCGAGCACAGGGAGCGGCAGGCCAAGCGGGCCAAGCAGGCGGCCGACGCGGCCCTGAGCGCCGGGCAGCAGACCCAGCAGCGCAAGCTCCGCATCAGTGAACTGAACGCACACAGGCAAGCCCTAGTTGAACGCGCCCAGCAGATCGCCGGCCAGCGGGGCCAACTCGATTCGCACCGAAGAGCCCTGCCCGTCTTCCAAGCAGACCAGACGCACTCCAACGACCGCGCCCTCCTGCCAGCTGCCCAAGAGTCTTGGCAAGAGGCGCAGGCAGCAGCGCTGTTAGCCCTTTCCGAAGTGGGGATCGAGCAGCCGGATTCCACCGGCTCTGCAACTGACAGTGCACAGCAGCTGGGACAGTTGCGGGACGCGGCCGTGGGCCGCCACGGCTCCCTGGAAAACGCGCAGCAGCTGGAGGAAGCACTGCCACGGCTAACCCAGCAGGTGGCGCAGGCAACCGCAGCAGTAGAGAACGCCAAGGCTGCCTACCAGCAGGCCGCCCAAACCGTCGCCGCCCTGCCCGCCAAGACTAAGAAGTGCGAGGAGGAGCTTGGCCAGGCGAACGCCCAAGCCGCCCTGCTGGGGCAAGCCCAACTGGAGGTAAGTGAACTCGAAAACGCACAAAAACTAGCCGACCAGCACGCCAAGGCGCTCGCAGCACTGCAGCAGGCCGATTCCAGCGTCGAAAGCGCGCTGGTGGCCCTGGAATCGGCACGCCGCAACCAGCAACACACCCTGGGAGCGTGGCTAGCGGGCTCCGCCAGCGCGCTAGCCCAGCAGCTCCAAGACGGCAAACCCTGCCTGGTGTGTGGCTCCACGGAGCACCCAGCCCCAGCCAGCGGTCAGAGCGGTGCGGCCGGAGTCAGCGAGGAGGAAGTAAACGCCGCCGCGCAGCGCTCCGAACAGGCCGCCTCCGCGCACAGCGCGGCACTGGCAAAACAGGCCGCCTGCTTGGAGAAGGTCCAGGAGCTGGCCGGGCAACTAGCCGGCGTGGAGCTTGACTCCCTGGCCTCACGGCTGGAAGGAGCCAAGGCCGCGCTGGGCGAGGCGCAGCAGGCCGGCCAGCGCGTCACCACCCTGCGGCAGGAGGAGCAGGAGCTACGCGACCAGCACTCTGCACTAACCGAGCGACTGCACCAGCTAGAGATAGACATCCAAACCCGCACCTCCGAGCTCGCATTTGCTGAAGACAGCCGCGCGACCGCCGTCAAGAGCGTGCAGGAGGCGCGTGGCCAGGCCCAAAGCGTCTCAGCAATCCGCGCCGAATTGCTGGCGGCCGCCAGCGAGGCAGAAGCTGCATTGGCGCTGCACAAGGCCTGGCAGGATGCCACCGCACAGGCCGAGCGCAGCCAGGAGGCAGTGGCACAGGCATTGGCCGCCTCGGGCTTCGCCACCGTGGAAGGGGCACTCGCTGTAGTACTGCCCGCAGAGCGGGCCAGCCAGTTAGAGACAGAGCTACAGCAGTACGACACGGACCTCTTGAAGGCCGAAACCGCCCTCAATCAACCAGAACTCGTTGCCGCCGCCGCCCAACCGGCACCCGACCTGGAGAGCCTCCAGGCCGACGCTCAAGCCGCAGCGGACCAAGCAGACGCGGCGGTTTCCGCCGCCGCCACAGCGGCGGACGCTGCCGGGAGAGTCGCCACCGCCTACTTGGCCCTCCGGGAAGCAACCGAGCAGCACCAAAAGGCCGTGGCCGGGGCGCGGGCCCTGCTGTTCGTCGCCGCCGCCGTGGCCGGCGGCGGGGCAAACCAAAAACAGATCCCCCTGGCCTCCTTCGTGCTGCTCTCCCGCTTCGACGAGGTCCTGGCGGCCGCCAACCCGCGCATCCTGTCCATCTCCAACGGGCGCTACGAGCTGGTGCGCACAGACGACGAAGGCGGCCAGCGCGCCCGCCTGGGCGGGCTGGGGCTGGCGGTCATCGACCACCACACGCGAGACGACGCGCAGCGCAGCCCGCGCACCCTCAGCGGCGGCGAGACCTTCTACGTCTCCCTCGCCCTGGCGCTGGCGCTGGCCGAGGTGGTGCGCCAGGAGGCCGGCGGGGTGGAGATCTCCACCCTCTTCATCGACGAGGGATTCGGCTCCCTGGACGCCGAGACCCTGGACGAGGTAATGGACCAGATCGGGGCACTACGCGAGGGCGGGCGCGCCGTCGGGCTGGTCAGCCACGTCGCGGAGATGGCCCAGCGCATCCCCGACGGCATCAAGGTGAGGCGCTCCCCCCAGGGCTCCACCCTCAGCGTCACTGCGAGGTAGAGCGTTGGGGCGCGCCCACAGATGCGGGCGCGCCCCGCAAACAAGATTCCGCCCCAGCGGATGAGGTACGGAAACAAGACAAGTCGACCTCCCGATCCAGGATAGGAGGCAGCCTGCGAACAGTCGCCTTTCAGCTCTCTCCCTCGCGATAAGTGGCGTGTTTTTCACCCAACGCAATGTTTTGTCACCCCTAAAAGCCCGCACCTACCGAGCCGACCATTACGCGGCACCTCCAGCACACCGTCAGTAAACAGTTTGGGTTGGGCAGGTAATTCCAAGCTGGCCGTTTTTGCTAGCTTTGCAAATTCCGCTGCAAAGGAATCCACCTCTGCCCAGTCCGTGTAGTCCACCCGCACTCCCTGACCGTGTGGCTTGCCGGTGTGATCTAACATCACTCCCAGCGCCCACCGGTCAAGCCCGCAGTACATGTTAAGGTTGAGTTCACCGCCAAACAGGCGCACCACCGTCGGTCGCCACGGCGTGGAAGCTAGGAACTTGCGGATGTACGGGTTGGACTAAACAGGGGTCTTGCCTGGAATCATGGCAGACA
Organism: Buchananella sp. 14KM1171; assembly: GCF_041380365.1. NCBI lineage: Bacteria > Bacillati > Actinomycetota > Actinomycetes > Actinomycetales > Actinomycetaceae > Buchananella > Buchananella felis. Next base: position 1,930,563 of record NZ_CP159981.1, on the reverse strand, counting down.
GGCTCACCCCCAGAAACGCAGTGGTCAGTTGATTCAGTCATACCGCGTGCTGACGCGCAAAGCGCTTAAGCTGCGGAGTGTAAAAGCCGAACCGACCCAGCCAGGATCACTGCGTCCACCGCCGGGTCCAGGTCACGCACCACAGAAACAGGCCGTATCTCTACTTGCACACTGGCAAGTTCTAACCCCACAGCCACCCTATGCAGAATGCGGGCAGTGTGACCGAAGCAGGAGGAGCGAAGAGCCAGGATCCTCATGTGCGTCCTTTGGTGGACCTGGCGCCACAGTTGGAACAGCGTCAGTGCAGCGCGGTGCCGAACGCCTGCGATTATTTCCGCTCAGCACCCCGATCCGGCTGACCAGCCGTCATCTCGCCAGTTTTCCCCGCAATTTCAACACCAAGGGCCCACACACGATGACGAAGCTTCGCCAGATAGACCCTCCTGAGTGCCGGTTCCCGCCATGTTTTGTACCCTTGCCCTGCACAAAATGCGCGCTCCCCCACACCCGGGTTGGAACGGCACTCGCGATGCGGGATCACTCACCACACACGAGCCACGCACCTCTAAACTAACTCTTCCCAAAATGATGATCTGGGTGTGGCGTGCTGGCGTATGGAACGGGTTGAGGTCTTCGATTAATGCGAGTCGTAACACCGTCGACGCGACAGGCCTCAACGTGCCCAGCGCTACATTCTCTGCGCCAGATCTGACCACTTTTGCCTGAGGTTACGCTCCCAGCACCCTCAAACCCGCAAACCATCAACCCCTTATTTCCTGCGGTTATCAATGAAGGTTATTAAGAGGCGTCCTTGAGTTTTAGCGTGTCTAGCTAGGGCGACTGCTGGATATTTTGAGATAATTCGTGTGCGACAAAGCAGATTCTTCAAAAGAATAATCTGTCGTGATGAACTATAGCGCACGGTTGAGTGTGGGCCATTTCGCCGATCTGATTGCTTGGACCAAAGAAGAGGTGGAGGCTCAGTACAATCCGCAACGCGGCGCGGACGCATTTCATATACTCGCGGCACGACCTATCCCAAGCCCGTATCGGCAAGTTAATTGGCGTGCCACAGTCCAAAATCAGTCGGGCTGCGCGCGCTTAACGGCTTGATCGTCCAGGCCTCGGATGTATGGCTGTCCACCGCAGAAGAGATCGACCCGCGTCAGCCCTACATGCTGGACGGCACTCTTTCGCCTTATTGAACCTGAAAGGGCCAGTATGCTCTCTACAGTCGCAGGCATCGGCGCACCGGACTAAACTGGCAAGGTTCTAGCTAGCTTGGATGGCAAGCTAGCATGGACTTGAGGACCCGCTACCTGGCAGCGTGCATGACGTGCGCGCTCTAGATATCTCGAGCCCGGCAGACCCGACTCATGCAACTATAGCCACCGAGCACTGCCAATCCTTTTTGATTACTAAAGTTGCACGAGCCAGATGAACTCAGCGTACAATATTGAGATTGGGGTATGCGGCTTTGATGCGCCCCCATGGAGCGGCAAACTGACCCGTCTCGGTACCACCCACTACAATACCTCGAGGAAGTGCTGCACCATTTACTTTCCCATAAAACGGGCCGCCAGAATCGCCGTTGAGTGAACCGTTGTTGGAAAGCCGTGTTAACACGTATGTACAGTAACCGTACTCGTCACAGAAGCCAGAGTTCAGACTTACCGCAGAGTGACCACAACGCTCACCGGCTGCGGCACCGGAAGTGCAGTAATTTCCACCAAGACCGGGGCTGCCCCCTGGACCACCTATGGTCATTGCACTGCCATCGTTAGCTGGCCCTCCATACAATGCGCCCCCATACGAACTGCCCCCAAGCAGCGCTAAGTCGAATGTTGGGGACGGAGCCCTATTCACCATCCAACCAAACGAGTGTCCGCCCAGTTCGCTATACCATTGACTATTCGCAGCGCCGCAATGTGCTGCCGTAAGCTGATACCTTTGACTTCCGCCGTTTGCTACTGCCCAACCACTCGTACACTTCGAGGTGCCGCTTTTTATGCTAGCCCCTGCCCAGTGAGGCGGGCTATCGCTTTAGCGTGAAAACCGCTCAACTCGCTCTCCATCAACAATGGAGTACTTGACATCGCCGAGTAGCTGAAAAGCTACGCCTCGATCGACCTTGCCCACGATTACGAACAAGTCTTTTCGCGCATCATACTCGGCAATGAAACCACTTGAACCGGGAGCTTTCGCCAACTCACTTAGCTTAGAGTGTATAAAGTCAATATCTTCCTTGCTGTATTCAGAGTCCAGTACCTCAATCTTGGAGCCATTACCGTCCCTGACATCACCATTCGCCTCGTCAGCATATTTTCTTGCAATCAGATTTCCCGAATCGTCAAGGAAGTACCCGGCAATGAAGTCATATTCTACCTCTGGCATTTTTTGTGCTTCACCCTCAAGTGCTGTCGCAACAGACTCTGCAGCAACGTCTCCGCCCTCTGATGTGAACAGGTTGGCGTTATTGCTCCCTTCGAATGCAGATTCTGATTCATCGGGAAGGGCGGTACTCGGCTCGGAGGGCAGGTGTAGATGCCCCATCGCAACCGTGGGTGAGAGGGCGACTGCAAATAACGCAGCGACGATAGCTACGCTTCGACGCTTCTTCATGATGGCCCCTTTGATTGAAGGTACGTCTTTTGACGATGGTAACTATTGAGAACAGCATGTCAAGAGGCCGACGAGACTCATCTCAGGTGCCCGTGAAAGTGGTTCGGTGCGTCATCCGGGTACTGCCCGCGAGAGTCGCGGATCGTGGTGGGCATGGGGAGTGGGGTGTTAGTGCTGGCCAGGGCTGAGATCACCATGAAGTACGCGGGGGCGTATGCCAAGGCGTCGAAGAAGGGCAAAGGGAGGATACTGGACGAGGTGTGCGTGGTGACCGGTTGGAGTCGGGATAACGCCAGGCGACGCCTGAGGGCGGTGGCCAAGCGCCCTCCTGGTGCAGGAAAGCCTCAGCCGCGTGCCCAGGCGCGTTAGTACTCCGACGACGCGTTGAAGGTCTTACAGCGCGTGAGGGCGGCCAGCGGCGGGCGGTTGGCCTCATCAGTCACGTTGCAGAGATGGCCCAACGTATCCCCGACGGCATCAAGGTCACGCGCTCTCGCACTGGCTCCACCCTCACCGTCACCGCCGGGTAGTCCCGACCGACTGTGGCAACCCCACCCGGAGCGGCTGCTACAAGCATCCCGACCATTACCCAAGGCCCTTCATGCCGGGCTCTCCGCACTGGGGGAGGGAGTCAGTGGGAACTGCGGCATGGTGGTAGCGCCCCGAACCCAAGGTTATGAAGCTTAGGGCGGTTTATTTGCACGTCCTAAACCCGCCTAACCTTGATAAACTCAGTGCATGGATCCCATCCGAAACCCATACTCCCCCAGCGCTGGAGCCCAGCCAACCGAGCTGGTGGGACGCCACGAGCAGATCAACGCATTCGAGATCCTGTTGGGCCGCATCGCTCGCGGACGCCCCCAACAGTCGATGATCATCACCGGCCTACGCGGCGTGGGAAAGACGGTGCTCCTGGGCAGGTTTCGGGAGATTGCCTTTAGGGAGAACTGGATCGCAGTCGAGTTGGAGGCTTCAAAGCACGACGAATCGACCTTCCGTTCCAGGATCGGAGCCAGCCTGCGCACAGTCCTCTACCAGCTCTCCCCTCGCGACAAGTGGAGCGACAGGCTCAAGGCAGTTGCGAGCCTACTGACCTCCTTTTCTTTGTCAGTGGACCCGGACGGCAACGTACGAGCCGGTGTAGATGTAAAGCCGGAATCGATCTGGGAAGGCGGAAGCGACCTTTCCATAGACCTCACCGAAATACTGCTAAACGTGGGCCGTGCCGCTCAGGAACACAAGCGCGCAGTTGTCTTACTGATTGACGAGCTTCAGTTCCTCCAGGGACACCAACTCGAAGCACTTATCTCTGCCCTCCACCGCGTTGTTCAGCACGGGCTTCCACTAACCATGTGCGCTGCGGGACTGCCTCAAATCGCAGAGCGCGCCGGTGACGCTAAATCCTACGCCGAGCGGCTTTTCAACTTCGTTTCCCTCGGAAACCTCAGCCCAGAAGAGGCCAAGAACGCCATTCGCATTCCTGCGGCGGAGGAGGGCGTCCACTTTGAGGAAGACGCTTTGGAGCTGATTGCGGACATCACTGAGGGCTACCCGTTCTTCGTGCAAGAACTGGGCTCCGCAGTCTGGACCGTGGCAGAAGGAGACACGGTGACCGCCAAAGACGTGGAGGCCGCTCGCGAGTTGTACCAAGCGAAGCTAGATGGATCCTTCTTCCGTGTCAGACTCGACCGGACAACTGATCTGCAACGCGCCTACCTGCGCGCAATGGCCGAGCTTGGCTCCGCCCCGGCACAGTCGTCCGAGATTGCCGCCAAGATGGGGCGCACCTCGCAAAACGTCGCTCCGGTCCGTGCGGAACTGATCAATATGGGCCTTCTCTACACACCCCAGCATGGGATGGCCGCGTTCACAGTCCCACAATTCGACCAGTTCTTGCTACGTGCAATTCCGGTGCTTGAGGTCCCCCCCCTCAGGAAGCGAAAGCACTAGTCGGCGTCTCGCGCCGCCGCCTCAACGTAGGGATTCGGGCGTGAATCGGCAGGGCGAAGAAGGAGGTATCGAGTCTCCTCTACCCCGCAGCGCCGGGAACCGTGCCGGCCTCCGTTGCGCAAACGGTTGAGGGGTTACCCGACCTATTGAGCCCCTAGTGCACCTATTGAGCGGTTAATGCACCTTCTGAGGGATTACCGGGCCGGGTAAGTACTCGGAAGGTGCACTAACCCCACGACAGGTCGCAAAACCCCTCGACAGGTGCACTAACCCCTCAACCGGTTGCGCACACCCGTGCCCATGGCCCCACCCCGGGCGGGCTGCGAGTGCAGCAGCCGGCCCACAGCCCGGCCAGTCACCCCTGCGCCAGGCGGGAGCGCTCGGTGGAGTCGTACCAGGACAGCACGTGCTCGGCCAGCAACCCGTCGGCTTCCTCGTCTGCCTCCCCACCCGGCGCGGCCGCAAGCAGAGCGCGGGCCGCTGCCACGGCGGCGCGGGCGGCAACGTCGTCCACGTCATCGGCGTAGAAGGAGTCCACGTGCTTCCATGCCACCGGCTTTGTAAGCAGAAGCGCGCCAACGTACAAGTCGGTGCGGTCTTCCACCTCAGCAAGGGCGGCGGCCGGAACGTCGGCTGCCACCACCACCCGGACGTCGGCGCCTTCTTCCAGCAGCTTCACCGAGTGCAAGGCGGCGCAGTCCAGGGCAATCGCCTCCAACTCTTCGTCGTGGTCCCCGGGGAAGGCGGCGCGCAGATCGTCGGTGATGGCGTATGCCACCTCGCCGGTCAGGTGGTCGGCTTGCAGGCTGCGCGCGGTGGCGGGAATGTAGACGAACATGCCCCCTAGTGTGCCCCAGCCCCCGATTGCCAGGCTCATGCCGGGCCGGGAGGATTAGAGGTAGGGCAAAGAGCCACGAACATTAAGAGTTCTCTCATGAACCCCTGAATGAGGTCTCATGCGAGCGCAGTTAACTACCGGTAGGAGGTGAGGAAACACCATGACTACTCGAACCGAAGGTTTCCGACTGGGGGCGCTGCTGGTGGCTATCGCGCTGGGTGCGGTCGCCCTGTTCGCGGGGTACCACGCGCTCGCCGCACTGCCGTCTCAGGACTCTGAGCAGCCCGCGATCTCCCTGGAGAAGGAAACGGACAAGACCGTAAAGCCCAGCGCCACGCCGTCGGCGACCGCGTCGCCCTCCGCGTCCGCGACCGCCAGCCAGGTGCCCTCTACCGCCCCGGTAGCGAGCTACCCGGCGTCCGACTCCGCCACCGGCACCGGCTCCACCGGGGGATCCGCCGGTAACTCCCAGCAGGACACCAACACCAGCGGGCAGGCACCGGCCAACCAGCCGCCCGTTGTCATCGCCCCGGCTCCCCCGGTGGACCTGGATGACGACGCAGATGACGTCGACGACGCCTACGAGGTGGATGACGACGTGGACGACGCCGACTCCCCCGACGACAACGACTAGGCCCGCCTCCCGCGAGGCCAAGATCCCCTGGGGCTGGAATGACCAGCCCCAGGGGATCTGCTTTTGCCCGCCGCGCCAGCCGGCCGGCGCCCGCGCGGAGCCGGCGCGGCGCGAGGCGGTTTAGGTGAGGCGGTAGCCCATACCCCGCACGGTCTCGAAGCGTTCCTTGCCGAGCTTGCCGCGCAGGTAGGAGACGTAGACGTCCACGACGTTGGAGCCGGGGTCGAAGTCGAAGCCCCACACGGTGTTGAGCAGCTGCTCGCGGGAGAGCACCTGGCCGGGGTTGCGCAGGAACGTCTCTGCGAGCGTGAACTCGCGGGCGGAGAGGTCCACCCACTTGCCGTCCACCTGGGCGCGCCTGGTGCGCAGGTCCAGGGTCAATCCGTTGTGGGAGAGCTGGGAGACGTCGCTGGTGGGGGTCTCGGTGCGCAGGCGCAGGCGGATGCGCACCAGCAGCTCCTCGAAGGAGAAGGGCTTGGGCATGTAGTCGTCTGCGCCGCCGGACAGGCCGGCCACGCGGTCCGCCACGGAGGTGCGGGCGGTCAACATGATGACCGGGGTGTTGACGCCCTGCCCACGCAGGCGCTCCAGTACCTCGAAACCGTCGATGTCGGGCAGGCCCACGTCCAGGACGATCAGGTCCGCGCCCTCCTCGACGGCCATGAAAACGCCTTCTTCCCCCGACCCGGTGGTGCGGGGGGTGAATCCGGCTGCGCGCAGGCCTTTGGCGATGAATCCTGCGATGCGTTCCTCATCCTCGATTACCAGGATGGTGCTCAAGGCTGGGGTCCTTCCGTTGAGATTGGGACGTCGAGTGGTAAGACCATGGTGAAGGTTGAGCCCACGCCGGGCTGGGAGGAAATATCCAGCTTGCCGTGGTGAGCCCGCACTATGGAATCGACGATACTCAATCCGAGGCCGGAGCCATGGGCGTGTAGGTGTGCTTGATCCCCGCGCGCGAACCGTTGGGTGACTCGCTCGATGTCTTGGGGCGAAATCCCTACCCCTTCGTCGCGCACCCACATGCGAAGCTGGCCGCTCTCCACTGCCGAGCCGAGCGTGACCTCGCTTCCAGGCTGGGAGTATTTCACGGCGTTGTTTACCAGCTGGAGCCATGCCTGGGTGATGCGGGAGGCGTCCAGCAGGTGCTCCACCTCGGCCACCTTGGCCAGCTGCCACTTGCGTTCCCCGAGCGCCACGGACTTGGTGAACACCTGCTCGGTCAGGCCGGCCACGTCGGTGTGGACGGGGGTGACGAAGTCGCTCTGCCCGGACTTGGCCAGCACCAGGATGTCGTTGACCAGCCCGGCCATGCGGTCCAGTTCGTCGATGGAGAGGTCGCGCACTTCCATCACGTCGTTGGCGTCGCTGGGGTCCACCAGTTCCAGGTGGCCGCGCACCACGGTGATGGGGGTGCGCAGTTCGTGGCCGACGTCGTCCAGCAGGTCCCGCTGCGCGTTGACCGAGCTCTCTACCCGGTCGAGCATGCGGTTGAAGGCGGTGGCCAGGGCCCCCAGGTCGTCGGCGCTGCGGACGGGCACGCGGCTGGTGAGGTCGGTTTCGTCGATGCTTTCCGCTGCCGATCTGAGTTCCCCGATTGGTTTGAGGAGACGACGCACCACCGGCCAGGCGGCCCCGACCACCAGTGCGAGGGTGGCCGCCGCTGCGCTGGCGAACATGAGCATGGCGTGGCGCAGGTCCTTGGTGGCCTGCCCGAAGTCGACCACGTGCAGGAGCGCCGCGGTCTGGTTTGCCTTCACGACGGGGACCACCAGGATCTTGTAGGTGGTCTTGGGGGTGGTGACGGTCTCGATCCGGCTGGTGGTCCCGATCACCAGGGGCGCCACGTGGGCCATGAGGACGGCGTCGTCCTCTGGGCGCAGCTCGACTGCGGGCGGGGCCACGAACCGCAGCACGCCGTCCACAAAACCGGCCTCGCCCTCCGTTGGGCCGAGCACCTGGGTGCTGAGGTGTTGGCGCAGCAGCTGGACGGGGTCCTCGAAGGGCTTGCCCGTCTCGAGGTCCAGGCCCGTGGCGGCCAGCTGGGTGAGCTGGCTGCGCACCCGCTCTAGGTGCGAGTGGGTGGTGGCGTGAATGCTGCGCTCCTGCAACGCCGCCAGCAGGGTGCCGGAGATCGCCACGGCCACGCCAGCCACCAGCACCATGGCCCACATGATGCGGGTGTGGATGGACGACTTTTGGGCAACCTTCTGGGCACTCACTAGGTCAGCATATGGGCGCTGGGGTGCGCCGGAGACAAACAACACTCACGCCACCACCGGCAGGGGCGGGCTCAGCGGCCCAGGCCGTGGTACTCCCAGCCGGCCGCGCGCCACTTGGCCGGGTCCAGGGCGTTGCGGGCGTCCACGATCACGGCCTGCTCGGCCAGCTCGGCGCAGCGGCTCGGGTCCAGGTTGACGAAGTCGGCCCACTCGGTGGCCAGCACCACCATGCTGGCGCCGGCCAGGGCGGCGTGCACGTCCTGCTCGGCCACCAGTTCGGGGGCGGCGGCGCGCACGTTGTCCAGCGCCTTGGGGTCGGTGATCTGCACGCGGGCGCCCAGCTCCTGCAGGCGGCGCGCCACGTCCAGCGCGGGCGAGTCGCGCAGGTCGTCGCTGTTGGGCTTGAAGGCCGCGCCCAGCACGGTGACCTTGGCGCCTACCAGGTCCTGGCCCAGGCGGTTCTTCACCAGGTCGATGACGCGCTGGCGGCGGCGGTTGTTGATCGCGTCCACGTCCCGCAGGAAGGAGACGGCGTCCTCCACGCCCAGTTCCTCGGCGCGCGCCATGAAGGCGCGGATGTCCTTGGGCAGGCAGCCGCCACCGAAGCCGATGCCCGCGCCCAGGAAGCGGCGCCCGATGCGCTCGTCGCGGCCGATGGCGTCGGCCAGGACGGTGACGTCTCCGCCGGTGGCCTCGCACAGCTCGGCCATCGCGTTGATGAAGCTGATCTTGGTGGCCAGGAAGGAGTTGGCGGCCACCTTGACCAGCTCGGCGGTCGGGTAGTCGGCCAGCAGGCGCTCGATCCCCTCCTCCAGCAGCGGGGCGTAGACGCGGTCCAGCTGGGCGCGGGCGTAGTGGCCCTCGACGGTGAAGTCGCCGGTGGCGGCGTCCTTGGGCAGGCCGTAGACGATCCGGTCGGGGTGCAGGGTGTCCTGGACGGCGAAGCCCTCGCGCAGGAACTCGGGGTTCCACACCAGGGTGATGCCGGCGGCGGCCAGGCGGTCGGCCACGGCCTGGGCGGTGCCCACCGGGACGGTGGACTTGCCGACCACGATCGGGCGCTGGGCGGGGTTGGCGGCGGCGTTGGCGAGGATGGCGTCCACGGCGGCCCACAGGTAGGTCAGGTCGGCGGCGCCGCCGTCGGCGCGCTGCGGGGTGCCCACCGCGATGAAGTGGACGTCCACGTCGGCCAGGCCGGCGGTGGCGGCGTCGGCGGTGAAGCGCAGCTTGCCGCTGTCCAGGGCGGGGCGCAGCACCTCCTCGAAGCCGGGCTCGTAGAAGGGGGCCTTGCCCTGGTTGAGCAGGTCGATCTTGCCGGGGTCTACGTCCACGCCCACCACGTCGTGGCCCAGCTTGGCCATGCAGGCGGCGTGAACAGCACCGAGGTAACCGCAACCGATAACAGAGATACGCATTTCTTTTTCTTCTTTCAGCTAGTTGGAGTTGGTCAGGGTGGCTTCGACCCAGCGGGGCAGCCACTCCTGGGCGGAGGGACGGAAGGAGTAGACGAAGGCCAGTCGCAGCGCGCTGGCGCGCTTGTAGGTGGCCAGGCGGCGGGGGGTGACGCCCAGCTGGTCGGCTAGGGCGGCGATCACCGCTGTGAGCGGCTCACCGAGGTGGGCCGGGTAGATGCCCTGCAGCAGGCGCAGGTCGATGTGGGCGGCCAGGTTGCCCAGGTCGAGGGCCGCTTCCGCCCGGGCGGCGGTGTCCAGGTCGAGCAGGCTGAGGTTGGTGCCGTCCCACATGAGCTGCTTGTCGTGCAGGTCGCGGTGGGCGTTTACCCACTGGGGGCGCGCCGTCACCTGGGCTGGGTCCAGCAGCTCGCCGCAGCATTCCGCCACCGCGCCTGCCAGCTCCTCGAGGCGGGGCAGGCTGGAGTGGGTGAGGGCGTGGGCGTGCCAGGTGCGCAGCACGGCGGCCTCCTGCTCGGGGCCGTGGGTCGGCAGCTGCGCCTGCTCCCTGGCCGACGGCCGGGCGAGCGTAGCCCACCGGCGCTGCAGCTCCCGCCAGGCGGGCAGGCCGGCCTGACCGAGGTCGTGCAGGGTGGCCCCGCCCAGGCGCTCGAAGACCAGGTAGTCGTCCCCGGCCTCCAGCACCGCAGCGGTGTTGATGCCGGCGCGCCCGCAGGCCTCGGTGAGCGCCTGGGAGGCGCTGGCCAGCTTGGCGGCCTTGCCGGCGCGCAGGTGCTTGACCACGTGCGCCTCGTGCAGGGTCACGGCCCGCTTGCCCAGCCGGTGCACCACCAGGCTCGCCCCGGCGGGGACGCACAGGCGGGGCAGGCGCGCGTCGGTGGCGTAGGGGGCCACGCTCACCTCGCCGTCGGCCAGCACCCGGCCGGCGCGCAGCTGGCCGTCGGCGTCTAGGCCCTCGAAGACCAGCTCCCCGCCGGGGGCGGGCCAGGCGCGGCGCACGCAGTGGAGCGGCGCGCTGGCCGAGCCGCCCTCGTGGAGCAGGCGCAGGCTGGCCATGGCCGCGCTGGGCAGGCCCTGCCTGCCGCTAGGCGCGTGCGCGGCGGCGCCGGCGGGCGGGGTGGAAAGCGTCGGGTTCATCGGAGCACCTCCTCGATTTCGTCTAGTAGTTCGTTGATTCGTTCCGCCCAGTCGGGGGCGGCGGTGCGCAGCGGCCCGGCGGCGCGTTCCAGCAGGGAGGCGGCCCGCGCGGCGCGCAGCTCCTCTGCCTTCGGCAGTTCCTGCCCGCCCTGCGCGTAGCCGGCCAGGAACGCCTCGCCGGCCTCGGTGCCGGCCTCCGCCAGGTACGAGCCCAGGTCGCGGGCGGCGGGGGCCAGGCAGACGCGGTCGAAGTCGGTCAGCCAGAGGCGGCCGCTGTGGGCGTCCACCAGCACCTGGTCGGGTGAGGCGTCGCCGTGGCTGAGCACGGCCGGTCCCTTTACTTCGAGCCCGGGGTGGGCGGCCAGGCGGCGCAGGCGAGCGGCCAGCGGCGCGTCCAGGTGGTCCAGGATCTGGGCGTGTGCGTGGGCCTGGCCGCGCGGATCGGCCTCCCGGCTAGCCAGGGCGGCGGCGATGCCGCTCGGCAGCGTGGCGCCGCCGGCGTGCAGGCCCGCCCAGATCCGCCCTGCGGCCTGGTGGTGGGCCAGGCAGCTGTCCGCCCCCTGTCCCGCCTGGTCGCAGGCGGCCAGGTCGTGGTGCCCGCAGTGTTGGACGACGCTCACCTGGCGCCCGGATTCGCCCGGCCGCTGCTCGTCTAGGCGCTGCGGGAGCGGGGCGAGCTGCGCCAGCCGCGAGTAGAGGCCGTGGTCCAGGACGCCGGGGCGGGCCTGCACCCGCACCACGCTGTCGCCACGGCGGTAGACCACGCGGCGCAGCGGGTTGTAGCGCAGCAGCCGGTCGTCTCCCGCCGGCGCGCCGGCCTGTGCCTGGACCGCCTGCGCCGCCCCAGCGGGCAGCGTCGGGGTGGTGGCCTGGGCCAGCAGCTCGGCCAGGGCCGGGTCCGCCGCCACGCCGCCCGTGTCGCACAGGAGCTGGTCGCTGAGCTGGTGCACGCGGGTGGTCTGCCCCAGGCGCTGGGCGAGCTTGCTGGCCTTCTTGGCCTTGGAGTGGCTGACGGGCCACAGCAGCCGCAGCCAGCCCAGCTCGGCACCGGTGACGGGGTGGGCGATGGCGGCGATCAGGGCCACCTCCGGCTTGATCCGCACACGGCTGGCCTTGACCTCCTGCCCGTAGACCTCGCTCAGGCGGCCGCTGTCCAGCAGCAGTTCCAGGGCGGTTTGCGTGTTCATCGCTCCTCCACCCGGATGTCGTCGGCGGAGCGGCCGGCGGTGGAGACCCACTGCCTGAAGACCTCGGACTCCTCCAGCAGGGTGGCGGGCGGAGCGTCCAGCAGCACCCGGCCGTCCTGCAGCCACAGCACGCGGCTGGAGCGCAGCACCACCTCGACGTCGTGGGTGACCGCGAAGGTGGTGCGGTCATGCACCAGGCCGTCGATGGCGTCGAGCACCTGGGTGGCGGCCTTCGGGTCCAGGCCGGTGGTGACCTCATCCAGGATGACCACGGGGGAATCGCGCAGCAGGGCGCGCGCGATGGCGATGCGTTGGCGCTGCCCGCCGGACAGGGTGCCGCCGCGCTCCCCCACCAGGGTCTCGTATCCCTCCGGCTGCTCCAGGATGAACGGCTCGGCGTTCGCGGCGCGGGCGGCGGCCTCCACCTCCTGGTCCGTGGCGTCCATGCGGCCCATGCGGATGTTCTCGCGGATGGTGCCGGCGAACAGCACCGCCTCCTGGTGGAGGGTGGAGACGTTGGCGCGCAGCTGGGCCAGGTCCAGGGTGGGAAGGGCGTGGCCGTCCAGCAGCACCTGCCCCTGGGTGGGGTCCTGGGCGCGGGTGAGCAGGGAGACCAGGGTGGACTTGCCCGCCCCGGAGGGGCCGATGATTGCCACGTACTCGCCCGGGGATACCCGCAGGTCCACGCCCTTGAGGATGGTGTGGTCCTCGTACTGGGTGTAGACGTCCTCGAAGCGCACCTGGCCGCGCACGGCCACCGGGCGCACCGGCTCCTCGGGGGCCACGATCTCGGGCTGCACGGCCATCAGGTCCGCCACGCGCTCGCCGGAGGCGGATGCCTTGGCGATGCGACCGGTGTACTTGGCCATGTCCCGCAGCGGCTTCATGGTGGTGCGCAGGTAGGTGGTGAAGAGCACCAGCTCGCCCACGGTCATGTCGCCGTGCAGCACCCGCAGGCCGCCGCCGATCAGCACGGCTGCGGTGGCGACCCCGACGATCACGTCGGTGCTGCGCTCCAGGCGGGCGGACAGGCGCAGGGTCTTGACGCCCTCTCGCAGGGAGGCCAGGTTGGCGCCGGTGAAGCGCTTTTCGATCATGGACTCCAGGCCGTAGGTCTGCACCACCTTGATGGAGGCCAGGGACTCCTGGGCCGTGTTGGCCAGTTGCCCCTCGCCCTTGCGGCTGCGGCGGGAGGCGGTGGTGATGCGGGAGGACGTTCCGCGCGAGGAGAGCAGGAACACCGCGATCGCGGCGACCACCACCAGGGCGAGCAGTGCGTCCAGCACGAACATCACCACGAGCATCACCACCAGGGTGGCGATGTTGGCCAACAGCGGCAGGCCGGCGGTGATGGCCACGTCCTGCAGGCGCGCCACGTCTGAGACGATGCGCTGCACGGTGTCCGCGCTGCGGTTTTGGGCGTGGAACTGCTGGTCCAGCCCCTGCACGTGGCGAAATACCTTGGCCCGCAGGGAGGCGGCCACGCGGGAGCCCACCAGGGCGAAGCACACGGTGGCCAGGTAGTTGGCTGCCGCGCGCAGGGCCACGGTGGCCACCAGCAGGACGCCGCACACCACCAGCAGCGAGATGGCGGAGCCGGCCGGGGAGCCGGTGCCGGCCCCGACGTCCTCGAGCACCGAGTCGATCACGATCTTCAGTGGCCAGGGCTCCAGGACGCGGAAGGAGACCTCCAGCACCAGGGCGAAGACGCCTACCGCGATCAGCGGCCACTGCGGGCGCAGCTCGGGGCGAACCAGGGCGAGCGTGCGCTTGGTTGCCTGCGGGTTCTTCTTGGCGCTCACGGCTGGCTCATCTCCCCCTCACCGCTCCCGGCCAGGGCGAAGATGCGCTCCACTACCCCGCTCCAAGAGTGGTTGGCCACCGCCAGCTCGCGGCCGCGCGCGCCCAGCCGCTGACGCAGCTCGGGGGCGGTTGCCAGCTTGTCGATGGCCGCAGCCAGCTGGTCGGGGCGGGAGGGCGCCACCAGTTCGCCGGCGCCGGCCAGAACGTCGGGCATCTGCCCGATGGCGCTGGCCACCACGGGCAGGCCGGCGGCCATGTACTCGTAGACCTTCAACGGGGAGAAGTAGTGGGCGTCGGAGTCAGCGGGGGCCGGGTAGGGCGCCACGGCCAGGGCGGAACCGGCCAGGTGGGCGGGCATGTCCGCCGGCGCGATCGCGCCACGGAAGTCCACCGTGATCCCGAGCTCGGCCGCGCGCTGCTCGAGCGCAGCGCGCTGCGGCCCGTCGCCCAGCACGCGCAGGGTCCAGGACTCCTCCGCCAGCGCGGCGGCCTCCAGCAGGTCCTCCACACCGTGCCACGGCTTGAGGGTGCCCACGAAGGTCACCACCACGCCCGCCGTCTCCTCCGGCTGCGGCTGGATTCGGTCGGTGTTGACGCCGTTGGGCACCACGTGCACCCGCTCGGCCGCGTCGGCGTGGGCGCGCACCCAGCGGGCCACGGGCTCGGAGACGCAGATGGTGGCGTCGGCCGCGCCCACCTGGCGCGTGAGCGCGCTCCAGGCCACGTCCTCGTTGACCAGCACGCGGTGGGCGGACTGCTCCTCGATGAGCGGGGAGTTGACCTCCAGCACGCAGGTGGGGGTCTTGCCGTCCTGGTCCTTGAGCGTGGCCAGCACGTCGGAGAACAGGGAGTAGCGCTCGTAGACCATGTCGGGCTGCTCGGCCGCGACGGCCGCGGCGATGGTGGCGGCGGCCCGCCGCTGGGCGGCCTCACGCTCGGCCGGGTCGGTGGTGTCGATCTTGTACTCGATCACCTGCAGGTCGGCCAGGTCGGCAGGGACGTCCTTGCCGCGTCGCAGGGTGTGCACCACCACCTCGTGGCCGCGAGCGCGGAACTGTCGCACGACCTCCTGGATGTGGACGCAGGCGCCCTTGGTGCCGAAGACGGGAATGCCGGGGTCTACGCAGACGTAGGAGATACGCATCATGCGGTCCTTTCGGTGGTGGTGTCGCTCTGCCAGGCGGAGAGGGTGGCGGCCTGGCGGCGGGAGTCGAAGTTGCGCTCGATGAGCTGACGGGCGCGGCGGGCCAGCGGGGCGGTGTCGATCTCGCCGCGGGCCACGGCCACCAGCGCCTGCGCCAGGGCGACGGGCTGGCCGGGGGCCAGCAGGATGCCGGTGTCGTCGTTGATGACCACCTCGGGCAGGCCGGAGACTGCGGTGGCGATCACGGGGGTGCCGCACGCCATCGCCTCGAGAATGACGGTGGGCAGGCCGTCGATGTTGCCGTCGTCGGCGGGCACGCACGGGGTGACGGACAGGTCGGCCCTCTTCAGGTGGGCGATGATCTCGGCCTGGGTCTGGGGACCGATCAGCTTGACGGCGCCGCCCAGGTCCAGCTGGTCGATCTGTGCCTGCAGGGCGGTGCGCAGCTCGCCGTCGCCGGCGATGGTGACCTGCACGTCCACGCCGTGGCTGCGGGCGATGTGCGCGGCCTCCACGAGGTCGCTAAATCCCTTCTTGGGCACCAGGCGGCCCACCGCCAGCACGCTCAGGGCCCGCCCCTGGGCGGCCGGCGCGGCCGGGGAGGCCTCGCTCGCCGGCGCCTCACCCGCCGCCTGCTCGCGCACCGGGAAGCGGTCCAGTTCCAGGGCGTTGTACTGCAGGCTGATGTTGGCGCCGGTTCCCGCCAGCACCTCGGTGAGGTAGTCCTGGTTGAAGCGGCTGATCGCGATGACGCGCTTGGCGTCGCCGCACACCTTGCGCAGCCAGTCGCGGTCCACGGACTGGTGGTAGATGTCCTTGGCGTGGGTGGTGACGGTGTAGGGGATGCCGCTCAGGCGGGAGGCGATCCAGGCGGTGCGCCCGGCCAGGGAGGCGAAGTGGGCGTGCAGGTGGGTGATGCCCTCCTCGCGGGCCATCTTGGCCAGGGCCACGCCCTGGGCCACCTCGTCACCGGGCAGGTCAGCCACCTCCGGCAGGAGGGCGGCGAAGGCCTCGCTCAGCCCGCCCTCGACGAGGGTGGTGGTCAGCTGCTTCCACAGCTCGGAGGGCTTGAGCGGGCGCTCCACCCACTTCACCGGGGCCTGCACCCGAGCGATCTCGGGGTGGAAGCGCGCGTCGGTGGTGGGGCGCAGGGCGAAGATGGTCAGGTCGTCGCCGTGGGCCTCGCGGGCCAGGATCTCGGTGACGATGAAGGTCTCGGAGAACCGGGGGTAGACCTTGAGGACGTAGCCGATGCGGGTCATTAAACACCTACGCTTTCGTTGAGGAGGGACGGGACGGGGACGGCCGGGGCAGCTGCCTGCGCCCGGGCGGCCCGAATGAGGTCATTGGCCAGTTGGGGGACGACGTCCAGGCCGTCCCGATCGATCTGCGAGCGCCCCACGCTGCGGCGCACCGCCTTGGCGATCCACTGCGAGATGGCGGCGCTGCTGACGTCCGCAGAGCGCAGGTAGTCCACGCCGCCCACGGCGTGCAGGGCGCGGGCGCGGATGAGCTGCTCCTTGCGGGGCTCCTCGCGCGGGATGATCAGCGCCGGGGTGGAGGTGGCCAGGATTTCGCAGGCCGTGTTGTAGCCGCCCATGGAGATCACGGCGGAGGCGAAGGAGATGTGGCGGCCCAGGCCCGGCAGGGAGCGGATCACCTCGGTGCGGGGGGCGGCCAGGGCGGCAACGTCGGCGTAGTCGGCGTCGCTGATCTGGGGGCCGGTGACCACAACGTGGCGCAGGCCGGCGGGCACGTCGGCCCGGGCGGCGGCCTTCAGCATGGCGGCACCGTCGGAGCCCCCACCGGCGGTGGTGAGCACGAAGGGAACCTCCGGGTCTTCCTGGGCGGAGTCGGTCACGCGGCGACCCAGGGCCAGGTAGCCGGTGAAACGGATGCGGTCGGCCAGGCTGGCGGGGACCTCGCCGGAGGCGATCAGGTCGTGGACGCGCGGGTCGCCGTAGACCCACACCTGGTCAACCAGGCCGCGCATCAGGTCCGGGTCGCCCAGCGCGTCCCACTCGGCGGCGGCCACGTGCGGCTCGTCCAGGATCTCGCGCAGGCCCAGCACGACGCGGCTGTGCGGGTGGGCGGCGCGCAGCTTCTCCAGCGGGCCGCGCAGCTCGTTCCACACGCCGTAGATGTGGCGATCCACGATCAGCAGGTCCGGGGCGAAGCTGAGCAGGCTGGCCTCGATCAGCTGGGAGCGCAGGTGGATCAGGCTGCCGGTCTTGGAGCCCAGGCTGCGGGCCTGGTAGCCGTTCTTGCCCTTGGAGACGCCCGGGATGGTCACCCAGTCGAAACCGGGCGGCAACGGGAAGCGCACCGTGGGGGCCAGGCCCGAGATGAGCAGGCCGCTGACGGGACGGCCGGTGAGCGCGGGCAGGTCGCTGGCCAGGTGGTGGGCGATCGCCAGGTTGCGACGCACGTGGCCAAGTCCCTGGGAATCGTGGCTGTAGAGCACCACCCTGATCTCGCTGGAGTCCTTCACGGCCCTCTCCGTTTCGTTTGCGTGTTTGCGGACGAAACAGACAATGCCGACGGCGGGCGAGACGGGAATGAAAGAACTATTAGAGACTTCTCAGACTCAAAGCGGTGGGCCCGCCGGGAGGGGAAAACCTCCCGGCGGGCCCACTGCTTTGGCCCAGGCTGGCGCCAGCGACCAGCCTTCCTACTGGCCCTGGCCACCCGGGCCGCCCTGGCCACCCGGGGCACCGGGCGGGCCGCCCGCGTGGACGCGCTGCTGCGCCGCAGCGGCATGTCGAGCGCGGTCGTCCCGGCCGAGCTGAGCGTCGGGGACCTCACGTTGAACGAGGACTCTCACGAGGTGAGCCGGGCGGGCGAGCCCCTGGAGCTGACCAACACCGAGTTTGAGGTGCTGCGCTACCTGATGGAGAACCCGAACGTGGTGCTCTCCAAGGGGCAGATCCTGGACCGCGTCTGGTCCTACGACTTCGGCGGGAACAGCAACGTGGTGGAGCTGTACATCTCCTACCTGCGAAAGAAGGTGGACCGCGGCCGCTCCCCGATGATTCACACCGTGCGCGGAGCCGGGTACATCCTTCGCCCCGCCAAGGAGACGCCGTGACCCCGGCTAGGCGCCGTCCGCTGTCCGTTCGCTTCAGCGCTTTCGTCGCCCTGGTGTTGACGATCGCGTTGGCCGCCTCCTTTGCCGCCCTGGTGTCCTTGACCCGCTCGTGGATGCTCTGGCAGCTGGACGTGGCGATCCGCGAGGACGTTCAACGGATGGTGAGCAACTATTCGGCCGGCGCCGCCGCGCCGGGCGGCGGGGTGCCCGCCGCGCCCGGCCCCGACGCTCCCGCCCCCGAGGCGGGCGCCTCCGCGCCCGTACCGTCCGCTCCCGCCCCCGGGACGGGCCCCGGCCGGGTTGTGCCCACGCTCTCCCCGCCCGAGCTGTTGCAGGAGCCCGCCGGGAGCACGGATTTGCCCCCGGTCTCCAGCCCGGAGCCCTCCCTGGGCACGCTGTTCCTGGTGAGCGACTCCACGGGCACGAGCGCGGGGCTGATCCAGCGCTTTCACATTCACGACCTGCCTGCCACAGCGGTGACCTCCCTGGAGGCGCTACCGGCCTCCCCCGCGCCCCAGCACGTGGACTTGCCCGAGCTCGGCTCGTTCAGGGTGCTCGTGCACGACGCCGGCGGGGCGCGCTTCGTGGCGGCCCGCGGCCTGGGCGAGGTCAATCGTGTGGTGAGCGCCAGCGCTCTGGCCGGCCTCGGCATCTTTTTGCTTGCCCTCGCTGCGGTGGCGCTGGTGACGCGCGGGTGGGTGCGCCGGGAGTTGAGGCCGCTGGGCGAGGTGGTGAAGGTGGCCCGCCGCGTCGGCACCGACGTCCTGGACTCGAACACGCGCACGAGCCTGCGGGTGGATGCGGCCATGCTGCAGGGCGGCTCCGAGGTGGGCGACGTCGGTTTCGCGCTCAACGCCCTGCTCGACGACGTCGACACCGCGATGGACGCCCGCGACCGGTCGGAGGAGCGCCTGCGCCAGTTCGTCGCGGACGTCTCCCACGAGCTGCGCACTCCCCTGGCTTCAATTCAGGGCTACGCCCAGCTGATGGGGACCAGCGGCGTGGACACGCACCGGGCGCTGGAGAGGATCACCGCCGAGTCGGCGCGCATGCGCGAATTGATCGAGGACCTGTTGCTGCTGGCGCGGCTGGACGCCAACAAGCAGGTCGAGCCCGTCCCGGTGGACCTGATTCCCCTCGCCATCGATTCGGTTTCTGACGCCCACGCGGCCTGTCCCTCCAAGAGCTGGCGGATCGAGGTGGAGCCCGCGGACGCCGAGCGTTGCGTGGTCCTTGGCGATCCGGCGGCGCTGCGGCAGGTGCTCGCCAATCTGCTCGCAAACGCCAGGGTCCACACCCCTGCGGGCACCCGGGTGCAGCTGGAGGTTGCAAGGGTGGGAGACAGGGTGGTTGTCGAGGTCAGCGACGACGGCCCAGGCATCGACCCGGCCCTGCTGCCGCGCATCTTTGACCGGTTCGCTCGGGGGGATTCCTCGCGGGCCCGAACGGGGGCGGGCTCCTCGGGGCTCGGACTAGCGATCGTGCAGGCGATCGTGCGTGCCCACGGCGGCCAGATTGGCGTGGAGTCCGCCTCTACGGGGACGACGTTCCGCCTCTCGCTCCCCGCAGCGCGGCCGCCCTCTTCTACCACGCCCCACTAGCCCGCCCTCTCCACGCGCCCAGCCCGCTGGGTCCTTCGTCCCCAAAATCGCCCCAGGTGGGGGCGGTGGCGACGCTCGCGCTGCGGCGGGCGGAACGTCGTCCACATGCTCGCGTGCGCACAAGAAGGCCGGAATTTCAGCAGATTTGCGCACCAAAAGGTCAATGCTCGCCCAGCGGTACGCAAAATGAAACTTTGCTTTTGTGCGTTCTGACATATTTGGGACTAAATGCCCCTATGGCGGACACTTGTGCGACCGGCCCCGCCCCCTTTCCAAGTCCCACAGGAGATGAACATGAGCGTCCCGCACACCCTGGTTTCCTCCTCCAAGGCCCGGCCGTCAGCGAGGATCTTGCAGACAAAGCCACCGTCCGCCGCCGGCTGATCGGCGTATTCGTTGGCCTGATCCTGGCCGCGCTGGTCTACTACCTGTTCCCGACCAGCGGAGCCGAGCAGGTCAACGAGGTGGGCCGGTCCGCAGCCGAGGCCGCAGGAAAGACCTACACCGACATCACGGACACCGGGCTGCGCACCGTCGCCGCCGCCGCGATCCTCATGGGCGTGTGGTGGATGACCGAGGCGATCCCGCTTGCCGCCACCGCGCTCTTGCCGCTGGTGCTGTTCCCGGCCCTGCAGGTGGCCACCTTCAAGGAGGCGGCCGCCCCCCTACGCCTCCGAGACGATCTTCCTGTTCATGGGCGGATTCATGCTGGCCCTGGCCATGCAGCGATGGAACCTGCACCGGCGCATCGCCCTGGCCGTCGTGATGATGGTCGGCACCAAACCCCGCCAGCTCATCCTGGGCTTCATGATCGCCACCGGCTTCCTGTCCATGTGGGTGTTCAACACCGCCACGGCCGTGGTCATGCTGCCCATCGGCATGTCCGTGCTCAGCCTGGTCTCTGACCCGGTGGGCGGCATCGGCAAGGTCAAGAAGTTCGCCACCGCGCTCATGCTCGGCATCGCCTACGCCGCCTCCATCGGCTCCGTCGCCACCATCATCGGCCCCCCCAACGCCCTACTGGTGGCCTACCTGTCCGAGACCCACGGCATCCACATCGGGTTCGGCCAGTGGATGATCCTGGGCGCCCCGCTCGCGGTGGCGCTGATGGGATTCGCCTGGTGGCTCATGGCCTTCGTCCTGTTCAAGCCCGAGGTCAAGGAGATCCCCGGCGGCCGCGAGGTGATCGCCCAGCAGTGGAAGGAGCTGGGCCGGGTCACGCGCGGAGAGGCCCTGGTGGGCATCATCTTCGTCCTGACCGCGTTCTCCTGGGTGTTCGTGCCCATCTGGCTAGACAAGACCGGCTCCGAGCTGAAGATCCCCGACGCCCTGATCGCCATGATCTGCGCCGCCCTGCTGTTCCTAATCCCGGCGGACTCCAAGGGCCGGCGCCTGCTGGACTGGAAGTCGGCCAACGAGCTGCCGTGGGACGTGCTGCTCCTGTTCGGCGGCGGCCTGTCCCTGTCCTCCATGTTCGGCAAGCTGGGCCTGTCCGTCTGGATCGGTGAGCAGACCAAGGGACTGGGCACCCTGCCCATCGTCGTGATCGTGGCCGCCGTGGCCACGCTGATCATCTTCCTCACCGAACTGACCTCCAACACCGCCACGGCCGCGGCCTTCCTGCCGATCATGGGCGGCGTTGCCACCGGTATCGGCATCACCGCGGACAACCCGATGAACGTCCTGCTGCTGGTGGTCCCCGTGGCGCTGGCCGCCACCTTTGCGTTCATGCTGCCCGTGGCAACTCCCCCGAACGCCGTGGCCTACGGCTCCGGCTACATCAAGATGGGAGACATGGGGTTATAGGACAAAATGTGTTGCTCTGGGGTGGGTGGGGTTGCTTAGTCCCAGTCGTTGTGGTATGGGGTTGTGTGGTGGAGTTCTCTCCAGGTAATCGCGTCTCCCCAGCGGGGCAGGAAGTCATCGGGTTTGGCGTGGAGAGCAGCGGCTTGGTAAGCGGCCTCGATCTGGGCGTCGGTGGGCATGGTCTTAAGGATCTTGGCTGCCGGTAGCGGGGCTTCGGTGTGCATGTAGCACCACCAAAAGATCGCTTTGATCCGCCTGGTTAGCCCCAGGCCGCGGTGATCGCGCAGCATCTGACGCAACGGGGCGTTAGTTGCTCCTTCGATCTGGTTGTTCATCGCGGGCATCACCGTTTCCCAGCCCGGGTCGAGAAAACTGAACAACACTCCTGCCCGCAACAGGCGGTTGAGACTGTTGCGCGCCTTGACTAAGGGCGCGTGGGTGAAGAACTGCTTGCCGTCTGGCCCGGTGGTCTTCTCGTTTAGAAATCCCTGCCAACGTGTGGTCCAGGCTTGATAGGCCTGGACCCAGCCCAAGGCCTGGTCACGGGTGTGTAGACGGATCAGGTCGAGTCCGAGAGCGTAGAGCTGGCGGGAGGCTTCCAGCTTGGGACGGGTGGTGGTAGCGGTCTTGATCAGCCCAAAAACGTGGAAAGTACAGCGCTGGACCATAGTGTCTGGCCAGTGCTGTCTGCGGGCCTTTTCAAAACCACTGCCCCCGTCAGTGACCACCATCTGTGGTGGGGCGATCCTGGCTAAGAGCGCTGCCCAGGCCCGGGAGTTTTCGTTGCGGGCCACGTACCAGCCCAGCACGTGGTGCCTACTGCGGGCAATCAAGACCACTGCTTTGCGTCCCAGATGGATACCGTCAACGAAGATGACTTCGTGGACCTCGTCCACGATCGGGGACAAGGGCCACAGACACCAAAACTGTTGGCAGTGGCGCCGAAAGGTCCTACCAGCGCCAGGCATGTCGACCTGACGGCCCGCACCCAACAACCAGGCCAAGAAAGCCTGTAACTGTTTGGCGCTTGAGTCAATATGGCCAACCCGGGAGACGTTACAGCTACGACAACGCCACCGCTGGGCCCCGCCACGGGTCTTGCCATGCCGGGTCATCACCGCCGCACACAGTGGGCATTTGGGAGTGTTCATCCCTCAAAACTGCCCCCGCCAACTTCAACACCGCCAATCCGTTGCAAACACAACGAAAACCAGGCCCGAGAGCAACACATTCTGTCCGACCTTGAAGTTGACCCACCCCAACTTCAAACCCCACTTTGCCCAACAAACACAACGAAAACCAAGCCCCAAAGCAACACATTTTGTCCTATAGCCCGAGACATGGTCCGCACCGGCATCTGGCTGAACCTGGCCGGCATCGTCCTGATCACGCTGGCCATGCTCACCATCGGGGTGCCGGTCTTCGGGCTGACGTTCTAGCGTCTGCCCCGGGACGGTGGGCAAAGCGAAAGGGCGGAATCTCGCTGAGATTCCGCCCTTTTCGTTTAGTAGCGGGGACAGGATTTGAACCTGCGACCTCCGGGTTATGAGCCCGGCGAGCTACCGAGCTGCTCCACCCCGCGTCGGCATGTAATAGCTTAGCGCGCCCGCTTTCAGACCTCAAACCGAGCGGCGGTGAGATGGCGCACGTGCCCGGCCCCACGCCCACCGTGGCCCGGCCCCTCGCCACCGTGGCCCGGCCCCTCGCCCACCGAGCCACGGCGGGCGTGGGGGCTGGGCCGATGTTTGTTGCGCAACCGGTTGAGCCTTTGTGGTTCCTGTTTCGCCTTTGTTGTAGCGGTCGTGGCTTTGTTGCACCTCTTGTGGCGCTACGGGGACGATTAACGCCTCAATAGGTCGCACAACGGCGCAAGAGGAGCAGCAAAGGCTTAAGAGCTGCAACAAAGGCTCAACCGCTTGCGCAAGACCCCTGGCCGGTTGCGGCGCTCCCGCCGCTATCCCCCGTACCGTCCCCAGCTGGTTGTGGCGCGCGCCTCCGGCCCGCTCAACGCCACCCTGGCGGGCCCGACCAAGGCCCCAGAGTCGCTGAAAGGGCCAATCTTGGCATCGCAGCGGAACTAGTGGGCCTCGCGCCGGACCCCGCGCAGGCGCGGGTGCAGCCAGGCCACGCTGACGCTGACACTCAGCACCGCGAGCGCCAGCAGGAAGGGCGCCAGTGGCCGCCAGCCGTACAGGGCCGTGGCGCTGAGCGGCGCGAATATCCAGGTGACCGCACCGGTGGCGTTGAGGACGCCGGCCACGCCGCCCTGCTCCTCGGCGCTCACCGCCAGCGATCCGCCGGCGCTGAAGCCCGGGCCCACCAGCCCGCCAGCCACCCCGGAGGCCAGCATCGCGGCCACCAACAGCCAGAGCTGCCCGGCCAGGGTGAGCACCACCAGGGCGGCCAGCCCCACGGTGGCGCCGCGCTTGAGTAGCTGCCCTGGCGTCCAGTTCAAGCGCGGGACCACCAGCAGCTGCATGGTCATGGCTCCGGCGGCGTGGGCCAGCAGCATCATGCCGGTGAGCTGCACGGCGTGCTGGGTGGTGACCTGCAGGCGGTCTTGCACCACGAAGCCGGCCAGGATCTGGGTGACGCCGACCGCGAAGAAGCTGCCGAACGCGCCGAGCATCCAGGGCAGCACGCGCGGGTCGTTCCAGGCCACGCGCGGCGGCAGCTTGCGCTCGCCCGGCCCCTCGCCGCCAGCCGCGTCTTCCCGACCGGCCGCGTCTTCCCGACCGGCCGCGTCTTCCCGGCCGGCCCGCCGGTGGCCGGCGGGAGCGGGGCGGCGGGAGGCAGCGTCGTCCACGGGCAGGAAGAACCAGGCAATGGCAAGGGCGATGGCCACGAACCAGGGGGTGGCGTGGGCGGGCAGCTCTATCCACCACATGGCCAGCAGCGCAGAGACCCCGGAGCCCACCATGATCGAGGCGTTGACCGCCCCGGAGAACGCGGCCATGCCCCGCACGCGGGCGGCCGGGGTGTCGGTCAGGGCGGAGATGAGGGCCTGGCCGGTGGGCGGGATGGCGGCCACGGCGGCACCGAAGAACGGTCCGCGCGCCGCGATGATCGCCCCGGCAGTCAGGGCGGCCCCCAGCAGGCCCACGGTGCGCGCCCACACCGCAGCGGAGAACAGCGCCCCGGCCAACAGCGCGCAGGACAGGGCCAGCAGGATCACCCGGCGCGCTCCCCACGCCACCGAGCGCCGCCCCCAGAACTGGGAGAGCAGCGCCACAGTGAGCGCCGCCAGGGAGACGGCCGCGCCGATGCTCCATTCGGGCAGGCGCAGCTCGCGGGCCAGCGGCGCCACCGACACGTTCAGCATGTTTTGCGCCGTGTACGTGAACAGCACGACGGCCAGCAGCGCGCGCACCGTCGGATTGGCGGTCACCCCAGGCAGTCGCGCGGCCTTTCGGCGCCTGCGTACCGGCGCACTGTTTGCCTGCGCCCCTCCTGCCGGCGCGCCACCCGGCAGTCCCGGGGACGACGCTCCGCCCGCCTCCCCCTTCACCCGGCCCGGTCCCTGCCCTGCCGGGAGCGGGGCCTGAGCTGGCTGCGAGGGACGGGAGGGCTTTGCGGGGCTAGGCACCTGGGCACTCTATCGCCTGGCGGCGTCGAGCGCGCGCGAACCATCCGCCGGGGCGCGCGAACCGCCTGCCAGAGCGCGCGAACCGCCCGCCGGGCCAAAACGAGGGCGGGGTGGCCGGGAGCGGTCTGATCGGACCGTCCCGGCCACCCCGTCGGGTGCCTAGCGCGCGTTCAGCGCAGCGCGGCCTCGGCCGCGATGGCGTCCTTGATGGCGCGGTCCAGGTCCTCCTGGGCCTTGCCGTAGGCGGCCCAGTCGCCGGCGCGCATGGCGGAGTCGGCGGCCTGCATAGCGGCGTTGGCGCGGGCCAGGGCGTCGGCCAGCGCGGCCTTCGGGTCACCGGTCACGGTGCCGCCCGTACCGCCCGGTACGGCGGGGTTGGCCGGGTCCGGCGGGGCGATGGTGCTACCGGGCTCTGCCGGGGCGGCCGGGGCGCTGGAGCTGCCCGTCTCGAACGGGGCCCCGGAGGCCTGGGCGGACGGCTCCTGGCCGGGCTGGCCGGGCTCCAGCGGCTCGGTGGGCTCCAGGGCCTCAGAGGGCACCTCGTCCGCGCCGGTCTTGGCGCCGGAGTCGCCGCCGAACACCTGGTCCAGGGCCTCGCCGAGCGTGGGGGCGAAGCCCACCTTCTCACCGAAGGCGACCAGCACGGAGCGCAGCAGCGGGTACTGGGTGCCCTGGGCGGACTGCACGTAGATGGGCTGGACGTAGAGCAGGCCGCCGCCCACGGGCAGGGTGAGCAGGTTGCCGCGCACCACCTGGGAGGAGTTCTGGGCCAGCAGGTTCAGCTCGGTGGAGACCCGGGCGGTGGAGTCGAAGATGTTCTTCACCTGGCCCGGGCCGGGCACGGTCAGGTCGCGCGGCAGCTCCAGCACGCGCAGCTTGCCGTAGCCCTCGCGCACCTTGCCGGCCTGGTTGCCGGTCTCACTGTCCACGGCCACGAAGCCGGTCAGCACGTTGCGGGTGTCGTTACCGCCGGGGATGAACACGGAGGTGAGGGAGAACTCCGCGCCCTCCTGGCCGGGCATCTGCATGGTCAGGTAGTAGGGGTCCTGCGGCACGCCGGAGTCCGGGTTGGACGGGTCGGCCGGCTGCTTCCAGAAGTCACCACCGGAGTAGAAGGAGCGGGCGTCGGTGACGTGGTAGCGGCCCAGCAGTTCGCGCTGCACCTGGAACAGGTCCTCGGGGTAGCGCAGGTGGGCCATCAGGTCGGCGCTGATCTCGCTCTTGGGGGTGAGCACGCCGGGGAACACGTTGCCCCAGGTGTTCACGATGGCGTCGTCCTCGTCCCACTGGTAGAGAGTGACGGAACCGTCGTAGGCGTTGACCACGGCCTTGACGGAGTTGCGCACGTAGTTGACCGTCGGCGTGCCCGTGAAGCCGGCCGGGGTGCCCGGCATGGTGACGCGGGCGGCGTAGGGGTAGGCGTCGGTGGTGGTGTAGGCGTCCACGATCCACACCAGTTCCTTGGGGGTGGCGGGGTTGCCGTCGCGGTCCACCACTGCCGGGTAGGCCTCCTCGTCCAGGGTGAGCCAGGGGGCCACCTTGGCTACGCGCACGTGCGGGTCACGGTCGTAGAGGATCTGGGAGTGGGAGTTGACCTGGTCTGAGAACAGGATCTCCATGGACCCGAAGCGGATGGCGTAGAGCAGCTGGTTGAAGACGTTGCCGACGCTGGGGCCGCCGTTGCCCTTGAAGGTGGTGTTGACCTGGCCCGTGGAGGCGGCGTCGTCCGGGTAGTCCAGCTCCTGCGGCTCGCTGCCCTCGGGGCCACCCACGATGGAGTAGTGCGGGGAGTTCTTGCCGAAGTAGACGCGCGGCTCGTATTCGCCCATGTCGCCCTGGGAGGGGATGCCCTGCTCCCAGAAGGCGGGCCGGCCGTCGGCGCCGGTGGCGTTGCCGTATGCGGCCACCACGCCAAAGCCGTGGGTGTAGACGGTGTGGTCGTTGACCCAGGTGCGCTGCTCGGCACCCAGGCCGTCCTGGTTGAGCTCGCGCACGGCGATAACCGTGTCGCGGCGCTGCCCGTCCACCACGTAGCGGTCCACGTTCAGGGCGCGGGAGAAGCCGTAGTACTGGCGGTTTTGCTGCAGCTGCCGGAAGGTGGGGGAAATGATGTTGGGGTCCAGCAGGCGCACGGAGGCGGTGGATTCGCTGTCGTGGCGCAGCTGGCCGCTGGAGGCCTCGGTGACGGCCCGGTAGGTGGTGGTCTCTACGCCCTGCAGGCCGTGGGCGGCCAGGGTGGCGTCGATGTTGCGCTGGATGTAGGGGGACTCGGCCTCCTGCGCGTTGGGGTCAACGGAGAAGCGCTGGATGAGGGCCGGGTAGGCCACGCCGATCACCAGGCCGGAGGCCACCATGACGGCGATGCCGACGATCGGCAGTTTCCAGGAGCGCACGAACACGGAGGCGACGAACAGCAGGGCCACCACCACTGCGATGCCGGCCAGGATGCCCCGGGCGGGTAGCACGGCGTTGATGTCGGTGTAGGAGGCGCCGTCGAACTTGGCGTTCTCTCCCACCAGGAGGGCGTAGCGGCTGAGCCAGTACTGGGCGCCGATCAGCAGGGAGATCAGGGCGGCGATGGCGGAGGTCTGCACCCACATAGCGGTGGTGCCCCAGCCCTTGCGCAGGTGGGTGGCGCCGTAGAGGTAGTGGATGGCGAAGTTGGCCAGCAGGGCCGCGATGAAGGCGGCCAGGGCCACGCTGGCCAGCAGGCGCAGCAGCGGGAGGGTGAAAACGAAGAAGGACACGTCCAGCCCGAACTGCGGGTCGCTCACCCCGAAGGGCACCTGGTTGAAGGCGGCCACGATGACGGTCCAGTTCTGGGCCAGCTGCCCGGAGAGGAACAGGCCCACCGCCACGGGGATGACCACGAAGGCGATCTTGCGGAAGCGTTCAAATGCTCGGGCGTAGGGGGCCAGGGCCACGTAGCTCTTGGCCAGCTCGGTGCGCTGGGGGCGGGTGCGCCAGGCCACGAACAGGGCGGCGAACACGATGGCGGCGATGATGAGCGTGCCTACCGCCGCCACCCCGAAGGTGGTGAGCCACTTGGTGAGCAGGACGCGGGTGTAGCCGAGCTGCTGGAACCAGAGCACCTCGGTCCAGTAGAGCGACGCCAACCGGATCAGCCCGCCCAGCACCGCCAGGATCAGCAGCGTGATGGAAAGGGGGCCGGGCTTGCGGAAGGCCGGGCCCGGCTTGGCCGGTGTGCGGGGCGGGGTGGGGCGCTTGGGGGCGCCGTCCTGCCCTTCCTTGTCCTCGAACATCGAGCTGTAGAAGCTGAAAACCACGGGTTACCTATCTCCTGCGACGGCGCGCGTTCCACGCCGAGGGGTCGCTTCCATCGTGCCATGGATTTGCTGAGATGATTCCCCCATGGATTTGTCTGAGACTTCTCTGCCCACGCCGCCCGCCTCCCCCTCGGGGCGGGCCACCTGCGCCGCGCCGGGGTTGGGGGACGACGCTGCCCCGGCCACCGCCCCCTCTAGCGCCGCTTTCGCGCCCGCGCCGGAGCCCAGCGCCGCCCAGGTCTCCCTGGTGGGGGCGGTGCGAGAGATCGAGCAGCACGTGGCGGCTGCGGGCTGGGACCGGGGTATCACGGTGTTCGCGCTGGTGCCCACGGCGACGATCCTGGAGAACGAGCCGAACCTGGATGAGTCGCTGGCGGTGGAGATGCGCGCCTACGTGGCGGCCGACCCGGGGCACCTGACCTCGATCCCGCAGGACCTGTCCAGCTCCAGTCAGGACCTGTCGGTGCTGCTGGCGCAGCTGGTGTGGCCGCCGGCGGTGGTGGGAATGGCCCTGACTGCGGAGCGGATCGTGCTGCCGCAGGCGGCGGAGGACGAGGCGCCCGCGGACGCTGCGGCGCGCGACGAGTTCCTGCTGAACCACCCGGCCCGCCAGGACGTGCGCCTGGCCGTGGGCGTGCTGCGCACGGGCGAGTCGTGGTGCGCGGTGCGGATGCGCGCGCACGACTCGGACGACGCGGTGGCCGGCGGCATCGACCTGGCCCCAGACCTGGTGGCGGCGGCCCTGGCCACCTTCGAGTAGCCCGCTGGCGCGGGCAGAAGGCCTCGCAGACGACCGTGCCCCCGCGCCCAAGAAGTAGGGCGCGGGGGCAGCGTCGTCCACCCTACTGCTGGCTCTCCAGCCGGGCGGTGGCCTGTTCGCAGGTCTGCAACTGGCCGTTCTGGCCGGCGGCGATCTGCTCCAGGGCCTGGCGTGCCTCGGAAAGGGAGGCCACGGCCACCACCTGGATGCCCTCCGGGGAGCGGCCGGTCACGTCGGCGCAGTTGTCCACCGGGAGCAAGAAGTACTCGGCCCCATCCCGCTTGGCGCCGGCGATCTTCATGGGCGCGCCCCCAATCGGGCCGACGGTGGCGTCCATGCCCAGCGTGCCGGTGCCGGCCACGTTGGCACCGCCGGTCAGCTCGCCGGGGGTGAGCTTGTCGATCAAAGCCAGGGTGAACATGAGCCCGGCCGACGGGCCGGAGATGCCGTCCACGGAGATCGCCACGTCGAAGGGCAGGTCCATGTCCACGCTCAGGTAGATGCCCAGCCGGGAGCCCGAGGCCCCCAGCAACGGACCGCCGGTGTACCCGTTGACCGGGGCCCGGGTGACGATCTTTGCCTGACCGGGCTTGCCGTCGCGCAGGTACTCCAGGGTCACCTCGGTGCCCGGCTCGGTGTCGGACAAGAAGGAGTGGATCGAGTCGTAGAACTCCAGTGCCACGCGCTCGCGGCCGGGGGCGGAGATGAAGGTGAGCACGTCACCCTCCTCCAGCTTGCCCTCCGCGTCAGAGCCCTGCCCCACCCCCACGGTGGTCAGCTGGGCCGGCACCTGCTGGCCGATCTCGGTCAGGGCGCGCGCCATGGCGTTCTCCTGCGAGGTGACCATCTGGGCCGCGCCCTGCTGATCCACCTGCTGCTGCGTGGTGCCCGGCGGGTAGACCTCCTCTTCCCGCACCACGTCCCACTCCGGGTCCAGCCAGGCGCGCACCACTTCCCAGTAGGTGACGTGGTAGCCCGGCCCGCCTCGCACGGAGACGGTGGTCATGCGCAGCTCGCCGGACGTGTCGTAGGTGGGCAGCCCGTCGATGGCCAGCACCGGGCCACCGTTGGCCTCCCCCAGCACGTCCAGGGTGGGGCCGGGGCCCTCCAGCACGTAGGGGGCCCGCAGCGCCGAGACGCCCAGCGCCGCCGCCCCCAGCACCACCACCGTCACCAGGAACGCGGTGAGCTTGCCGGCCCTGCCGCGCTTGCGCTTGCCGCCCGGCACCTGGTGGGGCTGGCCGGGGGCGAAGGGGGCCTGCTGGTTGGGGCCGAAGGGGCCTGCCGGGGTCGCGGTGGCGGAACCGAAGGGGCCGGCCGGGGTCGCGGTGGCGGAACCGAAGGGGCCTGCCGGGGTCGCGGTGGCGGAACCGAAGGGGCCGGCCGGGGTCGCGGTGCCCGACTGGAAGCCGATGGCGACGGGGCGGTCCCCCCAGCGCGGCGGGGTCTGGTTTTCCTGGCCGCCCTGGGGGCCGGTTCCAGGCATAGACGGGTTATTCACGGGGGCATTCTTTCACCTCTTCCTGAAAGCTCTCAGGGATGCCCGCTACTGTGAGGCGCTAGAAGCAAAGGAGGCGTCATGGCTGAAGCCAACTGGGAAGACGTGCTGCGAAACCTGCTCGGGCAAGAGAACGCCGACCAGATGATGGCCGCTATGCGGCAGGCCGGCCTGGACCCGGCCCAGATGGGCGCCGCACTGGGCGGATTTAACGAGGTACAGCTGCGCGCCATGATGGAGCAGACCAAGCGGCTCTTGGCCCAGCCCGCCGGGATCAACTGGGATCTGGCGCGGGACACCGCCCGGCACGTCGCCCACCAGGGCGGCGACCCGGCGGTCATGGCTGCGCAGGACGCCCACTTCCGCCAGGCCATGCAGGTGGCGGACCTGTGGCTGGACGTAGTAACCGACCTGGCCCCGGCGGGAATGGAACGCAAGGTGTGGGCACGGGCCCAGTGGGTGGAGTCGACCATCGCCGTGTGGCGCGAGGTGATGGAGCCGGTGGCGTTGTCTGCTGTCGACGCGCTGGCCCAGGCCCTGGCGGAGCAGGCCAGTGC
This sequence comes from Buchananella sp. 14KM1171, assembly GCF_041380365.1. NCBI lineage: Bacteria > Bacillati > Actinomycetota > Actinomycetes > Actinomycetales > Actinomycetaceae > Buchananella > Buchananella felis. The sequence continues at coordinate 1,899,431 of NZ_CP159981.1, read as the reverse complement.
CCAGGGCGTGGACCTGAGCGGAGCGGATGCCGGCCTGGAGGGACTGGCGGGGTTCAACGGTTTCGACGGCCTGGATGCGCTGATGGCGCAGATGGACCCCACTGGCGCCGCCACCGGACCTACCTCCGGGCCGGGCCTTGGCACGATGCTGCACCGCATGGCCGGGCTGGTGTTCGCCACCCAGATGGGGCAGGCGGTGGGCCAGCTGGCCCAGGAGGTGCTGGGGGCGGGAGACTCCGGCCTGCCGCTGACCGTGGGCACGGCCGCCCTGGTGCCGACTAACGTGTCCGCCTTCATGGACTCCCTGGAGGTGCCGGCGGACGAGGTCCTGGCGTTCCTGGCCACCCGCGAGGCGGCCACCGCCCGCCTCTACGCTGGGGTGCCGTGGCTCAAGGGCCACGTGCTCAGCCTGCTGGGTCAGTACGCCCGCGAGATCCGCCTGGACACCGAGGCGATCGAGGAGGCGCTGCGCGGCGTGGACGTCTCAGACCAGGCCGCGCTGCAGCAGGCGCTGACCGGTGGCATGTTCTCGCCGCGCCAGTCCGCCGCGCAGGAGCGCGCCCTGGAGGAGCTGCAGACCTTGCTGGCCGTGATCGAGGGCTGGGTGGAGGAGGTCACCGCGAGCGCCGTGGCCCCGCACCTGCCGCACGCGGTGGCGCTGCGCGAGTCCATGCGCCGACGCCGCGCGGTGGGCGGTCCGGCCGAGCATCTGTTCGCCTCCCTGGTGGGGCTGCAGCTGCGCCCGCGCCGGGCCCGCGACGCCGCCGAGCTGTGGGCCAACGTTGCCCGCGAGCGGGGCGTGGCCGAGCGCGACGCCCTGTGGGGCCACCCTGACCTGATTCCCTCCGGCGCCGACCTGGATTCTCCCTCCACGTTCGTGCAGTTGCGGGAGATGGAGGCGCAAGAGAGCGCCGCCATGGACGACGAGCTGGCCCGCCTCCTGGATGGTTCCCTGCCGCAGGACGACGCTGCCCGCGACGCCGACGCCTAGGCGCGCCGCCCGGTTTTCCCACCTGGCGGCGGCCGGGCGCTCGCGCACCCAGGGCTCGCTGCTCGCGCTCCGCACCTGCGCCTGGTCACCGCACGTGCTCACCGCGCCAGCTGACCCCGGGCTCGCAAATGCTGCATCGGGGTACATGCGACCGACCGGTGCCACGCCCCCAAGCGGTCGCATGTACCCCGACCGCACGCTTGTACGCTCCGTGCCACCGGTCCAGCGCCCGCTCACCGCGCCAACTGACCCCAGGCTCGCTGCTCGCGCTCCGCCCCCGCGCCTGCTCTCGACGCCTGGTCACCGCGCCAGCTGACCCCGGGCTCGCTGCTCGCGCTCCGCCCCGGCGCCCGCTCACCGCACGTGCTCACCGCGCCAACTGACCCCAGGCTCGCTGCTCGCGCTCCGCCCCAAACGCTCCCACCGGGCCAGCGCCCCGCCCCGAGCGCTCCCACCGGGCAGAAGCCCACCGACACCCGACCGCCGTCCCGGGGCCGGCCGGGTTTTCCACACCCTCCCCCACCTCGCAGCACTCCGACTGGGCCTCTGCCTACCGTAGGTGGCACGAAAGGCGGGTGAACTGATGCAACTGGTGAGCGGTGTGGAGGTGCTGTGGCGCACCGGCGACGAGGTACAGGTGGGCTTTGGCCCCGCCCACGTCCGCCTGAGTGGCCTGGACGAGGCCCAGTTGGCCTGCCTGGAGCGCATGACCCGGGGCCGGGTGGAGTCCGGGCGAGCCGAGCAACGCCTGGGGCCGCAGGTCGTCTCTCAGCTGCGCCGGGCCGGGCTACTTGTCGAGGGGCGTTCCGGCCCCGCGCCCGCGCCACTGGTGGAGCTGGAAAACACGTTGCGGCGCGCCGGCATGGAGACGGGCCGGCTGCGCCAGCGCCCACGGGACGCGGTGAGCGTCTGGGGCCCGGCCTCCCTGGTCAATCCGCTGGTGGAGGCCCTCTCCGCCGCCGGGGTGGGCAGCATCGACACCCCGCAGGATCGCGAAGGAGGCGAGCTGACGGCCGGGGAGTTTTCTACCGTGAAGCCCGCCCAGCTCGCCGTGGTGATGGGCCTGGCTGCGGTGGACAGCTGGACGTGCGGCCAGCTGCTGGTCACCGACCAGGCCCACCTGCCCGTGGTGGTGGAGGAGGCCACCGTGCGGGTGGGGCCCGTCGTGGTTCCTGGCGTGACCCCGTGCGTGCGCTGCCAGGACCTGGCCATGACGGCCCAGGACCCGGCCTGGCCCGCGCTGATCTGCCAGGTGCGCAACCTGCGCAAGTCCCCGCCCCCGGCGCAGGTCTGCTCGATCGCCACCGCAGCGGCCCTGCAGGCCGCCCTCGCCTTCCTCACCTGGCCGGACCGGGCACCGGCGGGGGCACTGGGTACCGCACGGATGGTGTGGGAACTGGACCAGCCCTATCCGCGGGTCGAACCGGTGAGCGCCCACCCGGACTGCGGCTGCGGCGCGGCCCCGGAGTCCTGGGAGCTCGACTAACCCGGCACCCGCCAGGCCCCGAACGCCAGCGGCCCCGGCACGGGCCGGCGCGGCCACGCATCGCCACGCCCCCGGCGCTGCCACACTCCCGGCGCTGCCACACCCCGGCAGGCGCCTGCGGCCCGGAACGCCGCCGGCCCCGGCACAGGCCGGCCGCGCCTGCCGCGCCTAGACTCCCTTGGCGCAGATCGCCAGGAGCTGGGGGCCGTAGCGGTGCAGCTTGGTCTCCCCCACCCCGCGCACGCGCGCCAGCTGGTCCAGGTCCGTGGGCCGCTGCAGGGCCACGTCCTGCAGGGTGGCGTCGTGGAAGATCGTGTAGGCGGGCTTGCCCTGGGCCTTGGCCTCGGCGGCGCGCCACTCCACCAGCTCCTCGAACAGGACCAGGGTGGCGGCGTCGGCGTCCAGGCTGAAACGCTCGCGCCGCTCGCGCGCCGCAGCGCGCCCGGTGCGCTGCGGCGTGACGTCACTGGGCCAGATCCCGTTCAGGAAGCGACTGGGCTTGCGCGACCCCCGCCCGCCACTGTGGCGAGCGCGGGCGTACGACAGGCGCAGGTGCTCGCGGGCGCGCGTGATCCCCACGTAGAGCAGGCGGCGTTCCTCCTCGATGGACTCGGGCAGCTCGGCCAGCGAGATCGGCAACAGTCCGTCGCTGAGCCCGGCCAGGAACACCGCGTCCCACTCCAGGCCCTTGGCGGCGTGCAGGGAGGCCAGGGTGACGCCCTCCACGGTGGGGGCGTGCTGGGAGGCGGCCCGCTCCTCCAGTTCGGCCACGAAGGCGGGCAGGTCTAGGCCCCGCTCCTCGTGGAGGGTGGCGGCCAGCTCGTCCAGGGCGCGCAGGGACTCCCAGCGCTCGCGCACGGCCCCGCGCGCGGCCGGGGGCTGCTCGCTCCAGCCCAGGCTGGTCAGCACCTCCCGCACCGCGGTGGGCAGCGCCTCGGTGGCGGAGTTCGCGTTCGAGCGCAGCAGCAGCATGGCCTCGCGCACCTCCGGGCGGGCGAAGAACCGCACCCCGCCGTGCATGACGTAACCGATCCCGGCGGCGGAGAGCGCGTCCTCGAACGCCTGCGACTGCCCGTTGGTGCGGTACAGGATCGCGATCTCGGAAAGGGGCACGCCCTTGCTGGCCAGGTCCGCCACCTGCGCGGCGATCCCGCTGGCCTCTGCGGCGTCGTCCGAATAGACCTCGAACTCCACCGGCACGGAGGAGGGCCGCTGCGCCACCAGCTTCACCGCACCGGGCAGGCGCGCCCCGGCCCCGGCCTTTTCCAGCACGGTGTTGGCCAGGCTGACCACCTGCGGGGTGGAGCGGTAGTCGCGCACCAGCTGGATCGTGCGCGCCCCCGGGTAGCGGCGCGCGAAGCCGGTCAGGTAGCGCGGGGAGGCGCCGGTGAAGGAGTAGATGGTCTGGGCCACGTCCCCCACCACGCAGATGTCGCGCCGCTCCCCCAGCCAGGAGTCCAGCAGGGACTGCTGCAGCGGGGAGACGTCCTGGTACTCGTCCACCACGAACACGCTGTACTGGTTGCGCACCGCCCGCACGATGTCCTCGCGCTCCAACAGGATGCCCTTGAGCACCAGCAGCACGTCCTCGAAGTCCAGCACGTTGCGCTCGTGCTTAGCGATCTCGTAGAGCTCCAGCAGTTGGGCCACGCGCCCCGGCTCCAGCCCGGCCGGTGCCTCCCGCCCCGCCGTGCGCAGCGCGTCCGCGTAGTCCTGCGGCCCCACCAGGCTCACCTTGGCCCACTCGACCTCGCTGGCCAGGTCCCGCACCGTGGTCTTGTCCGTGGCCAGGCCCATGCGGGCGGCGGCCGCCGCTACCAGGGGCGCCTTGTGTTCCTGCAGCGGGGGCCGCTGCCCGCCCACTGCGCTGGACCAGAAGTGCGTCAGTTGGCGCAGGGCGGCGGAGTGGAAGGTGCGGGCCTGCACCTTGGACACGCCCAGCGTTCCCAGCCGCGAGCGCATCTCCCCGGCGGCGCGGGAGGTGAAGGACAACGCCAACACCGAGGCGGGCAGGTACTCCCCCGTGGCCACGCCGTAGGCGATGCGGTAGGTGATCGCCCGCGTCTTGCCGGTGCCCGCGCCGGCCAGCACGCACAGCGGCCCGCGCAGGTGGGTGGCCACCTCGCGTTGGTCCGGGTCCAGTGCCTCCAGCAGAGCCTGCGCATCCCCAGCTATTTGAGCCATTTTTCCTCCTGGCTTTCCATCATGCCAGGCCCCACTAACATTGCTCGGCCAGCCAGCTTTCGATCAACAGGCGGGCCACCGACGCCCCGCGCGGCAGCCGCAGCTGCCCGCTGGCGGTCAGGGCGCGCACCTGGGCGCGCGTGTAGAAGTCCGCCTGCGTCACCTCCACGCCGTCCACGGCCACCTGCCCGGTCACGCGCGCCGTGAAGGCCAGCATGAGCGAGCGCGGGAACGGCCACGGCTGGGAGGTGACGTAGCTGAGCGAGGTCACCTCCAGCCCCACCTCCTCGCGGGCCTCGCGCCGCACGGTGGACTCCAGCGACTCTCCCGGGTCCACGAAACCGGCGATCACGCTGCGCCACCCGGGCCGGTGACGCGGCCCGCTGGCCAGCAGCAGGCGGTCGTCCTGGTCCAGCAGCGCCACGATGATGGCGGGATCCACGCGCGGGAACACGGCCGCCCCGCAGCCCGTGCACCGCCGCGCCCACCCCTGCTCGCTCATCTGGCTGGGCCGCCCGCAGGAGGGGCAAAAACCGTGCGAGGTGTGGAACGCCGCCAGCGCGCAGCCCGCCACCGCCGCGGCACAGTCCACCGCCCCCAACTGCTGCGCCACGTCGGCCAGCCCCGCCCAGTCCGGGCCCTCCTGCGCCACCATCCGCACAAACAGCGGCCGATTCTCCAGGTTTTGGTGGCCGACGTTGCCGCCCGCCTGTCCCAGAGGCGGCCGCGCGGAGAGGCGGCCGGCGGCAGCGTCGTCCACCCCAAGGTCGAACGAATCGGCGCCGGCGGAGAGGGCGGCCAGGGAGCGGCCCAGGTAGATGTCTGACTCGGTGGGGCCGCTCAGCCAGCGCAGCCCGGTCCCGGCGGCGTCCAGGGGGACCTTGCCGGTGGGGGAAACGGGCAGGACTTGGGCGAGTGGGTCGGCCAGCGCCAGGCCCACGGCGGCGGGGTCCCGGTAGGGCTTGACGAAGCCGGAGCGCGACAGGATCGGAGCGAACACCTCTAAAGGGTGTCACATGCTCGCCACCGCCCTTCGCCACCTTGCCTGTTTCAAACAGGGGTATAGGGCGGGGCAAGAGGACTAGGGTGAGACGAGCAGCTCAACACTGCATCCCTTTTATCAATGACGCTGAAAGGTGAAAAGTGCCCATCCAACGCAAACCAGTAGCGCTGCTGGCCGCAATGGCCGCAGCCTTTAGCGCACTGGTCTCACCCGCCTTCCTGGCCACGCCGGCCCTGGCTGATGAGACCCTTCCCGAGGTATTCCCCGCCCCGATCTCGATGACCGCCAACACCACCTCGGTGGCGTTGAAGGGAGCGGTAACCATCGTTGCCCCCGCCGACGCGGACGCCCCCACGATCCGCGTCCTGCGGGAGATCGTGCAGGCAGCGGGCGGCACGGCCACCGTGGCCCAGGCCATGCCCACCAGCGGCACCGCGATCCTGCTCTCCCTGGACGGCACCGGCACCGACGTGACCGCCGCCCTGGCCGCCGCCAGCGTGGAGGGGCCCGCCTCCCTGAAGGCGGAGGGCTACGTCCTTGCCACCACCACCTACCAGAACGTCCCCACCGTGGTGCTGGCCGGTAAGGACGCCGACGGTGCGTTCTACGGCGCCCAGACGCTGCGCCAGCTGGTGGTGGACGGCAACGTGGCGGGCGCTGCGGTGCGCGACAACCCGCTGATGAGCATCCGCGGCACCATCGAGGGCTTCTACGGCATCCCGTGGTCCCACCAGGCCCGCCTGGACCTGATCGAGTTCTCCGGCAAGAACAAGATGAACACGTTCATCTACAGCCCGAAGGACGACCAGCTGGCCCGCCACCAGTGGAAGACGCTCTACCCGGCGGACGAGCTGAACCGGATGGGCGAGCTCATCGAGCGCGCCAACGCCAACCACGTGGACTTCACCTACGTGATCTCCCCCGGTAACACCATCTGCTACTCCCGCCAGGCGGACTACGACCAGGTGGTGGCCAAGTTCGAGCAGATCCGCTCCAAGGGCGGCCACTCCTTCTACGTGGCGTTGGACGACATCAACCCGAGGCTCAACTGCCAGGAGGACCGCGAGAAGTACGGCAACATCCCCAACTGGGGCTTCCTTGCCGTGGCGCAGGCGGAGTTCCTCAACAAGCTGCAGACCGAGTACATCGAGCCCAACAACCTGGACGACCTGCAGACCGTCCCGACCAACTACAACGGCTCTCGGGAGGATCCCTACAAGCGCCAGTTCGGCGAGAAGCTGAACGACAAGGTGCGGGTGCAGTGGACCGGTGAGGGCGTGTTCAGTGACACGATTACCGACGCCTCCGTGCAGGCCGCCGTGCGTTCCTACCGCACCAACCGCCTCTACATCTGGGACAACTTCCCGGTCAACGACGGCCAGCGCAACCGCCTGTTCCTCAACCCCCTGGACGGGCGCTCCCCCAACCTCTACAAGTACATCGAGGGCTTCACCGCCAACCCGATGATCCAGCCCTACGCCTCCCTGATCTCGCTGGCGGGCTACGCGGACTACACGTGGAACCCGCCCGCCTACAACCCGCAAAAGACCTACAAGCGGATCCTGGATGAGCTGGCCGGACCGGACCCGCAGGTGCGCAAGGCGCTGGAGGTATTCGCCGACGTCAACCAATCTTGGCGCCCCTACCGTCCCAACTCCCCGCTGGCTCCCCAGTTCACCGCCGACCTGCAGTCCTTCCGCGCGGGCAACAAGCAGCCGCTGCTGGACCGCCTCCAGGTGCTCTCCGAGCTGCCGGAGGTGCTGGCGCAGATGGACAACAAGGGCTTCGTGACCGACGCCCAGGGCTGGATCGAGTCCGCCGCCTGGTGGGCCGCCAGCCTGGGGAACCTGATCGCGGCCAACGACGCCGTCAAGGCCGGCACCGGCGAGGCGGTGGCGACCGGGGTAACGGCCGGGGTTGTCTACCACGACCTGACCCTCCAGCCGACCGTGGACGACATGCGCGAGGACTCCGTCTTGCAGAAGGCAGTCATCGTCCCCTCCGTGGGCGACACGCGCTTCGACGAGCTGAAGGCCGAGCTGTTCCCGCCGCTGGACGCCTGGCTGGGCGCCACCCCGATGCCGGGCGCTGCCGCCTACTCCGCTCAGCCCAGCACCAACATGGGCCAGTACAGCAACAACTCCCCGGCCAAGGCCGTGGACGGCAACCCGGACACCCTGTGGTGGTCCAACACCGCGGGTGACACCGGCCGCTACTTCCAGCTGGACCTGGGCTCGGTTAAGACCATCGGCTCCATCAAGCTGCAGCAGTCCGACAACGACACCGCCACCAGTGGAGACATGATCTACAGCGGCGTCATCGAGGTTTCCGCCACGGGCGACTCCTGGAAGCAGGTGGGCACCGTCTCCAACCAGCCGGTGGTTCACCTGCAGCTGGCCACCCCGGAGGAGGCCCGCTTCGTTCGCTTGCGCGCCACCAGCAACAACCCGGGTGGCAAGTGGGTGAAGATCCGCGAGTTCCAGGTGGCCGGCACGGTCACCTCGTTCTCCACCACCTTCGAGGCCGCCTCCGGCACGGTGCTGTCCGTCGCTGATGGCAAGCTGGAGACCGGCTTCATGGCCCCCGTGACCCAGGACAAGGGCACGATCACCCGCCAGATCCAGGCGGGCACGACCCCGAAGTTCGCCACGGTGGTTGGCATGGGTAAGGGCAAGATCGAGGCCCAGGTGGCCGGTGAGTGGGCACAGATCGGCACGATCGACTCCGACGAGTCCCTGCACGAGGCCGCCATCCCGGCCGGGGCCACGGCGGTTCGCCTGGACTTCACCGGGCCGGACCCGGTGATGGTGCAGGAGTTCGCTCTGCGCACCGGCCCGGCGCTGGACGGCACCACGCCGCCGACCCCGGAGCCCACGCAGAGCGCGACCCCGGAACCGACCCAGAGCGCGACCCCGGAGCCCACGCAGAGCGCCACCCCGGAGCCGACCCAGAGCGCGACCCCGGAACCGACCCAGAGCGCGACCCCGGAGCCCACGCAGAGCGCGACCCCGGAGCCGACCCAGTCCGCCACCCCGGAGCCCACGCAGTCCGCCACCCCGGCCCCGCAGCCGCCGATGAAGCGCTTCGAGGGCACGGACCGGATCGACACGGCCCTGAAGATCGCTGGCGACAAGGCCACCACGGTGGTCCTGGCGAACGCGTGGGCGCCCGCTGACGGCCTGGTGGCGACCCCGCTGGCCGACGCGCTCGACGCCCCGCTGCTGCTGACCGGCCGCGAGCTGGACCCCCGCGTGGAGCGATGGCTCGCTGACGCGAAGGTGGAGCGCGTGGTGGTCATGGGCCAGACCGGCTCCATCTCCGCCGCGGCGGAGAACAAGCTGGTCGGCATGGGCATCGTCGTGGACCGCGTGGGTGGCCCCACCCGGTACGCCACCTCGGTGCTCGCAGCTGCGGAGATGGAGCGCGCCACCGGCGAGGTGGCGATGCGGGCGTTCGTGGTCAACGGCGAGTCCATGGCCGACGCCTTGGCCGCCGGCCCCGTCGCCGCCAAGGAGGACCTGCCGATCCTGCTGGTCGCCAACAGCGCCCACTCGCAGGCGAGCGTGAACTACCTGCGCCAGAACGGCATCGCCGCCCTGGCCGTGGGTGGCGGCGCCGCCCGCGACCTGCAGGCGGTGGGGGTGCGCCCGGCGGTGGTCGTGGCGGGCACCGACCGTTACGACACGGCCGCTTCGCTGGCCACGCGCTTCATGCCCTCGGCGCAGCTGGTGGGTATCGCCAACGGCTCGTCCCTGGTGGACGCCCTGGCGGGCGGCGTGGACGTGGCCAAGGACCAGGGTGTGCTGCTGTTCACCCGCTCCAACACGGTCCCGGGCACCACGGCGGACTTCGTCAAGGCCAGCGGCGCTAAGGCCATCCGCCTCTACGGCGGCACTACGTCGCTGGACACCAACGTGCAGCAGGAGCTGGAGCGGCTCGTGAAGTAGCCGCGTGCTCCCAAAGCGCGCCCGGTGGGGCGGTCGGCGTGAGGCCGGCCGCCCCACCGGCGTCTTTCCGTGCCACACTTTCCCTGGCGAAAGGAGAAGAAATGAGCGACGTCGTACTGGAGGAGGGCCAGCTGGCCCCCGACTTCACGCTCCCGGTGGCCGGCGGTGGCACCGTCACGCTGAGCGAGGAGCTGACCAAGCACGCCCGAGGGGTGGTGGTCTACTTCTACCCCAAGGCCTCCACGCCGGGCTGCACCAAGCAGGCCTGCGACTTCACCGACTCCTTTGCCGGCTTCAAGGCCGCCGGTTACGGCGTCATCGGCATCTCCCCCGATTCCGTGGCCGCCCAGGACCGCTTCGCCGAGAAGTACTCCGTGCCCTTCGCGCTGGCCTGCGACGAGGACAAGGCGGTCTCGGCCGCCTGGGGCACGTGGGGTGAGAAGAAGAACTACGGGCGCATCTTCCTGGGCATCCGCCGCTCCACCTTCGTGGTGGCACCGGACGGGACCCTGACGAAGGTGGCCTACAACGTCAAGGCCACCGGCCACGTGGCCCGACTGCGCAAGGAGCTGGGGATCTGATGGGCGAGCAGGCAAGTAACCAGGCGGCCGTGGGCGCGGGGCGGGCGGAGGCAACGTCGTCCACCGCATCCTTCCGGCGCGCGGACGGGCGGCGCACAAACAAGCTGCGCCCGGTGCGCATCACCCGCAACTGGCTGGACAACGCCGAGGGCAGCGTTTTGATCGAGTTCGGTGGCACGCGCGTGCTGTGCGTGGCCTCGTTCACCGCCGGGGTGCCCAGGTGGAAGAAGGACTCGGGCGAGGGCTGGGTGACGGCCGAGTACGCGATGCTGCCGCGCGCCACCTCCACCCGCTCGCAGCGCGAGAGCGTCAAGGGCAAGATCGGCGGGCGCACCCACGAGATCTCGCGGCTGATCGGTCGTTCCCTGCGCGCCATCATCGACCTGCAGGCGCTGGGCGAGAACACGATCGTGGTGGACTGCGACGTGTTGCAGGCCGACGGCGGCACCCGCACCGCCTCCATCACCGGCGCCTACGTGGCGCTGGCTGACGCGGTGGCCTGGGGTGTCGCGGCCGGGCACATCAACCCGGTGGCCGGCCGGCCCGTGCTGAAGGACTCGGTGGCGGCGATCTCCGTGGGCGTGGTGGACGGGCGGGCCTGCCTGGACCTGCCGTACGTGGAGGACGTCGCGGCGGACACGGACATGAACGTGGTGGTCACGGGCAGCGGCGACTTCGTGGAGGTGCAGGGCACCGCTGAGGGCGTGCCGTTCAAGCGCGCCGAGCTGGATGAGCTGCTAGACCTGGCCCTGGCCGGCACCAGCGAGCTGGCGCGCCTGCAAAGGGCCGCGCTGGAGGGCAACTGGGACGTCACCGAGGGCGGCGCCAGCCCCGATGGCGAGGAGTGGGGCGTCGACGCGCAGGACGGGGAGGACACCGAGTGAAGCGCGTAGTCCTGGCCACCTTCAACGAGCACAAGGCCAGCGAGGTCCAGGCGATCTTCACCGACCTGGGGGTGGAGGTGGAGGTGGTTTCCGCCGCCTCCCTGGGCCTGTCCTCCCCCGTGGAGGACGGCGTGACCTTCGAGGCCAACGCGCTGCTCAAGGCCCGCGCCGCCTTCGCGGAGTGCGGCCTGCCGGTGCTGGCCGACGATTCCGGCATCTGCGTGGACGTACTGGGCGGCGCGCCGGGCGTGTTTTCTGCCCGCTGGTCCGGTGGCGCAGGCGTGGTGGAGAACACCGACCTGCTTTTGCGCCAGTTGGCCGACGTCCCACCGGCCCACCGTGGGGCGCAGTTTGTGGCCGTGGTGGCCCTGGTGGCGCCCGGCGCTGACGGCCGGCCGGTGGAGCAGGTGGTGCGCGGCGAGATCGCGGGCAACCTGACCTACGAGCGCCGGGGCGAGGGCGGCTTTGGCTACGACCCGATCTTCGTTCCGATCGGCTACGAGGTCACCACTGCGGAGCTGAGCGCGCAGGAGAAGAACCGTATCTCCCACCGCCGCCGGGCGCTGGAGGCGATCGCTCCCTACGTGAGGGCGCTGCCCTAGCGGGCCGCCCGCCCGGCCAGGGCAGTGGCCGGGCGAGAACGCGCGGGCCGGGCGCCTCGAAGGAGCCCTGCCAGGCGGTTTGGCGGGGCGGGGCGGCAGCGTCGTCCCCCACTCCTCTCCCAAAGCGGTCAGGGGCGGGGCACCACCGGTGCCCCGCCCCTGACCGCGCCCGCGCCGCCTATCAGCCGGTGTTTTGCAGGCCGGCGGCCACGCCCTTGAGCGTCAGGCTCATCAGGCGCGCGGCGGCCTGGGTGTCCGCGCCGCCGCGCAACTGGGTCAGGGCGCGCAGCTGCAGGATGGACAGGGCGCTGATGTAGGGGTGGCGCATCTCGATGGCGCGGCGCAGGATCGCCGAGCGGCCCAGCAGGCAGTCCTCTTCCTTGATGGCCATGACGCCGCGCACGGTGCGCTCGTACTCGGCCATGATCCGCTCGGTCAGCTCGGGGCGCTCCCCCAGGGCCAGGTAGCGGCGGGCCAGTTCGGCATCGGCCTTGGCCAGGCTCATCTCGATGTTGTCGATGAGGGCGCGCAGCAGGGGCCAGGAGCGGTAGGCCTCGCGCAGCTCGTCCATGTCCCCCACGGCCTCGATGGCGGCGCCCAGCCCATACCAGGCGGTCAGGTTCAGGCGGGCCTGGCTCCAGGCGAAGTTCCAGGGGATGGCGCGCAGGTCCTCCAGGGACTCGACGTGCAGGCCGCGCCGGGCGGGGCGGGAGCCCAGCTCCAGGTGGCCCACCTCCTCCTGCGGGGTGACCTTGGCGAACCACTGGGCAAAGCCCTCGGCGTGCACCAGGCCCAGGAACTCGGCGCGGGAGGCCTCGTCGAGCACGCTGGCCACGGGGGCGAAGCGCTCGGCGGCGTCGGCCACCTGCTGCTGCAGGGAGGGGATCTGGGCGCGCAGGATGGCGGAGGTAACGTGCTCCAGGTGACGCACGGCGATCTCCGGGTCCCCGTAGCGGGCGTTGATGACCTCGCCCTGTTCGGTGAGCTTGAAGCGCCCGTCCACGGAGTGGGGCGGCTGGGCCAGGATGGCGCGCTCCGCGGGGCCGCCGCCGCGCCCCAGGGCACCTCCCCGGCCGTGGAACAGGGTGAGCACGATGTCGTTGTCCCGCGCCCACTGGGTGATGGCGGCCTGGGCCTGGTAGAGCGCCAGGGTGGCGGCCACGGGACCCACGTCCTTGGCGGAGTCGGAGTAGCCCAGCATGACCTCCAGGCGCCGCCCGTTGGCCTCCAGGCGCTTGCGCACCGGCACCAGCTGGATCATCTGCTCCAGGGTCTGGGTGGCGCCCAGCAGGTCCTCGTGGGTCTCGAACAGCGGGATCACGTCCAGCACCGGCAGGGCCTCGGGGTCGCCCACGGCCCACAGGGCCAGCTCGTGCACCGCCGCGATGTCCGCAGCGGACTTCGTGAAGGAAACGATGTAGCGGCGGCAGGCGTCCACGCCGTAGCGGGCCTGCACCATCGCCATGGTGCGAAACACCTCCAGCACCTCCTCGGCCGCCACGGGTGGGACCGGGTGGTGGCGCGGGTCTGCCAGGTGCAACAGCGCCTTGGCGTGCACGGAGGAGTGCTGCCTGATCTCCATCTCCGCCAGGTGGAAGCCGAATGACTGCACCAGCCAGATGAAGTCCTGCAGCTCCCCGTAGGCGGCGCGCGGGTCCCCGCCGGCCACCAGCGATTCCTGCACGGTGAGCAGGTCCTCCAGCAGTTCCTCCGGGGTGCGGTAGGCCAGGTGGGCGTCGGCCTGGCTGGTGGCCGCCACGCGGCGGGCCACCATGCCCAGCACGCGCCGGTGCGTCTGCCCGGCGCGCGTGGCCGCCACCCCCTCGGCGACCTCGGGGGCCAGGGTGCGTTGGCGGGCCCACAGGGCGCGCAGCGGCCCGGAGGGCGGGGTGAAGGAGTCGTCCACTGTGAGGGTGCGCGCCAGGTGGCGGGCCTTGTCCTCCAGCACGGAGAGGATGGACTGGTGGGCGCGCTGCGCGGCGTCGCGGGTGACGCGCGCGGTGACGTAGGGGTTGCCGTCGCGGTCACCGCCGATCCAGGTGCCCAGGCGCACGAACCCGTGCTTGAGGGTGGCCTCGGTGCCGGCGTTGGCACCGGAGAGGTCGTCGTCAAAGCGCCGGTAGACCTCCGGCAGGGCGGAGACGAAGGTCTGCTCCACCACGGTCAGGGCGCTGCGCACCTCGTCCAGCGGGCTGGGGGCGGCGTCGCGCAGCGGGGCGGTGCGCCACAGCCGGTCCAGGGCCGCCAGCATCGCGGTGCGGTTGCGTTCCAGCGAGCGCGGGCCCAGGCGGGCATCGTCACGAGCGTCCAAGAGCTCGGAGATGGCGCGCACGGCCTCGAAGACGGAGCGGCGGCGCGCCTCGGTGGGGTGGGCGGTGAAGACGGGCCGGAACTCGATGCCGGCCAGCTCGGCGCGGGCCCGCTCGCTGCCCACCTCGGCCTCCAGGTCCAGGTAGGCCTTTGCCATGGTGCCCACGTGCCCGGCCTGCTCGGCGTTGCGGCGGATCAGGCGGACGCGTTCGCGTTCCTCGCACAGGTTGGCGATGTGGAAGTAGCAGGTAAAGGCGTGGGCCACGTGCTCGGCGCGCTCCTGCTCCAGGCCGGCCACGTAGGCCACCGCCTCGTCAGTCCATTTGGTGGCGGCGTCGCCGGCACCGTTGACGGTGGAGGCGGTGGCGCGCTGCGCTAGTGCCAGCAGGTGGTCGACGTCGGACAACAGGCCCGTTCCCCCGTACTCGACCACGATCTGGTCAAGCAGGGAGTTGAGGAGGGCAAGGTCGGAGAGCACCTTGCTTTCGATCTGCTCTGCTTGTGGGGACGCAGCTTGTTCAACCATGCTTTCAGGTTAGCGCGCGCCACCAACATTCATGCGGCCTATCTCAACGCAGCCCGTTTCGCTGGCCGACGTTCCACCCGCCGCAGCGAGAAAGCCGCGCCCCGACGGGAGGGAAATGGCCGACGTCCCACCCGCCGCAGCGAGAAAGCCGCGCCCCGGCGGAGGGGGCAGGCCGCGCCTCCACAGGCCGCGACAAGGAGAGGGCCGGCGGCAACGTCGGACTAGAACTCGAAGGTATCCCCGGGCAGCGCGACGCTAATCGGGCCGGCGTAGGTGGCGCGGGCCTCCCCGGCGGTCTCCTGCTTGTCGGTCCACGGCTGAATGTGGGTCAAAACCAGGTGCTTGGCGGCTGCGTCCGTGGCCAGCTCGCCGGCGCGCTTGCCGGTCAGGTGCACGCCCGGCCCGATGCCGTGGCGCTCCAAGAAGGCGGCCTCGGAGAGCAACAGGTCGGCACCGGCGGCGGCAGCCAGCACGCCCTCACAGCGGTCGGTGTCCCCCGTGTAGGTGAACACGGCGCTGGCGCGGGCGGGGTCAACCGAGGGCCCCTCCACGCGCAGCGAGTAGGCCTCCACCGGGTGCTCGGCCCGGAACGCGGTGATCCGGAACGGCCCGGCCTCGATGGTCTGACCCACCTGCCACTGGCCCAGCTCGAACTCGGCGCTGTAGTCGCTCACGTCGGTGTCCCCACTCACGCCCAGCATCCGCTGGGTGAGGTTAGAGGGCCCCCACAGCCGGGTGCGCGGCAGGTGCCCCTCCGGGTGCCACTTGCGGTAGACCTGGTGCCCAATCAGGTCCACCATGTGGTCGGCGTGGCAGTGCGAGATACCAATGAAGTCCAAGTCGACGGGGTCAAGGTAACGCAGCAGGGCGCCGTTGCCGCCCGGCCCCATGTCGAAGACCGCAGAGTAGGTGCGCCCGGCGTGCGGCGCCTGCAACAGGTAGCAGGAAGCCGGACTGTCCGGCCCGCACATGGAACCGGAGGAGCCGATGATCGTGAGCTTCATTCCTGCATCCCTCCGACGTTGGGGCCTAGAAAGCGCCCAGCTAGGCGCAAGAATGGCTCGCGCTGCCCGGTCGATGCCCACGTGTGGGTGGGCGCACCGGCTTCCGGCGAGCGCAGCAGGTCGTGGTTGACCAGTTCGCGGTAGACGTCCTTGGCGGTCTCCTCAGAGCTGGAGACCAGGGAGACGCCGTCGCCCATGACGTAAGAGATCACTCCCGTGAGCAGCGGGTAGTGCGTGCAGCCCAGCACCAGGGTGTCCACGTCCGCCTCCTGGATGGGGGCCAGGTACTCGCGGGCCACCTCCAGCAGCTCCGGCCCGGCGGTGGTGCCGTTCTCCACGAACTCCACAAAGCGCGGGCAGGCCGCCTGGGTGATCTGCAGCGAGGGGGCGGCCGCGAACGCGTCCGGGTACGCCCGGGAGGAAACGGTGGCCTGGGTGCCGATCACGCCGATGCGCCCGGTGGAGGTGGTGGCCACGGCGCGGCGAACGGCCGGGCGGATCACCTCCAGCACGGGGATGCCGGCGTCGATGGCGTAGCGCTCGCGCGCGTCGTGCAGCACGGCGGCGGAGGCGGAGTTGCAGGCGATCACCAGCAACTTGACGCCCTCGCTGACCAGGCGGTCCATCACCTCCAGGGCGAGTTCGCGCACGTGGGCGATCGGCTTAGGACCGTAGGGGCTGTTGGCGGTGTCCCCGATGTAGTAGATCGATTCCCCCGGCAACTGATCCAGCACGGCCCGGGCCACCGTTAGCCCGCCCACGCCGGAGTCAAAAATACCGATAGGAGCATCATTCATGACATTTGACGGTAACGGGCGGGAGCGGTTGTGCCCACGTTTGTGCCTAGTGAGACGGCCCACGCGCGCCGCGTTGTGACGCCATTGACGTAACGGATCGTTGGAATCTCGCGGTTGCCCCCACCTGCTGGTGGCAGATTTCATTCAGAGCCAATCCGTGACCTACGACCCAGGTTTGGCTTGTTCTAACCGCTATGTGCGATAGCCTCGAGGCTATGGCGCTTCCTGAGTCAACCGCGTTTCTGACCGACATGTACGAGCTGACGATGCTGAAGAGCTCGTTGGCTAATGGCACGGCCCACCGCCGCAGCGTCTTTGAGATGTTCGGCAGGCGACTGCCGGCGACGCGCCGCTACGGCGTGGTGGCCGGCACCGGCCGCGTGCTGGACGCGATAGAGAACTTCACTTTCTCCGGCAAGCAGATCGACTGGCTCGCCGGGCGCGGCTTCCTGGACGACGCCACCCTGGACTACCTGCGCGAGTTCCGCTTCTCCGGCAACATTCGCGGCTACGCCGAGGGCGAGTGCTACTTCCCCGGCTCCCCGCTGATGGTGGTTGAGGGCACCTTTGCCGAGGCGGTGCTGCTGGAGACCGTGCTGCTGTCCATCTACAACTACGACTGCGCGGTGGCCAGCGCCGCCTCCCGCATGACCACCGCCGCCCACGGGCGCCCCTGCCTGGACATGGGCGCGCGCCGCACCCACGAGCACTCCGCCGTGGCCGCCGCCCGCGCCGCCGTGGTGGGTGGTTTTGTGGGCACCTCCCTGCTGGAGGCCGGGCAGCAGTACGAGATTCCCACCATCGGAACCTCCGCGCACTCCTTCACTCTGCTGCACGATTCCGAGCAGGACGCCTTTGCCGCGCAGGTGGCCGCCCTGGGACCGGGCACCACCCTGCTGGTTGACACGTACGACGTTGAGCGCGGCGTGGAAAGAGCAGTCGCCGCAGCGCGCGCCGCCGGTGGGGAGCTTGGCGCCGTCCGCCTGGACTCCGGTGACCTGGTTGCCCAGGCCATCAAGGTGCGCCAGCAGCTGGACGCGCTGGGGGCCACCTCCACCAAGATCACCGTCACCTCCGACCTGGACGAGTACGCCATCGCCGCCCTCGGCGCCGCCCCCGTGGACTCCTACGGCGTGGGCACGCGCCTCGTGACCGGCTCCGGCGTGCCCACCGCCGCCCTGGTCTACAAGCTGGTGGCCCGCGAGGACGACGAGGGCGTGATGCACGACGTCGCCAAGTTCTCCGGCCAGAAGAAGACGGTGGGCGGCCAGAAGCTGGCCGGCCGCATCAGCGTGGACGGCCGCGCCACCGAGGAACTGGTGGTCTCCTTCGACGAGCCCGGCCAGGCCCAGCGCGCCCTCACCGAGGCCGGGGCGCGCCCCCTGCACGTGGACCTGGTGGTGGGCGGCAACGTGGTGGAGGAGCACCGCGGGCCCGGCGCCCTGCGCGTGGCCGCCCAGCGGCACAAGGCCTCCCGCGCCGAGCTTCCCTACGACGGCTGGCGCCTCTCCCAGGGCGAGCCGGCCATCCCCACCCGCCACCTGGACCTGTCCAGCTCCACCGCCACCCAGCGCTGAGCCTGGCCTGGGTCTGGTCTGGGTCCAGGGCCATGGCCGGGGCCAGGCTCGGCTGGGGCTGGGCCGGTGTGCGGGGCCAGGATCCGGGGCCAGAACCAGGCTCGGCTGGGGCTGGGCCGGCGTGCGGGCCGGGTCAGGCTAGATCAGAGCCAGGCCGGCGTGCGCAACCGATTGCGCCTTTGTTGCTCCCGTTGAGCCCTTGTTGTACCGGTCGTGGCTTTGTTGTAGCTCTTGTGGCGCTACGACAACGATTAACGCCTCAATAGGTCACCCAAAGGCGCAAGAGCTGCAACAAAGGCTCAAACACTGCAACAAAGGCTCAACTGGTTGCGCAAGGTCCCCGGCTCGGCGGCCAGCCGCTGCCCATCGACGGGTCTACCTCCACTTGCCCAGGTACCCCCGGGCCCCTCGCCGTTGGCTGCGACGCCCACTCCTGCCCGCTCGGCACCACCTTGCGGGCCCGACGCACGCACCTGCCCGTGCCGTCCTCGCGCTCAGCCGCCGCCTACCCGATCGAGACCCAGCTGACCTGGGGCAGGTGGATCGTCAGCGGCGGCATGCCGCTGCCCGGCGCGGGGGCAAGGTCAAGGAAGTCCTTGCCCGCGAAAGCCACCTGCCCGGTGCGCACTCCTTGGCAACCCACCACCACGCGGGCGTTGACGCGCGCGGCCTGCCGCAACACCGAGCCCAGGCTCTGGTTTGCGCGCGAACCGGCCGGCACCTGACCCGCCGGGGGCAGTCCTTGCACCGTGCACAGCGCGGCCAGGCTGACGAAGACCTGCTGCATGCCGCAGTTGAGGTGCACGTAGTGGCGGGTGACCGCGCTGACCGTGCCACGAAAGCTGCCCTCGTCTCGAGAAGTGAGCGCCACTTCCTGTCCCACTGCGGCTGCGAGCCTGCCGGCCAGGGCCAACTCGGCGCGCTCCGCCTCCAGGATTTCCGCCAGTTCCTGCGCCAGTTCCAGTCTCGCCTGGGCGTCGAGGCGGCTGGAGAGGTCCTGAAGTAGGTGCTCGATTTCCATAAAGCAAAGCCTACTCCTTGACACCGTCCGGAATGTACTCCACTCTAAATGTACGAACTGACACGAACTGACACGTACTTGGAGTTCAAATGCGTAGAGGGACGAATCCGCTGCTAGGAGGGCTCGCCGCAGGCGTGGGCCTGGCGGTCGCCACTGCCCTCTGCGTCGCCGGCCTGAAGGACGGCCTGGCCCAGATGGGCACCAACAACCCATCCGCGGCGTTCGAGGGCGCCGTCGTCACCGCCCTCTGCTCCGCCGGCCTGGCCGTGTCGGCCTGGGCGGCGCTGACCCTCCTGCTCTCGCTGGGAACTTGGCTGTTCCCGCAGGCGGTAGGGCTGGCGCGCCTGCTGGAGGACGTCGGCTTCCCCTGGCTCAAGCGTCTGGGCCGCCAGGCCAGCCTCTCTGCGGCGGCCGGCGGGCTCGGCTTCGCCCTGGCGGTGTCGCCCAGCCTGGCCACCGCCACCGACTCCTCCCCCGCCACTGAGGCTGCAGCGACGGTCGAAGCACCCCAGTTGGTGCCCGCACTCGGCTCGCAGCAGTGGCGCCAGGCAGCCCTGCCCAGCCTGACCCAGCCCCCGCAGGACCTCACCACCGCCCCGCAGGTCCTCACCGCCGCCCCGCAGGACCTCACCGCCACCCCACAGGACTTCACCGCCGCCCCGGCCGGGCTCGATTGGCCTGCCGCAGCGTTCGACCAGGCCGCACAGGCGCCTAAGCCGTCGACGGAGCCGACGTCGCTGCCGAGCCAGACCCCCGCCGCCCTGCCCGCTCCCCACGCCTCCGCCACCATGCCGACGTGGTTGGAGTCCGACGTTGCCGTGACACCGCCCGCCACCACCTGGCCGGCACCTGTCCCGCCCTCGGACGCCTCCGAGCGCACCGAGCTGCCCACCTGGCTGGCCCAGGATGCGCACGACGCTGCCGCCCGCCCGTTTGCCGACACGCCGGGGGCCCTGCCCACCGCCAAGGCGCAGGACGCGCCCTCCGCCGGAGACGAGGAGCTGCCCTCCCTGAACTGGCCCGCCCCGCAGGGGCCTGCCGCGCCCGTGGCGAGCAGCCCGCAGACCGCCCCGGCCACCCCGGCCGCCGATCCGGCGAACGCCATCCAGGGCCAGGCGCCGTCCCTGCCCGCGCAGGCGCCCGGTGCCCACCCGAACCTCCAGCCTGCCCCCTCCACCCCGCTCGTCCCGATCGGTTTTCCCGGTCGCAGCGTGGTGGCCGGCAGCCCTGTCGCTTCCCTCTCCCCTGTGTCCGCCGTCGCCACGTCCCCCGCTTCTGCGCCAAGCGCGACGGCAGCGCCGGGCCTCGTCACCCCACTCGAGTCGGCCGCCCGGGTACACCTGGTCGCCCCCGGCGAGAGCCTGTGGAGCATCAGCGCCGAGCTGCTACCCGGCGCAAGCGACGCCCAGATCGACGAGGCCTGGCGCGCGATCTACGCCTTCAACCGAGCCCAGATCGGCTCTGACCCCAACCTGATCCTGCCCGGCCAGCACTTGGTCATTCCGGACGGAGTTTTGTCATGATCAACCTCGCTGTTAAGCAACGCCACACCCCCGCCCCGACTCCGGCGCACTACCCGCGTCCCGCCCAGGCCCCGGCCCGCCCGGCCAGCGCCGGCATGACGTCAGCCGGCGGCTCGCGCCAGCTTCCCGACGCCGGCCTGTGGGGAGCCAACCTGGCCCGCGCGTGCATCGAGGCGATCCTGTGCAAGCGGGACGCCGGACAGCTGGCCCGCTGGCTCACCCCGGAACTGCACGCCGTCATCGTGCGCCGCGCCGGGCTCCACCACCGGCTCAAGGGCGTCAGCGCCGCCCCCGTCAACGTGGTGGGCTACCACAGCTTCCAGCTGCCCACCGGCGAATACGAGCTGAGCGTGACCGTCTACGACGGCCACCGCGCCCGCGCGGTCGCCCTGCGCCTGGAGGCCTACCGCTCGCGCTGGCTGGTCACCGCCCTAGAGATCGGCTAACACCCAACAAGCAGAAAGGGGCGGCGGGAGCGATCGATGATCGCTCCCGCCGCCCCCATTCTCGACGCTTGCGCAAGCCCCTATCTCAGCGCTCGCACAGCCTCCTTCTCAGCGCTTTCGCAGTTCGGTTTTTCAGCGCTTTCGCTTGGCCGCGCGGGCCTGGCGACGCTTCTGCTCGCGGTTGAGCGGCTGGGTGCCGGTGGCGTCCAGCGGCTCGGCGTCTGCCTCGGTAACCGCAGTGGAGTCGTCGTCCGGGTCCGGGCCGGAGAGAGTCACGTTGGTCTCCACCGCCTTCTTGCCGGTCTCGCCCATCACGGACTCGGCCTGCGCCGCAGCCGCAGCCTGGGCCTCCTGCGCGGCGGCCTGCTCCTTGAACTGCTCGAGCGCGGACTCGAAGCGCTTGGCGTAGGCGAACACGCCCTGGATCGTCTCCTCCCGGATGGCGTCCATCATGGCCTTGAACATCTGGGAGCCCTCGTTGGCGTACTCCACCAGGGGGTCACGCTGGGCCATGGCGCGCAGGCCGATGCCCTCCTTGAGGTAGTCCATCTCGTAGAGGTGGGAGCGCCAACGCTCGTCCACCACGCTGAGCAGCACCCGACGCTCCAGCTCGCGCATGGGATCCTCGCCCAGCTGGGCCTTGGCGATCGGGTTGGCCTCGATGCCCTCCTCGACCTGCTGGTAGGCAAACCGGATGTCCTCCAGCAGCTCCTCGGTGATCGCCTCGCGGGTCACGCCCTGGCGGCCGCCGGCCTCCTCGATGAACTCGTCCAGGCCCACCTGGACGGGGTAGACGGAGCGCAGCGAGGACCACAGCGACTCCAGGTCCCATTCCTTCGGGTCCGGGTCCGCGGTGGTGATGGCCACGGCGGCGGGGATCACCAGGTCGATGAAGCTGAGGACCTGGTTTTCCATGTCCTCGCCGTTGAGCACCTGGCGGCGCTGCTCGTAGACCTTCTCACGCTGCTCGGTCATCACGTCGTCGTACTTCAACACGTTCTTGCGGATGTCGAAGTTGCGGGCCTCCACCTGGTTCTGCGCGGAGGCGATGCCCTTGGTGACGGCGCTGAACTCCAGCGGCACGTCCTCGGGGAAGTTGGAGGCCTCCATGATGCGCTTGGCCAACCCGCTGTTGAACAGGCGCATCAGGTCGTCCTCCATGGACAGGTAGAAGCGGGACTCGCCCGGGTCGCCCTGACGGCCGGCGCGGCCGCGCAGCTGGTTGTCGATTCGGCGCGACTCGTGGCGCTCGGTGCCCAGCACGTAGAGGCCACCCAGCTCGGCCACCTCGTCGTGCTCAGCGGCCACCGCCTCGCGGGCCTCGGCCAGCGCAGTCGGCCAGGCCTTGTCGAACTCGTCGGAGTCGTCGTGGGCGTTGATGCCCCGGCTCTCCAGGTTGGCGCGCGCGATGTGCTCGGCGTTTCCACCCAGCATGATGTCGGTTCCACGGCCGGCCATGTTGGTGGCCACCGTGACGGCGCCCTTCCTGCCTGCCATGGCCACCACAGCGGCTTCGCGCTCGTGATGCTTGGCGTTGAGCACTTCGTGGGGCACACCTGCCTTCTTCAGCAGCGCAGAGAGCTCCTCAGACTTCTCCACCGATGTGGTACCGACCAACACCGGCTGGCCCACCTTGTGGCGCTCCACGATGTCCTCCACCACTGCTTTTAGCTTGCCCGCCACCGACCGGTAGACCAGGTCCTGCTGGTCCTTGCGGATCATGGGCTTGTTCGTGGGGATCGGCACCACGCCGATCTTGTAGGTGCCCACGAACTCGGCCGCCTCAGTCTCAGCGGTACCGGTCATTCCGGAGCGGGAGCCCTCCGGGTAGAGGCGGAAGTAGTTCTGCAACGTGATCGTGGCGAAGGTCTGGTTCTCCGCCTTGATCTCCACGCCTTCCTTGGCCTCGATGGCCTGGTGCATTCCTTCGTTGTAGCGGCGCCCAGGCAGCACGCGCCCGGTGTGCTCGTCCACGATCATGACTTCACCGTTGTGGACGATGTAGTCGCGGTCGCGCTTGAACAGCTCCTTGGCTTTGACTGCGTTGTTGAGGAAGCCGATCAGCGGCGTGTGTGCGGCCTCGTAGAGGTTCTCCACCCCAAGTAGGTCCTCCACCTTCTCGATGCCTGCCTCCAGCACGCCTACCGTGCGCTTCTTCTCGTCCACCTCGTAGTCGACTTCGCGCTCCAGCAGCTGTACCAGCTTGGCGAACTCGGCGTACCACTCGTTCACGCCGCCGGTGGCGGGGCCGGAGATGATCAGCGGGGTGCGGGCCTCGTCGATGAGGATGGAGTCCACCTCGTCCACGATCACGAAGTTGTGGCCGCGCTGCACCAGGTCCTCGGTGCGCTGGGCCATGTTGTCGCGCAGGTAGTCGAAACCGAACTCGTTGTTGGTGCCGTAGGTGATGTCGCAGGCGTACTGCTCGCGACGCTCGGCCGGGGTCTGGCCGGCCAAGATGCAGCCAGTGCTCAGGCCGAGGAATCGGTAGACGCGGCCCATGAGGTCGCTCTGGTAGGAGGCCAGGTAGTCGTTGACCGTGACCACGTGGACGCCCTTGCCGTCCAGCGCCCGCAGGTAGGAGGGCAGCGTGGCAACCAGGGTCTTGCCCTCACCGGTCTTCATCTCCGCGATGTTGCCCAGGTGGAGGGCGGCGCCTCCCATGATCTGCACGCGGAAGTGGCGCATGCCCAGGGTGCGGTCGGCGGCCTCGCGCACGGCGGCGAAGGCCTCCGGGAGGATGTCGTCGTAGCTGGCGCCGTCGGCCAGGCGCTGGCGGAACTCCTCGGTCAGTCCGCGCAGCTCCTCGTCGGTGAGCTCCCTATAGGCGTCGGCCAGCGCCTCCACGTCGTCGGCGATGCGCTCCAACCGCTTGAGGGTGCGCCCCTCGCCGATCCTCAGAATCCTCTCGAAAAGACCCACGGACTCTAACCCCTTGTTTGCGGCGCGGGCCCTCCCCGCGCTTCTATTTCCGCCATACAGGCTTTGCCAGTCTAACGGCCCGCTCCCGCCACTTGGCCCCTCCATTCGCGCCGGGCGTAGGCGGGCCCGCGCCCGCCACACCGGCGCCTGGCGCGGCTCACCCACACCTGGCCTGCCGGAACACGGCGCTGGGGCCGCAGGTTGCCCCTGCGGCCCCAGCACCTAGCGTCCCGCGAACCCTCAGCAGACCTTCGCGTCCAGCCTGATGACGCCGTAGGTCCAGCCGTGGCGGTGGTACACCGCGCAGGGCTGGTCCGTCTCAGCGTCGATGAAGATGTAGAACGGGTGACCCACCAGCTCCATCTGGTACAGGGCCTCGTCCACGGTCAGGCGGGTGGCCTCGTGGAGCTTCTGGCGAACGATCACCGGGGAGTCGCCCAGCTGAGTCTCAACGGTCTCGCCCAGTGCCGGCAGCTTGGAGGCCGGTGCCTCTTCCTCCGCCACGGGAGCCGGCGCGGGCTCCTCCGGCAGCGGGGTGCCTAGCTTCAGCTCCTCGGCGGTGGGGGCGAGGGAGGGAGGTGCCAGACGGTGGTGGTCCTTGGAGCGGTCGTGCGCCCTGCGTAGGCGCTCGGCCAGCTTCCCAGCTGCGATGTCTAGGGCCGCGTAGCGGTCGGAGGAGCTTGCTTCTGCCCTGATGATCGGGCCCTTGGAGATGACGGTGATCTCCACTCGCTCCGCCGTGTCCGCCTGGCGCGGGTTGCGTTCGTGGGTCAGTTCCACTTCTACCCGCTGCACGCGCGGGTCAAACAGCTGTACCTTTTGGACCTTCTCCTCAACGTAGGCACGGAAATCGGGGTGGATCTCGGCGTTACGGGCATTGATGGTGATGTCCATGGTGTCCTCCTTGACGGTTGAGGCTTTCGCCCCGGGGATAAACACCCACCACGGCGGTGGGCGCATGCTTTTGGTTCCCACCTCCTCTCCCCGCATCCTCGCGGGTGACTGTGCTCACAAATACTACCATCGCGGCGTGAGGCGGCGCACACTTCGCCCCTGTCGCGCGTTTCTCTGGGGGCGAGCACGGCCGGCCCGCGCCCACGCCTCCCGGGAGGAGGTAAGCGCGCGATTACGCCGCTCACGCAGCGCCGCCGCCCCACCGCCCACCCGCGTGCGGGCACGGCCGCCGATACGACTGCGGCCACCCCGAGCGCCCCACCGCCCTCACCCGCGTGCGGGCACGGCAGCCAGTACGACTGCGGCCAGCACGAGCGCGCCGGCGGCCTCCAGCACCCGGCGCGCCTCTTGCAGGGTGGCGCCGCTGGTGACGACGTCGTCCACCAGCACCACCGCCCGCCCGGCCAGGCACCCGCCCGGCCCCAGCGCCGCGCGCACCACCCTGCCGCTTAGCCGCATGCGGGAGCGGCGGGCCCGCGAGCGCGCGCCTCTGCCTGCCTGGCTGCCGCCGCCGGCGCGCCTGAGCGCGTCGATGGCCCGGGCCTGTCTCCCGTTTGACGCGATCCCCTCTGCCACCGCTTGGGCCAGGCGGGCGGCCACCAGCGCCCCGCGCCAGCGGCGCCGCCACCCGGAGGGTGCGGGCACCACCAACACCCGCCGCAACTGGCCCAGCTGCCCGCTCAGCCACCACCCGGCGGCCCGGGCGCGGCCCTCTAAGAACTCGTCCACGTCGGTGCGGTGCCGGTCCTTGTAGGCCAGGATCATGGCGCGGGCGGCGCCGTCGTAGCGGTCCAGGGCCAGGACGGGCAGGGGCGCGGCGTTGTCCACCAGCGTCAGGGCCGCGAAGGAGCGCTGGCAGGCGGGGCACAGCCGCTGGGACTGCCGCCCGCAACCGGCGCACTCCACGGGGACCAGCAGGTCCAGCAGGGCCGCCCCGGCCGCGCGCCACCCGGCCCCGCCTTCCTGATGGGCTTGGTTCGTTTTCTCCACGCCTCCGTTCTAGGCGCCGGGTGGCCGACGTCCCACCGGCATCCCCCACTGTGCGCCCGCCCGGTTATCCACCGCCTGGGGCGCCGTCGCCCCGTCCACAGGGCGGGCATGCCCGCCCCAGCGCGCGGCGGCGAGCCCGGCTAGTTGCCGAAGCTGGGGTCCATCACCCCGGTGGTGGAAAGGCGCCACACACCGCCCTGGTACTGCAACAGCTCCCCGTTCTTGGTCACCACCACGATCGCGCGGTCGCTCGGGTTGACGGCGAGCTGCACGGCCCCGTCCTGGACGCGTTGGCTGCTGCGCAGCCCGCCCAGCTGGATGCGGTCCAGCACCGACACGCCCTCGCGGCCGTGCAGGGCCAGCAGCTGGACGTCGTTCTCCCAGGCGAGCTGGAAGAATTCGCCGTCCACCTCCGCCACGAACGCCGGCTCCCCGAGCGCGGTGGGGGCGCCCTCGGCGTCGCGAGCCACGCCCATCGCCTCCACGCGCACCGCGCTGCCCTGCTTGCGCACGGTTACCAGGCGCGCCCCGTCCCGACTGATGAGGACCTGCAGCACCTGTGCCCCGGCGAGCCAGGGCGCGATCACGGTCCTGGTTTTCCCGGCGGCGTTGATGACGCTCAGCCCCTCGCCGCGCCGCTCGCCCCAGATCCAGCCCAGCCGGTCCACGCTCGGGGCGGCCCTGAAGTCCTCGGCCAGCACGCGCGCCTCTCGCTCCTCCAGGATGCGCAGCTGGCCGCCGTCCGTGTACACGATGCTGGCGCCCAGGTAGGTGGGGTGGCGCGGCGCGCTCACCGCCCCCTCCGGTGCCGGGACCTGTTCCCACTCCTCCCCGATCCGGTGGCGCAGCGAGTTCTCGGAGCTCACCAGGAGCGGGTTAGTGGTGGTGCGGGTCTCCAGCGCGGCGGCGGCGTTGTCCACCTCCTCGCCGTTGAGGATGATCTGCACGGTCTGCACCTGCGGGATGCCCGCCAGGGAGGCCTCCACCTGCGCGCGCAGCTGGGAGCGTTCCTGCGGGGTCAGCAGGGTCTCGGTGGCCAGGTCCACCTCTGCCACGCCGTTCTTCAGCTCCACGCCGCCGCCGGTGAGCTGCGCACCGGCCGGGATGGCGCTGGCCACCGCTCCCTCCAGCCACGGCGCCGGCCCCACCACCAGCGCGTTCATCACGTGGGTGGGCAGGCGCCGCAGCGGCAGGTAGCGCAGGTCAGCCACGGCCGCGCGCCGGTCCGGGGTGAGGAAGGCCAGGGTGCGGGCCGTGTAGGCCAGCGAGAACGACGCCGAGCTGAGCAGCACCCCGTCCTCGAGGTGGCTGATGCGCCACTGCCCGGCGGCGTCCTTGCTCATCTCGAAGCTGAGGGAGGTGCGCGCGTCCGGGTCGGTGGCGTTGAACTGGCCGTGCCGGGAGAGCGTGCCGGTCACTGCGGTTGCCAGCTTCACCACCTGCCCACCGGCCTCGGTCTGAGAGCTCTCGATGGACAGTCCCGCGTCCGACGGGTAGATCAACACCCCCGCGCCCGGGTCCCACGAGCCGGCCACCTCCGGGGTGAGGAATCGCCGCGCGGTGCCGAAGTCGTCGTCCAGGCCCGCCGCCGAGGCCCGCAGGAAACCGGAGAGGATCTCCGTCGGCGAGGCGTCCTTGATCGGGCCGGAGGCGGTCTGCGCCACCTGCGCCAAGTCCGGCAGGTCCGGGTTGGCGGCCTGCACCGGGCCGGACTGCGGGTAGGCCGTGCAGGCCGACAGGCTCAGCGCTGCGGCCACCACCACAGCCACGACTCCCGCGCGGCCGCCCCCACGCCTAACTAGCGCCGGGGGCACGTGAGCGCGCACGCCCCTTTTGACCGACGACGCCCCACCGGCCGCCCCCACGAACTCGCCGCCCCGCCTCATACCTGCTCCTCGTCCTGGCCGCTGCGGCCGCGTCGTCCATCCTCGCCCCGCCACAACGCACTCAGGCGGCGCCAGAGGGAGGGGCGGGCGGGCACGTCGTCCACCTGCTCGGTCAGCTCGGTGGGGTCAAGCTCCGCCAGGATCGGCAGGCCGACCGCCGGGGTGTAGGCCACCCGGTCCTCCGGCTCCAAAGCGATCGGGCTGGGGCCAAGCGGTTGGCCCGCCTCCGTCGGCAGGGCCAGCAGGAAGGAGGCGCCCTCCCCCTCGCGGCCCCACGCCTCCAGGGAACCGCCGTGCAGGTGGGCGTCCTCCAGGGAGATCGCCAAGCCCAGGCCGGTGCCGCCCAGCGTGCGGGCCCGGGAGGGGTCGGCGCGGTAGAAGCGGTCGAAGACGTGCTCGGCCACCTCCTGCGTCATGCCGGCGCCGTAGTCGCGCACCCGCACCGCCGCCGTGCCGTCCGCAGCGGCCACCTTCACCTGGATGGGGCGACCGTCCCCGTGCTCGATGGCGTTGACCAGCAGGTTGCGCAGCACCCGCTCGATGCGGCGCGGATCGATCTGCACGCCGCAGCGCTCGGCCGGCTCATCCAGGATCAACTCGCAGCCGCGATCGGAGGCGATGGGGGCAACCAGGTCCACCGTGCGGCGCACCACCTCGCGCAGGTCGCGGTCCTCCAGGGACAGCACGGCCGCACCGGCATCGAAGCGGGAGACCTCCAACAGGTCAGAGAGCATCTCGGCAAAGCGCGTGGTCTGCTCCGCCAGCAACTCGATGGGACGGCGGTGAATCGGGTCGATCTCGTCGCGCGCGTCGTGCAGCATCTGCGCCGCCGCCGTGATCGTGGTCAGCGGGGTGCGCAGCTCGTGGGACACGTCGCTCACGAATCGCTGCTGCAGGCGGGAGAGCTCACCCAGGCGGTCGATCTGCTCCTGCAGCGAGGCCGCCATCTCGTTGAAGGAACGGCCCAGCACGGCAACCTCGTCCTCGCCGCTCACCTCCACCCGCTCAGTGAGGTGGCCTGCGGCCAGGCGCGCGGCCGCCGCAGAGGTCTCCCGGACCGGGCGCAGCTGACGCGAAACGATCAGGTAGGTCAGTAGCCCCAGCACGAACACCAACGCCACCGAGGCGATCATCATCACCACCACGATCTGGGAGATGACGCGCTGTTCCGGCTCCACCGTGTAGAAGATGTAGAGCTCCATGACACCCACCAGCGGCAGGGTCAGCGAGGAGGCCACCACCACGCCGGGCTCCGTGCCCTCCTCCCCCGGCAGGGCCACCGGCTGCCAGAACTGGGAGGAGGCTCCCTCCCCCAGGGACTCTCGCAGCTGCGGGGAGATCAACTCGCTGAGCGAGGCCGAGGTCTGCAGGTCGTTGATCCGCACCGGGGCGGTCTCCCGGGCGGCGCGCTGCAAGACCACGCCCACGGCGCCGGCCCCCTGGGCCGACTCGTAGAGGGAGGCCACCAGCTCGCTGACGGAGTTTTGCACCTGGTCCACCGTGGTGAAACCGGCCGCGTCCAACCTCACCTGCGCCGCCGCGGTCCTCACCGCGGCGTCGCTGAGCAGGTTCTCCACCCGCGCCTCGTAGGTGTTGGTCCGCACCGCGTTGGCGAGCAGCAGGAAGATAACCATGGCCAGGGCCGTGCCGGCCCCGGTCAGGATCCACGCGATCCGCTCACCCAGGTGCGTGCGCCACCTGCGGCCCATCCGCATCACGCCCGTGGGTTGCCAGAGCGGTAACCCACGCCCCTGACCGTCACCACTACCTGCGGGTGCTCCGGGTCGATCTCCACCTTGGCGCGCAGGCGCTGCACGTGCACGTTCACCAGGCGCGTGTCAGCGGCGTGGCGGTAGCCCCACACCTGCTCCAGCAGCTCCTCGCGGGTGAAGACCTTCCACGGGGAGCGCGCCAGGGCCGCGATCAGGTCGAACTCCAGCGGGGTCAGGGCGATCACCTTGTCCCCGCGCCGCACCTCGTGACCTGAGACGTCGATCTCCAGGTCCCCGATCATCAGCCGTTCCTCCTGCTGCGGGGCGGGGGCCTCCTCCGGGGAGCGGCGCAGGCGCGCCCGCACGCGCGCGATCAGCTCGGCGGGCTTGAAGGGCTTGGGGATGTAGTCGTCCGCGCCTGCCTCCAGGCCGCGCACCACGTCCTCCGTGTCCGAGCGGGCGGTGAGCATGATGATCGGCACGCCGGAGGTCTCCCGCACCCGGCGGCAGATCTCGATGCCGTCCATGCCCGGCAGCATCACGTCCAGCAGGATCAGGTCCGGGTTGTACTCCGCGATCACGCCCAGGGCTTTGGCACCGTCGGTGCAGTAGTGGGCGGTCAGGGCCTCCCTCTCGAGGACGATTCCAATCATCTCCGCAAGGGCGGTATCGTCATCAACAACGAGAATTCGCGCAGTCATGGCGGCATTGTCTCGCATTCGCGCTACCCCGGCGCGATTGCAAGGCGCGCGCCGCCCCAATTGCCCCCTCGCTTGGGCAGTAAGGACCTGAAAAATGAGCCAAACCGGCAACGGCTGGTCGATGGGCAGCTCCCCCGCTGCCCCCAACGCTCACACCCCGGCCCAGGCTCCCGACGGGCAGGGCGCAGGCCCGCAGGGCGGCGCGGCCCCCCAACTCTCCGGTCCTCAGCAAGCCACCGCCCAGCAGGCGGCGCCCCAATCGGCGGCGCCCCAGCAACCGCAGTACGGGCAGTACGCCCCCGGCTCCACCGGC
Organism: Buchananella sp. 14KM1171; assembly: GCF_041380365.1. Taxonomy (NCBI): domain Bacteria; kingdom Bacillati; phylum Actinomycetota; class Actinomycetes; order Actinomycetales; family Actinomycetaceae; genus Buchananella; species Buchananella felis. Next base: position 1,869,071 of record NZ_CP159981.1, on the reverse strand, counting down.
GCGCCGGGCGCACCCCAATACGGGCAGTACGGGCAGTACGGGGTCGGGGCTCAGCAGCCCTCCGCCCAGCAGGCGGCGCCCCAATCGGCGGCGCCCCACTCTGCGGCGCCCCAGCAACCGCAGTACGGGCAGTACGCCCCCGGCTCCACCGGCGCGCCGGGCGCACCCCAGTACGGCCAGTACGGGACCGCGCAGCCGGGGCCACTGCACCCCGGCCAGCCCGGCGGCTACGGCTTCGCCCCCAAGCCCGGCATCATCCCGCTGCGCCCACTGACGCTCTCAGACATTCTGGACGGCGCGTTTGCCGCCATGCGCTCCAACCCCGGCGTCATGTTCGGCTTCTCGTTCCTGTTCACGCTGGTGATCTCGGCCCTGTCCGCCGTCTCGTTCATCCCGTTTGAGAACATGCTCGACTCGATGTTGGCGTCCCCGGACGGTGACGACCTCTTTGCTCTCACCAACTACGAGGTCATCACCGCGATCAGTGCGTTCCTGGCCTACTCCATCGCCACGACGATGCTGATGGGCCTGCTGGTTCTGCCGGTGGGGCGCGCCGCCCTGGGCCGCGTGATCAGCTTCTCCCAGCTGTGGCAGGAGGCCAAGGGCCGCCTGCTTCGCCTCCTCGCCCTGAGCGCCATCATCACCCTGCTTACCCTCATCGCCTCGCTCGTGGTCATGTCCCCCGCGCTCGTGCTGATTTTCCTCCTGGCCGGCAGCATCTCCAACGGCGGCCTGCTGCTGGTGCTGAGCTTCCTCCTGTCGATTGGCGGCATCGTGCTGAGCATGGTCCTCTACATCCGCCTCAGCGCCGCCCCGGCCGTCCTGGTGCTGGAAAAGGCCACGATCCTTCAGTCCTTCAAGCGCTCGTGGAGCCTGACCGCAGGCAACTTCTGGCGCGTCTTCGGCATCCTGGCAGTCTCCTCCCTCATCACCATCGCCATCGGCGCTGCCCTGGAGATGGCCCTCGCCCTGCCCATCCTGGCCGCCTTCTCCCTCACCCTCGAGGGGGGCGGCGCGGGCGCCTACTGGCCGCTGCTGATCGTCACCGTCGTCAAGCAGGCCTTCTCCTTGGCTATCGTCCTGCCCTTCACCGCCGCCGTCATGTCCCTGGTCTACATCGACCTGCGCATCCGCAAGGAGGGCCTGGACGTCGACCTGGCGCAGGCCGCCGCCATGGAAGCCTGACCTCATGTTGCTTGCCCCGCCGCTCATCCCCGACCCCGAATCCGCCCGACGCCAGGCGGAGGAGGAGCTCTCGCGCGGGATCTACCACCAGGGCACCAGCCTGTGGGACGCCCTGATCGAGTGGCTGAAGGACCTCCTGGAGCGATTGGAGATGGGAGGCAAGTACTTCGGTATCCCGGCGCCGGTGGTTTGGGCGCTGCTAATTGCGGTAGCCGTGGGAATCGGCCTGGCCGTGTGGAAGTCGCGCAGTTTCACCCACCGCGCTAACGCCCAACGCGCCAGCGCCACCCTGTTCGAAAACGACCTGCCCGCCGAGCGCCTGCGCTCCCTGGCAAACGACGCCGCAGCTAGAGGCGACTGGAAGACCGCCGTGATGGAGCGCTTCCGCTCCATCATCCGGGAACTGGACGAGCGTCTCATCATCGAGGAATACCCAGGCCTGACCGCCCACGCCGCCGCCCACCTGGCCGGCACCGGCGTGCCCGCGCTCGGCCCCCAATTCGCTACGGCCAGCAAGCTCTTCGACGACGTCGCCTACGGCTATCTGGTCGCGCTCCCGGAGCACGACGCCCAGCTGCGCCTCCTCGAGCAGGCCGTCCTGTCCCTGCCCGCGACCTTCGGGGAGAGCAAATGAGCGCCCACTCCCCCGCCGGCTTCGACGCGCCCGCACCGGCCCGCCCGGCCGGGATCGACACCCTCTTCGGCACGACTCCGGGCGGCCAGGAGAATCGTCGGCGGGTGAGACGTCGTGCAATCTGGCTGACCGCGCTAGTGGCGCTCGCCATCCTCGTCATAGCCGCAACGCGGACGGTGACCAGCAAGGAGCCTCTCAATCCGCTCAATCCGCACCCCAACGGCGCCATGGCGATCGCGGAGGTCCTGCGACAAAACGGCGTGGAGGTCAGCGTCGCCCACTCCCAGTTCGCCGTCCGTCAGCAAACGCTCGACAACTCGGTGGTGGTCGTGGCGGACACCGGGCAACTCACCTACGACAAGTGGCGCGAACTGCTGGACCTGCACCGCAACCTAGTGCTACTGGTCGGGCCGGCCACTGACCCGCGCATCCTCGAAACCGAACTGGTCCCGGCAGAGGGCGACGCCCAAAACGAGGCCACCGCCACGATACTGCGGGCCCAGTGCACCGAGCAGCACGCGCAGGGCGCCGAAACGCTCACCGGCATCGGCTACGTCTTCAAGGGCACGGGCTGCTTCCCCACAGATAACGGCGTGGCCTACCAGGTCAGGCGCGACGTGGTACCCGGCACCGACGTCCACCAGGTCTCGGACGGCTACTTCCTCTCCAACCAACACCTCGCCAAGGAAGGCAACGCCGCCCTCGCCATGCGGCTGCTCGGAACGAGTGGGCACGTGGTGTGGTACGTGCCCTCGGCATCGGACCTGTCCACCTTTGACAAGCCCAGCAGTTCCTCCGGCATGACCCCCCCGTGGCTGCCCTGGCTCTACGTCTACGCGGTGGTCATCGTCGCCGCCCTGGCCGCCTGGCGCGGGCGCAGGCTCGGGCCGGTCGTGGTGGAGCGCATGCCCGTCGTGGTGCCGGCCACCGAGACGGTGCGCGGGCGCGGCATCCTCTACCTGAAATCCAAGGACCACGCCCACGCGGCCGCCAAGCTGAGGGCCGGGGCCGCGCGCCGCTACCGCAAGGCGCTCGGGCTGAGCCGCTCCGCCTCCGCCGCCGCCTTCCTCAACGCCCTCCAGGCCGAATCCGGCCTGGACCGCAACTATCTCTCCCACCTGTTCTACGGCCCGGCCCCCACAACCGACGCAGAACTCGTCCAGCTAGCTCAGGCCCTTCGTCAAGTAAGGAAGCACTATGACTGACAACGGCAACCCCGAGGCCGCACTGCGGGCCCGCATCGGCCAGATCCGCACCGAAGTCGGCAAGGCGGTGATCGGTCAGGACGCCGCAGTGACGGGGCTAGTGATCGGACTGCTGGCCGGCGGCCACGTGCTCCTGGAGGGCGTGCCAGGCGTGGCCAAGACCCTGCTGGTGCGTGCGCTGTCTGCCTCCCTGCACCTGGAAACCAAGCGCGTGCAGTTCACCCCGGACCTCATGCCGGCGGACCTGACCGGCTCCCTGGTCTACGACTCCGGCAAGTTCGAGTTCCGCCCCGGCCCGGTCTTCACCAACCTCCTGCTGGCCGACGAGATCAACCGCACGCCCCCCAAGACCCAATCCGCCCTCCTGGAGGCAATGGAGGAACGGCAGGTCACGGTGGACGGCAACACCCGCCAGTTGCCGGACCCCTTCATGGTGATCGCCACCCAGAACCCGGTGGAGTACGAGGGCACCTACCCCCTGCCCGAGGCGCAGCTGGACCGCTTCCTGCTCAAGATCGTGCTGCCCCTGCCCGAGCGCGCCGCCGAGGTGGAGATCCTGCACCGCCACGCCTCCGGCTTCAACCCGCGCGAACTGCAGGGCAGCGCCGGCATCCACCCCGTCATCGAGCCCGGCGACCTCGCTGCTGCCCGCGCCGCCATCGGTCACGTGCAGGTGGCCCCCGAGGTGCTCGGCTACGTGGTGGACATCGTGCGCGCCACCCGCTCCCAGCCCTCCGTGCGCCTGGGCGTGTCCCCCCGTGGCGCCACCGCCCTGCTGCACGCCGCGCGCGCCTGGGCGTGGCTGATCGGCCGCTCCTACGTCACCCCCGACGACGTGCAGGCACTGGTCCAGCCCACGCTGCGCCACCGCATCTCGCTGCACTCCGAGGCCGAGCTGGAAGGCGTGACCGCCGAGCGCGTGCTCGACTCCGTTCTCGCGATGGTCCCGGTGCCGCGCTGATGGCGATCACCGGCCGCGCTGTTGCGCTAGTGGCGCTGGGCCTGGTGCCAGTGCTGCTGTTTCCGTCCTGGGCCATCCTGCTGTGGTGGCAGGCCGGGGTGGCGGCGCTCGGGGTGGTGGACTTCGCCCTGGGCCGCCACGAGCAGCTGCAGGCGCGCCGCCACGTGAGCGTGGCCGTGCGCCTGGGGCAGGAGGCCCAGTGCAAGCTGGAGCTGTTCAACCCCGGCAAGCGCCCGCTACGCGCCCTGGTGCGCGACGCCTGGGGCCCCTCCGTCGGGGGCGGGTCGCGCGCCACGGTCACCGTCGGGGCCGGGCGCGGCACCAGGATCCGCACCCGCCTGGAGCCGCAGCGGCGCGGGGTGTTCAAGGCCGCCGAGGTCACGGTGCGCGTGCCCGGACCGCTAGGGCTGGTATGCCACCAGTACTCCCTCGCCGCGCCGGCCGCCCTGCGCGTTCTCCCCGCCTTCACCTCGCGGCGCCACCTGCCCTCCAGGCTGGCCCGCCTTCGCGAGCTGGACGGCCGCACCCTGACCATGCGCGGCGGCCAGGGCACCGAGTTCGATTCTCTACGCGAGTACGTGCCGGGGGACGACGTTCGCACCATCGACTGGCGGGCCACGGCCAGATCCCGCAACGCCATGGTGCGCACCTTCCGCCCCGAGCGAAACCGCCAGGTGCTGATCGTGCTGGACTCCTCCCGCTACTCCGGCACCCGCCTGGGCAACATCACTCGCCTGGACGCCTCCATGGAAGCCGCCCTGCTACTGACCGCCCTGGCCTCCCACGCCAGCGACGACGTGCGCCTGCTCGTGGTGGACTCCAAGGTGCGCGCCCGCGTGCACGGCGGAGGCAACACCCGTCTCCACGCCGTCGCCACCGCCCTGGCGGACGTCCAGCCCGAACTGATGGAGGGCAACTACGGCGAGGTGCTGCGGGAGGTCACCCGGACACTGCCGCACCGCTCCCTCGTGGTGGTGCTCTCCGCCATCGAGCCCTCCCTCTCCGCTGGGATGCTGGACATGGTCAGTGCCCTCACCGCCAAGCACGTGGTGGTCGTGGCCGGCGCCACCGCCAGCGAGGAAGCCCAGCTGCGCGACGACCGCTCCTCCCTACTGTCCACCTACGTTGCCGCCGCCGCAGAATCCGCCGAGCTGGAGCGCGAGGCTTCCCGCTACCAGCTCTCCAAGCGGGGCGCCCATCTGGTGGAGGACACCGCCGAACGGCTCGCCCCGGCGCTGGCGGACAAGTACCTGGCCCTCAAGGCGGCCGGGCAGCTCTAAGGGCCGGGCCCGGTGGGGTGAGTGGGCCGGCTCGTCGGGCGGGCTGACGCACGCTGCGGTGGGCCGAGGCTCGCTCAAACTTGTCAAACCGCGTCGAGACTTGTCCTTAGCGGCCCCGCCATTGACAAGTTATGGCGCGCTTGGACAAGTTTCGGCGGGCTTGGACAAGTTCACCGGGCGCTTCCGCGTGGCCGGGGCGCGCGGAGCTGCTGGGCCGGCTTCCAACTAGACGTTTGATGCTTCGACTAGACGTTTGACGCTTCGACTCGACGTTTGACGCTTCGACTAGACGTTAACCAGGGCCGGAACGTCTAGTTGAGTGCCCCAACGTCGAGTTGAAGATCGAAACGTCTAGTTCAGACAACGCGAGCGCCAGTCCACGGGCACCTTTAGAGCGCAACCCCGTCCCAGTGCCGGCCCCTCCCCGTGTAAGCCCGGAGCATGGACGACGTTCCACCCGCCCCGTCGCTGGGGATAGTCCCTCCGCGTGGAGGCCCAGAGCATGGACGACGTTCCGCCCGCACCTTCTCTAAACCGGCCCTCGGCGTGTTGGCCTGGGTGGGGCGCTCGTCCCTTGCTCTCTACAGGGTCTTTCTGCTGGCCGGCCGGGGAGATCGCGAGGGCGGCGGGTGTTTTCCACAAGTGGTAGATACCGCAGGAGACCCTGGTCTAGGTTCGATTCATGGAGATCAACCCGACCCAGCAACCGGCAGTGGCCGCCACGCGCCCGGCCCGGCGGGCGGCACCACGGCTTCTCCTTGCCACCCTGGTGGCCCTTCCCCTGCCCCTGGCCGCGTGCTCGACCCAAACCGAGGCGCCCCCAGCCCCGCTGCCCATGCCCAGCGTGAACACCACGGCGCCGGCGAGCAGCCAGCCCTCCGACCAATCCACCCAGGCAACACCGGTCCCCAGTGGCCCTAGCCAGACACCGCTCTTGCCGGAGCAGATACAGGCGCCCGTCCCCTCGGACGTTGCCTTTGAGAACAGCGCCGATGGTGCCGAGGCCTACGCCTACTTCCTCTTCCAAGCCTGGTGGTACCTCATCAACACCCACGACATCGAATGGTGGGACACCAACATCCCCGACTGCGAGTGGAAAACGACTATGAAGGAGATTGCCCAGGCTGCGATCTCGGAAGGAAGCGTAGACAACGTCTCAGTCTTCTATCCGACCACTCACGAGCGGGTCAGGAATCGAGATGACCACAACGAGCACCGAATCACGCTTCGCGCCGAAGTAGGTCCGATTGAACGCGTGACTCACAACGGCAGTTCTACAGTTGTTGATCAGCCAGCAAAACGAGAGCTCGTGTTTCGCGGCGTCCATACCGGAGACGGCTGGCAGATTTTAGGCGTGGTCGTTAGAACGGTCTCAGAACCATGAAGTTATCAGTCATCGGTATGACCGCACTCACCATCACCCTAACTCCGCTTACCTGGGGAGACGTTGTAGACGGGGCAGGAAACCCCGATGGCGTGAGAGTAACCTGGGAACAGAGCGAGAGTAGCTCCGAGTCGACCTACAACATTTCGGCACCTGTGCTACCTGCACCTGTCCTGCCCGTGCCGTCTGTGGTTCCTACTAGGCCGCATTACTTGTGTGAGTTTGAGGACCCGACCGAGTGCATGTGGGACTACGGGGAAAAACGCCGCCTGCCCCGCCCGTCCCCCAGCCAGGCACCCGAGGTGGACTGGGCCCGGGTAGTAACTATCCGGGAGGTCGAGTCCATCAACTTCGCCCCACCCGCAGTCATCATGTGGCCCAACACCGGCGACGTACTCATCAACCTACCCACCCCGGTAATGACCGACGCGGGTGAGCGGATCTACACCCTGCAGTTCACCACCGCCGACATCCAAGTACGCGCCACCCCGTTCGAATACACCTGGGACTTTGGCGACGGCACGATCGAGACCGTGGACCACCCAGGCCTGCCCGACCCCCAGGCCACCTACAAACACCAATACCTCACCCGCGCAGCCAAGAACCGCATCACCCTGACCACCACCTGGAGTGCTGAGTTCCTCCACCCCCGCACCGGGGCCTGGATCCCCATCGAAGGCAGCGTGCAAACCCTCAGCTACTCGCGCTGGTTCACCCAGAAAATGGCCGTGCCCTTCCTGACCGACGAAGCCGAAAAACTAGACGGCCACTAACCCACCCCGGAGTGGCGGGTCGGCAGGCGGCCTCGACGCGGGCCGGGCCATCCCACGACCCCCACCCCGCACATCGGTCCGCCACCTCCGGCCCGATGCACGCCGAGACTTTTCAAAACCCGCCGAGACTTGTCCTTAGCGCACCCGCTAATGACAAGTCTCGGCGCGCTTGGACAAGGCCACCGAACAAGACCGCGAACCCCCGGCGGCGTGCCAACCCCAGCAACAGTGCCGGGGCGGGCGAGGGACAGGCGAGGGGCGGGCGAACCGGCTGGTTCGCCCGCCCCCTGCTATCTGCAAGCGCTGCCCGCTAGAGGATCCTAGCCACGGCCTCGCTCACGGTTCCGGTCCCTCCTAGCACGTGGATGGAGGAAACCGGCAGCTTCACCAGCGCCCGGCGAGTGGACTCGGGCAGCACGCTCTGCTGGGTCAGCAGCACCACGCCGCCCTTGTTGGCGGCCAGGGCGTTACCGGGGAGCGCGTCGGCGAAGGTGGCGCCACTGACCACGACCGCAGAGGTCGCGTCGGCCATGTAGAGCTCCGCCAGTCGCGCGGCGGTGTCGAAGCGGGTCACACCGGCCACGTCGACCATCGTGGTGCCGGGCACGTAGCCGGCGTTGAGCAGGGAACGCACCGCGTCGCCACCCACGCCGACCGGCTTGACGCCGGCGCGGCCCTTCAGCAGCTGGGCAGCTGCGGCGGGCAGCGCGTTGGTGCCGGTCAGCAGCACCACGGCGTCGTGCTTGGAGGCCACGGCGGATGCCGCCAGCGTGTCGGCGAAGTTCATGCCGGAGGTGACGAACACCCCGCCCTTGCCGACGTTCTTCTCATCCAGGTAGTTGATGACCTGCATGTTCGTGTCGAAGCGGTCCTTGCCCTCGATGCGCTGGACGGTCAGGTCCAGGCCGCGCAGCTCGCGCTCGACGGCCGCAGAGACGGAGCGGTGACCACCGACGATCACGATATCGCGAATGTCCAGCTCGTCCAGGGCGGCACGCACCTCGGGCTCCAGCTTGCTGCCCATGGTGAGCAAGATGGGCGCCTTGTGGTGCGCGGCCAGCGGGGCGGCGGCCGCGCCGTCCGGGTAAGACTTGCCGGTCACCAGGACTGCGGTGTGGCCGAAGTCGCCGGCGCGGGCGGCCTCGAGGGCGGTCTTGACGCGGTTCGTGCCGGCCAGTCGGGTCACCTCGGGGGCCAGGGGCGCCCCAGGAACAGTCGCAGTTGCAGACGGAGCCGGCGTGGCAGACCCACCCGGAGCCGGCGTGGCAGACCCACCCGGAGCCGGCGTGGCAGACCCACCCGGAGCCGGCGTGGCAGACCCACCCGGAGCCGGCGTGGCAGACCCACCCGGAGCCGGCGTGGCAGACCCACCCGGAGCCGGCGTGGCAGACCCACCCGGAGCCGGCGTGGCAGACCCACCCGGAGCCGGCGTGGCAGACCCACCCGGAGCCGGCGTGGAGCCGGGCAGCACGCCCTCGATGCGGATCTCCGCAGCGGAGGAGAACGAACCGTTGCGGGTGGACTGCGAGGTCTTGGCAACCAGGGTCACGTAACGGCCAAGAACCGGCGGGAAGGTGACGCGCTGCTCTTCAGAGCCCACCGCGAACACGCCGGAGGCGACCAGCGTGCCGCGCTCGCCCTGGACGTCGGAGACGTAGACCTCGTAGTCCTTGATCTGCGAGTTCTCGGTGCCGCCCTGGGCGCGACCGGTGTAGCGCAGGGCGTCCACGTTGTAGTTCTTGCCCAGGTCGAAGGTCAGCGTGTTCGGCGGAACACCGATGGGCGCGGAGGACCACTTGGAGTGCCAGTGCGTGTCCGGGTCGCCGTCCAGGACCTTGGTGGCCTGGCCCTGCTCGCGCGTGGTCTCCTCGCTGGAGGCCGTCACGGTGATGTCTCGCGGGTTGATCGTGTTGGCGTACACGGCCGGGGTGGGCTCCACCAGGGCCGGGTCGTCACCGTCGGTGACGCTCGGGGCCTGGCCCGCCAGCACGAAGCCACGGTGGCTGTTCTCCGCGACGATCTGGGTGAAGGTCTTGCCGCCGGCGGTGGGCTCGGGGCCGGAGCCGTAGAACTTGATGGTGACCGGCTTGGTGGCCGTGCCGTAGCCCCACAGGGTGGCGGCCTCGGGCAGTACGGTCCCGCGCTTGATGTGCAGGGTGGTGCCCGGCTGCAGGGTGAGCGGCTTGAGCTGCTCACCGGACTTCAGCGGGCTCTGCTTGCTCAGACCGGTGCCGGCAACGGCGGCGTTGGAGTCCAGGTAGATGTCGGTCGGGATCTCGAACTGCTCGTCGGCGTTGTAGGCCTCGATGGCGGAGATGCCGACCGGGCCGCGCGCGGCGCTGACGGTCAGGCGCAGCTTGGTGGCGGTGACAGGGGTGGCCAGGGTGTCCAGGCGGCGCGCACCGATGGTCGGGCCAACCGCCACCTGGGTCCAGGTTCCCTCAACCAGGGCCTCGACCTTGTAGTTCTCCACCTGCTGGCCGTAGTTCTTGATGTCCTCGGAGTAACCCAGCTGGGTGATCTGCTGCGCCTTGCCCAGGTCGACCTCGTAGACCAGCGGGGCCTGCGCGGTGGGCTTGGGGGCGGTCGGGGCGCTGTAGCGGTCACCGTCGGTGAGCACCGCAGTGGCGGTGCCGTTGAACGTGCCGGGCTTGCCGATGGCCAGGTCGAACGGCATCGACTGCCGGATGGCGCGGCGCCACTCCATTAGGCGCTTGACGTCCTTGTCGTCGATCAGGCCGGTGGTGTTCGGCGGCATGTTGAGCAGCAGGATGGCGTTGCGGCCAACGGAGCGGCGGTAGATGTTCATCAGCTGACCGACGCTCTTCGGGCTCTGGGTGGGGTGCCAGAACCAGCCGTTGCGGATGGAGACGTCCGCCTCAGCGGGCCACCAGTGCATGCGGTTGGCGTTACCGGCCTTGACCTCGCTGACCAGGAGGTCTGCGGCGCCGAGGTTGCGGGTGGTCGCGTCCGGCTTGACGCGGATGCGACCGATCGAGTTGGCCTCGTAGACCGCCTGCACGTTCCACTCGGCCTCGCGGGCCAGGCCGCCCTCGTTACCGACCCAGCGCACGTCGCGGCCGGCCACGGCGATGGCTGCGCCGGGCTGGAGCTTGTTGATAAGGTCGTAGAAGGCGTCGTAGTCGAACGTCTCGGTGGAGGTGGTGTTACCGCCCGCGCCGTCGAACCAGAACTCGTCGATCTCGCCGTATTCGGTGGACAGCTCGTAGAGGGTGTTGAGGAAGTGGGCGCCGTAGTCGGTGGCGTCGTACTTGAACTGGGGCACCGGCCTGCCGTCGTCGAAGGTGCCGTCGGCGCGGTCATCCCCGGTCACCATCGTCGGGATGGTGCGGGAGGAGCGGGCAGAGCCGTTGCCGTAGATCTGGTCGATCTCGGCGCGGGAGTCCGCCGGGGAGAGGTAGATGCCCACCTTGAGGCCGTAGCGGCGGGCGGAGTCGAAGAACTCTCGCACCACGTCGCCCTTGCCGCCCTTCCACGGCGAGGAGCCCACGTCGTAGGTGGTGTAGCGGGAGTCGTAGAGCATGAAGCCGTCGTGGTGCTTCACGGTCAGGATCGCGTAGCGGAAGCCGGAGGCTGCCAGGGTACGCACCCACTGGTCGGTGTCCAGGTTGCTCGGGTTGAACCGGGCCGGGTCCTCAGTGCCGTGGCCCCACTCCTGGTTGTAGTAGGTGTTGATGCCGTAGTGGAGGAAGGCGGTCATGCCGGCCTCGTGGAAGCGGACCTGCTTCTCGTTGGGGCGGGTGGCCGACGCTGCCGCCAGGATCTGGTCGCGGCAGAAGGTCGATTCGACTGGGACGTAGTTACCCACCTCGGGGGGCGTGAACTCGCAAGAGTCGTTGTCGCCGCCACCGCCGCCCGGGTCGGAGGGCATGGTCAGTACGTACGGGGTGCCGGGGCTGGCCAGGCGCAGGCGGGAGAACGTGCCGGTGACGCCGCGCCCGGTGGCACCGCTGTTGACCTCACCACCGTAGGCGAACACGCCGCCCATGTTGCCGGCGTTGGTGGCGGGGGTGGTGGCGGTGATGGTCTCCTGCTCCACCCCGTCGAGGCTGAGCTTCATGGTGGCCTGGGTGCCGTTCCAGGTGTAGGCCACCTGGATCAGGTGCAGCTTGTTGACCGCGGGCACGTCGATCTGCTTGACGTGGTCGGTCCAGCTGCCGCTGGCGTTGGAGGAGAAGCCGTAGCGCAGCTTGCTGTTCTGGTAGCGGACGAACAGGTTGCCGCCGGCGGAGAACACGGTGGCCAGGTTGCCCTGGTTACCGGTGGGGGTGAAGAACATTTCGGCGACGAAGCCGTGGGAGGAGGCGTCGTTCAGGTTGAGCGCGGTGGGGCGGAATTCCATCCTGCCGTTGTTGCCGCGCACGCGCAGGAACTTGTTGAAGCCCTCTCCCTCCACTGCGGCCGTGTCTACGACGGACAGACCACCGCGCATTACCTCACTGCCCTGAGTGGTGTACTGCGTGTTGGAGGCCATCGAGCCGCCGAACGCCACGTCCAGGACTGTGCCTGGAGCGTCGGTCGGGGTGGTCGAGGTGGGCTCAACTAGCGAGGTGGCTACCTCTTCCTGAGAGCCCTCAGGGGCCTGGGCTCCGCCGTCTAGCGTCGCGTAGGCAGTTGTTGAAGCCATTGCCACCGCTAAGAGGGAGGCTGCAAGCATTCGGGGAAGTCGAGACATTAGGTTCTCCTTGGAGCAGCGTTGATCCATCGGCAACACCCTAAACCCCTGGAGCGAGATTCCCTATAGGAATTCAAAAATCGGGCACAGTCTGTGGGTAGTTACGCGCTCGACTAGCTCACTAACCGGCTTCAGCGAAGCCGTACCCGGCCCGCGCCTCCTCTAGGTCCGCGCTCATGCCGGCCCGGTGCGCCCGTCCGCCCACCACGTATGCGTAGAGCCAAAACGCCGCCAATGCCAGCGCGCCCAACGCGATCTTCACGGCCGAGGGCAGCGCGGAGGGGGTGACGAAGGCCTCCAGCACGCCGGATACGGCCAGTGCGATCACTAGCCCGCCGGCCACGGTCACGAATGAGCGGCCGGCACTGCCGAGTGCGGTGATGCGCCGCTTCGGGCCGGGCACCAGCACGCTCCAGGCGAGTTTGGTGCCTGCGGCACACGCGACGAATACGCTGGTTAGCTCCAGCAGCCCGTGCGGGGCAATTAGGGAAAGGAACTTTCCCAAATACCCGAATTCGGCCATGATCGCCCCGGATTGGCCCACTGCGCTGGCGTTGGTAACCAGGATCCAGGCGGGGCCAACGCCGGTGACGGCCAGGCCGATGGTGAGCAGCGCGATGCGGGCGTTGTTGGTCCACACCATCGCCCCGAAGTCGAGCGCGGGATTGGCGGAGTAGTAGCCCTCGAAGGCTTGCTCTGCGTAGTACTTCCGGCTGGATTCGGAGCCGAGCATGTCCATGGCGTCGGGGTTGGTGGCCAGCCACCAGCCCTGCACCAGGGCGATGATTACGAACACCGCCGCCATGCCGTGCACCCACCAGCGCAGGCGGTAGAGGGCCAGCGGCAGCGAGACGGTGAAGTAGCGCACGAGGTCCGTTAGGCGCAGGGTGCGCGCGGAGGTGAGGCGGGCGCGCCCGCCGGCCACGCGCTTGGAGAGGGAGGCGATCATGTCCGGGTCGGGGGCCTGGGTGCGCACCGAGGACAGGTCGGCGTTGGTCTCCTGGTAGAGGTGGACTAGGCGGTCCACGCTCGGCCCGTCCAGCCTGCGCCGGCGGGCGAGCTGTTCGAGTTGTTCCCAGTCCTGGCGACGTGCCTCGCGCAGTGCATCTACATCCACCCCTGTAATGTGCCACATATGGACTTCACTTCGCCCGCAGCAGGCCGAATCATGGAGCGCGACGTCCTTGTCACTGGCGAGGCCGTCGAGCTGGAGGTGCAGGCCTCCTCGCCTTTCATGCGCGCCCTGGCGGGCATCATCGACGCGGGCGTTGTCCTCAGCTTCCTGGCGCTGCTCCTCTACGTGTCGGCCAAGGTGGTGGATCTGGACAACATGGCCCGTTCGCTGGCGTTCTTCACGGTGCTGTTCCTGCTGGCGTTCTTGGTGTTTCCCGCCACGATCGAGTGGGCCACGAAGGGCCGCTCGGTGGGCAAGGCCGCCCTGGGGATGCAGGTGGTGCGCGACGATGGCGGCCCGATCTCGCTGCGTCACACGATGATCCGCGCGCTGACCAGTTTCATCGAGGGCTGGCTCACCCTGGGCGGGGTGGCCTTCTTGTTCATGCTTGCCAACGGGCGTTCCAAGCGCGGCGGCGACCTGCTGGCCGGTACTCACGTGATAACTGGCGGGGTGCGTGCCAGCGATCCGCTGCCTTTCTTGGCGCCCCCCGAGCTGGCCGGTTGGATGGAGGTGGCCGACGTTCGGCGCCTACCGCCCCATCTCGCTACCGCGGTGAGGCGGTTTCTGCTGAGCACCTCCACCCTGGCCCCCGCCCACCGGCAGGAGCTGGGCATGCGGCTGGCCAGCCAGTGCGAGCCGCTGGTTTCTCCCCCGCCGCCGTGGGGGACGCACCCGGAGCGTTTCTTGGTGGCGTTGTCTTGCGTGCGCCGCGACAGGGAGTACGCGCAGCGGTTGCGCAGCCAGGAGAAGAACCGCGCCGAGGTGGAGGCGGCCCTGGCCGACGTCGGCGGGGCCCGCTAGCACTTCAACCCGACGCTCATCCCCGGCCCCGACGTGTGCGGCGAAGGCGATGCGCGCCGGCGAGACCGCCCGGCCGCCTGGGGAGGGCCAGAAAGCCTCGCGGGGAGGGTTGGAAGCCCGCGCGGTGGGCGCGGGGTGCCGCTACTGCTCGGGCAGGGGCGGTAGTACCCGGAGGTGGGGCCGGGCGGGAACGTCGTCCACCGGGGCGGCTTGGCGAATTGCGGCCGCGTCGACCTCCCGCTGGCGTTCGTCGCGGCGGGCACGGCGCTCGCGGATGCTGTGCTGCAGGGAGCGGGACAGTCCCTCGCGGTCCTCGTAGTCGATGATCTCGCGCGGGGTCTCGGTGAAGAGGCGAACCACCTGCCAGCCGCGCGGCACGGTCAGGCTCTCGGTGTGTTCGGCGCACAGGTCGTAGCTGTGGGGGTCGGCCTCCGCCACTAGCGGCCCCAGCACGGCCGTGGAGTCTGCCTGAACGTAGGTGAGGGTGGCTACCGCAGAGCGCTGGCAGGCGGGGCGCGAACATGCTCGGGTTCTTCTCACGGGGCACCAATCTACCCCGCGCTGCGGGGTGGGGCGGACACCCGGCCTAGGCGCGGCGATAGTGTGTCCGGGTGACCTCTGCGAACATCAGCTTCTCCCTGGACCCCGACCGAGCCTCCCGGCCGCTGGCGCGCCGACGCCGCCGGGATAGGCGCGGGCACGGCCTGCGCGGGGCGCTGCTGGACTGGCGCCTGCCGGGTGCCGCCACACGGCGGGAAAAGTTCGACTCGCTGGTGGTGGAGGCCGCGCGGGAGATCGCGCGGCGCTGGCCGCAGGTGGACGGCATCGAGTTCGCCGTGGAGGATGTCCCGCCGTCCAACCCGGCGCCGTGGGAGCGCGGGGTGCCGCTGGGCCGGTTCTTCGCCGCAGACAGGTCCCAGGGCCTGACCGACCGCATCGTCATCTACCGCCGCCCGTGCGAGACGCGCGCCCGCAGCGAGGCCGAGCGCGCCGACATCGTCTACGCCGTGGTGGTGGAGCAGGTGGCCTCGGCGCTGGGCCGCTCCCCCGAGGAGATCGGCGGCTTCTAGCCCCTGGTGTCCCCTAGCGGGTCACGAGCAGCTGCAGCTCGGTCACTCCCTGCGCGGAGGGGGCCACCGGGATCAGCTCCACCCCGCCGCGCTGGCCGGACAGGGAGAGCACCACCGCAGCGTGCACCGGTCCGGTGGCATCCAGGCTCGCCGCGCCGTCTACCTCTAGGGCGGCGATGGCGCCTGCGGCCACCTCCACCTGCCTGGATTGACCGCCGGCGGTCAACCGCACCGTGACGGAGGCCTGCCCGGGGTTTGCCAGCAGCAGCACGCCGGCGCTGGGGGCCATGAGGGCGGCGGATTCCACTGCGGGCAGCGGCGCGGACCAGGCGTGGTCGCGGGCCTGCCCGGCCTCGGCAGGCCGCGACAGCCGCGCGGCCGCTCCCGGCAGCTCGGGCGCGGCCTGCCTGCTGGGCGCCTGGTGGAAGGGGACGGTGGCGGCGTCGCTCGGGACGGCGGCGCGGTGGGCGCCGCTCCCGCCCGCCGGCAGTGAGGCGGTGGGCGTGGGGGCGCTCGGGGCGGCGCTCGCCCGGTTGCTCGGGGCGGGCAAGGCCGGGGCGCCGGTGGGGGCCTGCGCGGCCGGAGAGCCGGCAGTGCTCGCGGTCGCAGCACCAGCGGCACCGACGCTCGAGGCGGGCGCGGGCCGCCCCAAGGCGGATCCGGCCGGCGACGCGGACCCGGCCGGCGAGGCGGCGGGGCCGGCCGACGCCGCAGAGGGCCCGGCCGCCAACTCCAGGGGGGCGTAGGAGCGCGCGGCGGCCAGCACGGCGACGTCGGACCTGACCACCAGCGCGGTGGCTTCCAGCAATCCCAGCGGCAGCTCGGTGGCCGCGCCGGCCCACACCTCCACCTGCTGCAGGCCGGGCAGGGGGCGGCGCCCCTGCACCGTGAGGGCCTCGACGCTCACGGTCGCGGGCGAGCCGTTGGGGTTGACCAGGCGCAGGCTCTCCGCCCCCGGCGGCAGCAGCAGCACCTGTTCGGTGCTGGGTGCGGCGGCGCTGACCACGCCGATGCCACCCGGGGTGAGGCCCTGCGTCTCGTAGGTGAGTAGGACGGCGCTGATGGCGGCGTTGGAGCGCAGGTGCAGGGCGGGGCGCGCCTCTCCTGCGGCCAGCACCTCCAGGGGGATATCGCTGCCCTGCAGCGGGTTCAGCCGCACGGTGCGGGAGGCGCCGGCCAGTGCGCCGGTCGTGCCGTATCCCTCGATCTCGACTGTGCCGACGCGGCTGGATTGATTGATGAGGCGAACGATCGCGCCGGCGCTGGGGGACGACGCTCCGCCCACCAGCCACTGATCGGTGGCCCCGCCCACGCACGGCGCGGCCGCCATGCCGGCGTATGCCCCCTGCGTGCTGGCCAGCTCCACGGCGGCGACCGCGGTAAGCCCCGGGACGCGCACGCCCGCAGAGGTCACCTCCCCACCCAGCGCGGTGGGCACCAGGAGGTCCTGCCCGGCCTCTGCCGCGACCGGGATCGGTGCCTCGCCGCCGGCCAGGGACTGCGCCCGGCCCGGCTCTTGGGCGCCGCCCTCGGGGCCGGCCCAGTCCAGCGGCGCGTACGCGAGCGCCCCCTTGGCGGGCGGGAGGGCCGCCGCGCGCAGCAGTGGCTCCCAGGCGTCCACGGCGCTGCTGCCGTCGGCACGCAGCTCACCCGCGCTAGACGGGGGCGCGAGCACCGGGCACAGGAGTTGCACGGGGGCGGGCGGTAGCGCCACGGCCTGCGGCTGCGTGGGCGTCGGCGTGGGGGCGCGCCCCACCTGCGTCAGCGCCACGGCCGCCCCCACCCCCAGGGCACCCAGGAGCGCGGCTGCGCGCACGGCGTAGGTCCTCATTCGTCCTCCCCAATCAGGCGGGGGCGGCGCAGCGGCAGCACCAGCAGTGCCGAGAGCGCGAGCACGCCCACCCTGAGCCACCACCAGGGCTCCGCCCCGGCCGCCGCGTAGTCCACGTGCACGGTGTGGACGCCGGCGGGCACGTCGGCCAGCAGCAGGCCGCCCTCCGCGCGGGTGGGCAGCGCCTCGCCGTCGGCGTGGATGCGCCAGCCCGGGGCGGTCTCAGCCAGCGCGATCGTCCCGGCCTCGCCCACCACGGCGGTGGCGGCGGTGCGCCCCATGGGCAGGCGCTGGTAGGCCAGGCCCGCCCCGGAGTCCGGCAGGAAGCGCAGGCGGGACACCTGCCCCACCGGTGCTCCCTGTTCTGCGGTGGCCTCGCCCACCCGCCAGAAGATCGCGCCGGCGGAGCGGGCGGCGTGCCGCAGCCCGGGGGCCACGTCCAGGGCGGCGGTGAGCTTGGCGCTGGTGTCCCACGGGGAGGGCGGGCCCGCCTCGCCGGGCGCGGCGCTCGCCTGCGGCGCGGCGGCGGTCGGCGCGGCGGCGATGGGGGCCACCACGCCGTCCACGCCGTGGTCTGAGAACGCCTGGGAAAGCGAGTCGCGGCCGTAGAGCGCGCCGGCGAAGGCCGCCACCACCTCATCCCGGCCCGCCTCCGCGGGCGCGCCGGCGGGGTGCAGGTGGGGCTGGGCGTCGGTCAGCAGGGTGCCGGCCGCCTCCCGCAACGCCACCTGCGGGTAGCGGCCCGGGGAAACGAACAGGAGGCGGGCTCGGTGCGGGGCGCCCTGGGCGGAGGCCACCGCCACTGGCAGCTCGGGGCTGGGGTGCAGACAGGAATCGGCCGTCACCGCCTGCTCCTGGGGCGAGCCGTATACCGCCCTGCTCACGGCGGCGGCCCAACCGGGCTGCTGGGGCCAGCCGTGGGGGGCATAGCAGCCGCCGCTGGCGGCGGCCGCGCGGGCACCGTGGGTCCACATCGCCAGGGACGCGGCGCAGGCCAGGGTCAGGGCGACGCTGGCCGCGCTCTGCCACCTGGAGGCCGACGGGCGCATGCCGTGGCTAAAGCGCGAGCGCTGCTGGGCCGCAAGCAGCCTGGCCCGAGCGGCGGCGGCCCCGGTGGTGGGTGCGGGCTCGGTGGCACCGGACTCGGTGGTGAGAGCGGGCTCGGCTGCGGCGGGCAGGCGGGGCGAGCGTGCAGCCCTGGGAGCGCCGGGCCTGCCGGCCGCGACGATGACCAGCGCACCGGCCAGGAGCAGGCTCGCCCCGGCGTGCGAGGTGGCGTAGACCCCCACCGAGCCGCCGGGGGCGGCCGCCTGCCCGATCAGGACGTGGGGCGCCGCCCAGGCCAGCAGCAGCCCGGCGGCGGCACCGGCCGCGCCCCAGCGCACCGCCGGCCGGGCCACCGGCGAGACCATGAAGGTCCAGGCCGCGAGCGCACACACGACCAGGGTGGGCAGGGCCGCCAGGGGGTGGGCAGAGACCGAGGGCAGCAGGGCAGAGAGCCAGGTGGACGGGGATTGCAGCGCCACCAGCGGGCCGGCGGGCCACAGGAGGGCGGGCAGGGCCTGCCAGCCGCGCCCGGCCAGGGCGACCAGCCACGGCCCCAGCAGCACCGCCCCCGGGGCCACCACTAGCGGGATGAAGCCGGGGCGGCGGCGCAGCCACCACAGCAGGGCGGGGGCGAGCAGGAGGTAGGCGGGCGCGGCCGCCCAGAGCACCGCCAGGCTCAGCCCGGCGCCGGCTGCGGCGGTCAGTCCCACCACGCGCGGGTGGAGGTTGGTGTAGTGGAGCGCGGACTGGCGGGCCTGGCCGCTGCGCCACCTCGCCACCCGGTCTAGCCGGTTGACGCCGATGGCGCGGGCAAGGAAGAAGATCGCGGCGGGCAGGGCCGCGTGGGCAAGCGCGGCGGCGGTGCGCCCCTGTGCCACGGCCCCGAGCAGGACCGGACTGGTGGCCCACACCAGCGCCAGGGCCAGGCGCACCCGCACACGGCGCACGCCGATGCCCGCCGCCGCCCAGGCGGTGAGTGCGCTGGCCACCGGCAGGCCCAGGTGGAGCGCGCCCACGGCTTGCTCCAGCGGCAGGAACGGGGTGAGGGGGGCGGCCAGCAGGGCCACCACCAGCGCCAACGGGGGCAGGCCCGCCTGCATGGCGGTCCCGCCGGTGGCGAGGTCCGCCCGGGCCAGGGCCAACTGGTCGGCCAGCGTGCCGGTCAGGGAGGCGTAGGCGCCGCCCGCCGGGTTCAGGCCCACCCGTTGGGCCAGCCAGGCGCTGGCGGCGCCGGCGGCGGCCAACGCGAAGCCCAGCGCCAGGCGCCGACGCACGGTCAGGCTGCGCTGCTGGGCTATCTCCAGCTCGCTTGGGGCCACCCGGCGTTCCTTGAGCAGACGCTGGTGGCGCCAGCGGCTGACGTGGCTGGCGGCCCACTGCGGGGTGGAGGAGTGCAGGGGGCGCAGCACGGCGGCGCCGGCGCTTGCCACCCTGCTGGTGCGCAGCCGGGTGGCGACGATCCAGGGGGCGCGCCACAGGGTCAGCAGGCCCGCCCACAGCTCGCCTGCGGCGGCCCGGGGCTGCTTTGCCACCAGGCGCCAGCACGCCCGCGCCACCGCGGCGGGAAGCAGGAGCAATAGGCTGGGCAGCAGCCACAGGAGCGAGCGTCCGGAGAGGGAGTAGTGCAGCTGGGCCGCCCGGCGCCCGGAGTGGGAGCCCTGGGGCAGCGGCCGGTCGTAGGGGGCCTCCACACAGCGCAGGGACTGGCGGGCGTGGTGCACCACGGCCTCCGGGGCCACGATGACGCGCCAGCGGGCCCGCCACAGCCGGCGCCCGTACTCCAGCCCCTCCCCGAACTTGCCGATGCGGCGGTCCAGGCCGTGCACTGCGCGCCAGGCCTCCACTCGCAGCAGCGCGCCTGCGGTGCCCACCGCCAGCACGTCGGTGCGGCCGTCTAGCTGGCCCTGGTCGATGTCTCCGGGTTCGACGTCCAGCCGACGCCGCCCGGAGGAGGTTGCCTGCACGCCCACCGAGAGCAGGAACTGCGGCTGGGTCCAGCCGATTTGCTTGGGGCCGACCATCCCGACGGTGGTCGCGGCCAGCGCGCTGCGCAGCAGCTCTGCCAGGCAGGTGGGGGCCGGGGCGCTGTCGGCGTGCAGCACCCACAGCCACTCGCCCAGCTCCTCGCCCTCCAGGGACTCCAGCGCCTGGGCCAGGTTGGCGGCCGTCACCGCGCGCAGCTCCCAGCGCTCCAGCGGCAGCTCGTGGGACTCCCTCGCCGGGGCTCCGGCCTCGCGTGCTTCGCCGGCCACGCCGACCTCTTCGCCGGCCGCGCCGGCCTCCCCACCGGCGGCCCCGACCTCGCCTACGCCACCGCCTCCACCGGCCCCGCCATCGGCATCGGCATCGGCATCGGCATCATCGGCGGCGAGGACGGCCGGCGCTGCCAGGGCGGCGCGCGATCCGGCGGCGGGGGCCAGCGGGGAGCGCAGCGCGCCGGCGTAGGCGGTGCCGGCGGCGGCGTCGTCCTCGTCCCAGGTGGGGCGGCTGAGCGGCTTGGGGCGGGCGGGCAGTGGGCCGGTGAAGGTGGGCGCGATCCCCAGGTCATCCCAGGTGGCGGCGTGCCCGGAGGCGTCCAGCACGATCACGCGGTCGGCGGGGCGCGCCTGCCTGGCCAGGGCCGCCAGCGTGAAGGGCAAGAAGGCGTTGGCGCCGTTCGTCACCACCACTGCGGTGACGAACGAGCTGGCCGGGGCTAGCGCAGCCACGAGGCCGGTTACCGCCTGCGGCTCTGCTTGTAGCGGCGCCGCTCGCGGTCGCTCATGCCACCCCAGATGCCGAAGCGCTCATCGTTCTCGAGCGCGAATTCCAGGCACTGCTGACGCACCTCGCAGTTGGCGCACACGGCCTTGGCGGGCAGGGTGGAGCCGCCCTTTTCCGGGTAGAAGGCGTCCGGGTCGGTCTGGGCGCACAGGGCCAGGTCGCGCCAGGCGTGCTTGGACTCATCCCGGCCAAGCAGTTCGGCGAGCAGGTTGGCAGAGGGCTCGATGGGGCCATCGCCGAAAATGTTCCACATGGTGCCCTCCAAGTGCTTAGCCAACTCACTGCAGCTAATTACACCGGTGCAATTTGGGTGCCGTCAAGGCGAATTCGGGCCCACCGGGCGCGCCAAGCGGGCGTTTTTCGTTGCAATTGCAACCGACACGCCGCTGCGATACAACAATTGATTCTTGCGGTATTGTGCGCCGCTTTGCCGGACCGCGCCGTCAGCTCGGCTCTCCCCCGCCGCGACCGCGCGCAATCGCCGCGCCGAGCGGTGCGCCCGCTGGCCTACCCTGGGGGCGTGGAAAGCAGTCTGCGGGCACTTGCCCGCTCCCAAGGCCCGGTCCTGACGGACTACACGCGCGGTGAGCGCGTGGAACTCAACGCGCCCGTGGTCGCCCGCTGGGTGGCCAAGGTGGCCGACCTGGTGCTGGAGGAGACCGGCGGGGATCACGCCACGGTGGCGCTCTGCCTGCCGCCCTCCTGGCGGACGGTCGTGTGGGCGCTGGGGGCCGTGGCCGCCGGGGCGCAGGTGCGCTGCCCCTCCGCCGCCTCCCCCTCCGGCCTGGCCGACGCCGTCGCAGCCCTGCCGCAGGAGCCTGCCGTGCTGGTCAGCGACGCCGCACTGGCCGCCCCGCTCGCCGACCTGTGCCTAGTCCAGCCGATGCCCGCGCTGGCGCTCTACGCGCACGACGTTCCGCCCGGTTGGATCGATGCCGGCGCCGACCTGATGGGCAGGCCGGACTCCCTGCCCCCGCTCGGCCCGCCCGGCACGCTGGAAGGCGCGCCCCTAGCGGAGGGCGGCGGGGTGGCCGCAGGCGGGCGTTTCCTGCTGCCCACCGAGGGCGGCTGGCTGAGGCGCGCCTGCGAAATCGTCCTGGCGGGCGGCAGCGTCGTACTGGTGGAGGCCGGGCTGCCGCAGGCCGAGGTGGCGCGCCTGTGCCAGGCCGAACGCGCCCAACTCGCGGCGGCGCCGCGCTGAACGGGCCGGCGGGCGCGGGCCGCTCGGTGGAGGATAACCGGCGCGCCCCGGACCCGCAGCGGCTAGTATCGAAAGAAAACTCTCCCCTAGTACAGGAGCTCGCATGGCTTCCACGCCTCTTGTCACGATCGTTATGCGCACCAAGGACCGCGTCATTCTCCTGGACCGGGCGGTGCGGGACTGCGCGGCGCAGACCTGGAAGAACTTCGAGCTGGTGATCGTCAACGACGGCGGCGACCCCGCCGAGGTTGACGCCCTGCTGGCGCGCCACGAGGAGAAGCTGGCCGGGCGGGCGCGTGTCATCCACAACGAGACCTCCCAGGGCATGGAGCACGCCTCCAACCAGGCGATCGAGTCCTCCACCGGCAAGTACATCTGCATCCACGACGACGACGACACCTGGGCCCCCACCTTCCTGGAGACCTGCGTCAACCGTCTGGAGGAGAAGCCTCACCTGGGCGGCGTGGCCGTGCGTACAGAGGTGGTGCTGGAGCGGATCCACGACAACACCGTCACCGAGCTGGGCCGCCTGAAGGCGTGGCCGGAGGTCAAGCAGTTCTCCCTCTCCCTGCTGATGAAGGAGAACATCGCGGTCCCGATCTCCTGCATGTACCCGCGCGCCGTGGTGGAGAAGCTGGGCGGCTTCCGCGACGACCTGCCGGTGGTGGGCGACTGGGAGTTCCACCTGCGCCTGGCGGTGGGCTACGAGGTGGACTTCATCGACGGCAAGCCGCTGGCGTTCTGGCACCAGCGCCGCAGCCAGAAGGGCGTGCTCGGCAACTCCGTGTTCGCGGGCAAGGAGGAGCACAAGTACTTCGACCTGAAGGTGCGCGACGAGTACCTGCGCGAGTACGCCGCCCGCAACGGCGTGGGTGCCCTGCTGTGGCAGGCCGCCGTGTTCGCGGACATGCGTCACTCCTCCCAGACCCTGTTCTCGTGGGCGAACTGGAAGGTGCGCCGCGTGCTGGCCGCCATCTTCAAGCGCGGCAACGCCTGACCCGGGCACAGCGCGAGGGGGAGCAACCGAATCCAGGTTGCTCCCCCTCGCGCTTTGTCTCGCGCGCTTTGCCTACCCCGGGGCGGCTACTCCCCCAGGCGGCGCAGGTTGCCGCGATCGTAGACCTTGTGGCCGATCGAGCGCGGGTAGCGCACCTTGGGGCGGAACCACAGGCCGCTGAGCATGGCCCAGATCAGGCGCAGGCGCAGCTTGATGGGGGCCTTGGAGGTGGCCATCTGGCTGATCATGCTCTGGAAGATGTTGGCCAGGATGTCGCCCCGGCGCAGGGAGATGCCGGCGGAGACCTGGTTGCGCGCGCCCTTGGAGAACTTCCAGAAGTTGGACTCGGTGACCATGCCCCAGAACACGGGGTCGTTGGAGGGCATGAGGTGGTCCACCACGGAGTCGGGCACAAAGATGCCGCTGCTCCACTTGGACAGGCGGTAGGTGTACTCGGCGTCGTCGAACCAGATGAAGTACTCGGGGTAGGGCAGGCCGCACACCTCCACGGCCTCGCGGGTGACCAGGCAGGACACGAAGGAGGTGCAGTCCAGGTTCATCCACTTCTTGCCGTGCGCCAGCGGGGCCATCCACCCCCACTTGGCGGTGGGGTAGTTCATGCGGCAGGCCTCGCCGTCGGTCCACAGCACCATGGAGGCGGCGAACGTGGGGGCCGGGTGCTGGTGGGCGGCGGCGTCCTGCCAGCTCTCCACCAGCTTCTCCAGGGCGGGCGGGCGCGGCACGGTGTCGTCGTCCATGATCCAAAAGCCCTCGAAGCCCTGCTCGTAGGCGATCTCCATGCCTGCGTAGAAGCCGCCGGCGCCACCGGTGTTCTTGGCCAGGCGGAAGGCCTCCAGCGGGGTCTTGCTCTCCCAGCCCTGCAGGGTCTGCCAGGTGTCGTCGGTCGACGCGTTGTCGATCACGATGATCTTCTCTGGGGGCGTGGTCTGGGCGTCCAGCGCGCGCAGGGTCTTCTGCAGCAGCTCGCGCCGGTTGTAGGTCACCACCACGGC
Organism: Buchananella sp. 14KM1171; assembly: GCF_041380365.1. NCBI lineage: Bacteria > Bacillati > Actinomycetota > Actinomycetes > Actinomycetales > Actinomycetaceae > Buchananella > Buchananella felis. Next base: position 1,845,053 of record NZ_CP159981.1, on the reverse strand, counting down.
AGCAACTCGCACTTGCGTCCTCCTCTTTCTGGCTGGGTCAGGCCCGCAGGGCGTCTACGGCCTCGGCGGACGTTCCGTCCACCTTAACCTTTCCCTGCTCTAGCAGGATGCCCCTATTGCACAGGGACTTGATCAGGTCCAGGTCGTGGCTGACGATCACCAGGGACTTGTTTTGGTCCTGCAGTTCGTGGATGCGGTCCAGGCACTTGCGCTGGAAGGGCTCGTCACCCACCGCCAGGATCTCGTCTACCAGGAAGATGTCCGGGTCGGTGTGGACCGCCACGGCGAAGGCCAGGCGCAGGAACATGCCGGAGGAGTAGAAGCGCACCTCGGTGTCGATGAACTTCTCGATCTCTGAGAAGGCCACGATGTCGTCGAAGGCGGCCTCGATCTGCGCCTTGGTCATGCCCAGGATGGCGCCGTTGAGGAACACGTTCTCCCGGCCGGTCAGGTCCGGGTGGAAGCCCGCCCCCACCTCGATCAGGCCGGCCATGCGGCCCTTGTAGCGCACCTTGCCCTGGTCGGGGCGCATGACGCCGGAGATCAGCTTGAGCATGGTGGACTTGCCGGAGCCGTTGTAGCCGATCAGGCCGATGGAGTCGCCGGCCTCGACGGTGAAGGAGACCCCGTCCAGGGCCCGGAACTGGTTGGTGGTGTCACCGGTGCGGCGGGTGATCATGCGCACCAGGCGGTCCTTCAGGGTGGAGTTGTTGTGGAGTTTGAAGTCCTTGACGACGTCCTCAACCACGATCACAGACATGTTTCACAGCTCCTGAGCAAAGCGGGCGTCCGCGCGGCGGAAGTAGAGCTCCCCGACCACCAGGGTCAGCAGGGAGACCAGGGCGGCGATGGCGGTGTGGTTGAACATGCTGGGTGGGAGGGCGGAGATCTCTGGCGGGGTGGTGGCGGACTGCCAAAAGCCGTAGTGGAACAGCTCCACGGCCACGCTGATCGGGTTGAGCTGGTAGAGGTACCAGATCCACTCCATGCCCTTGGAGCTGGCTACCTCGTAGACCATCTGCCAGGTGTAGAGGACCGGGGAGATCCAGGTGACCAGCATGAGGGCCAGGTCCACGAAGTTCTCCGCGTCGCGGTAGAAGACGTTGAGGGCACCGGCGAACAGGCCCAGCCCCAGCGCGAAGCAGGAGACGATGAGGAATCCGACCAGGATGGCGGCGATCTGGGTGAGGCTGGGGGCCCACCCGAACAGGAGGGCGCCGGCCACGAGCACCACCAGTTGGGGCACGAAGTGCACTAGGGCCACCCACAGCGCCGAGACTGGGAACAGCTCCCTGGGTAGGTAGATCTTCTTCACCAGTGCGCCGTTGCCGACCACGGCGCGGGTGGCGTTGCCCAGCACCTCGCTGAAGTAGTTGATGAGGATGACGCCGGAGAACATGTAGATCACGTAGTCCGGGATGGCCTTGTTCATCCGCATGAACACGCCGATGGCGAAGTAGAAGACCGTGAACTGGGTCAGTGGCTTGGCGTAGCTCCACAGCATCCCGAACAGGGAGCCCCGGTAGCGGGCGCGCAGCTCCTTGTGCACGATCAGCCCGGTGAGGAAGGGGTTCTTGAATACCTCGAACAGGCCGCTGGAGATGCCGGGCGTCTTGTACGCCTGCTGCTCCGCGCTCACTTCGTGCCCTTTGCGGCAAACAGGGGGGCGAGCTCGTTGTCCACCATGGTCAGCGCGGAGGCGATGGCCATGTGCATGTCCAGGTACTTGTAGGTGCCCAGGCGGCCCCCGAAGAAGACCTCGGGCTGGCCCTTTTGCAGCTCGCGGTAGGTGAGCAGGCGGGCGCGGTCCTCTGCGGTGTTGATCGGGTAGTAGGGCTCGTCGTCGTGGCCGGCGAACCTGGAGAATTCGCGGAAGATGACGGTGCGCTCCTGCTGGTAGTCGCGCTCGGGGTGGAAATGGCGGAACTCGATGATGCGGGTGTAGGGCACGTCCAGGTCGCCGTAGTTCATCACGGGGCAGCCCTGGAAGTCTCCGACCTCGTGGATTTCTTCCTCGAAGTCCACGGTGCGCCAGGACAGGTCGCCGGCGGCGTAGTCGAAGTAGCGGTCGACCGGGCCGGTGTAGACCACGGGGATGTTGCCTACGGCTGCGGCCTTGCTGAGGGGGCCGTCGCCAAAGAAGTCGGTGTCCAGGAACACGTCGATGCGGTCGTGGTCCACCATGTTTTCCAGCCACTTCGTGTAGCCGTGCGTGGGCAGGCCCTCGTAGGTGTCGTTGAAGTAGCGGTTGTCGTAGTTGTAGCGCACCGGCAGGCGGGAGACGATGGAGGCGGGCAGTTCGCGCGGGTCGGTCTGCCACTGCTTGGCGGTGTAGTTCTTGAAGAAGGCCTCGAAGAGAGGGCGCCCCACCAGGGAGATGCCCTTGGACTCGAAGTCGGTGACCTCGCTGGCCGCGACCTCGGCCGCCTGCTCGGCGATCAGTGCCCTGGCCTCGGTCGGGGACAGTGCGGTGGAGAAGAACTGGTTGATGGTGCCCAGGTTGACGGGCATGGGGTAGACCACGCCGCCCACCGTGGTCCAGACCTTGTGGACGTAGGGGGTGAAGGACGTGAACTGCTGCACGTAGTCCCAGACCCGCTCGTTGGAGGTGTGGAACAGGTGCGCGCCGTAGCGGTGCACCTCGATGCCCGTGTTGGGCTCGATCTCCGAGTAGGCGTTTCCGCCCACGTGCGGGCGCCGTTCGATCACGGCGACGCGCAGTCCGAACCTGGAGGCAGCTTGCTGGGCAACGGTCAGGCCGAACAGGCCTGAGCCGACCACAAGGAGGTCGTAGTTCACTTCTTGCTTCCCTTCCTTTGTGGGGCAGTCTATGCGACCTGGCCTATTTGGCCGGTCCTACCGTGGGGTGAGGTGCGAGCCGGGGCGCCTTTATCGCCCAGCGCAAAAGGGCACCGCCCGGACTGTGGTGGTGTCCGACGTTGCCGCGCCCGCCGCCCAGAGGCCCCCGGCCGCTCCTCGCGCCGGCGGTCGGGGCGTGGCGCGCTAATCGGCCCAGCTGGCGCGGCCCTGGTGCCTGGAGTGCTCATCGGCACCCGGTGAGCTCGTAGAGGGCGGCGGTGGAGGTGTTGTCCAGTAGCTTGAGCCCGCCGTCGCGGCGCAGCTTGCTGGTCGGGTCGATGCCGTAGAAGTAGGGGTGCCACCAGTGCTCGGGCCAGAAGATCTCGGTGTCGACGTACATGTACTTCACGCCCTGGTTGCGCAGGCGCTCGCAGACGGCCTCGGTGTAGCCCTCCTGGCCCAGGTAGGCGGCCAGCCGGTCGGTGTCGACGTTCCACATGCCGCCGATGGCGGTGTGGGTGACGGGTTGGCCGTTGAGGACGTAGAAGAAGCTGGTGCCATGGAAGGGCGAGCCCAGCACGCGCCCGTTGGGGTCCAGGTATTCCTTGGAGCGCTCGATCAGGGCGAGCTCGGCGGTGTCCACCAGTTCCTCGGGGTCGTCGTCCATGACGTAGGTCTGGCGCAGCTCGTTGCGGTGGATCAGGGCGTTGAGCCCGCCGGTGGAGAGCACGAGGGCCGCGGCCACCAGGGCGGCGGCGTAGCTTTCCCGCTTGGCCCTGATGTGGTCGGTGATGTAGGCGGCCCCGAGCGCCCAGAAGACGGTGGAGAACAGGGCGGCGGTGCCTGCCAGGCGCTGCGGCTCGAAGTACCAGGCGCCCAGCAGCCAGTAGCCGGGCAGGTGGATCGCAACGGAGAGGACCCACAGGTAGCCGACCGCTGCGGCGGAGGCGATGAACCAGCGGTGCTGCTTGCCGAGCAGGAGGGCAGCGGTGCCGGCCAGCAGTAGGACGATGCCGGGCCAGAACTGGTAGGGCAGGTCGTAGGGCGAGTCGAAGCCGTCGCTGACCAGCTTGACCAGGGCTTTCTTCAGGCCGACGGTGGGTTCGCGCTCGAACTTTCGTAGCGCGTCTCCTGCCGTGGTCAGCACGAAGCGCAGGAACACCAGATCGGCCACCAGGAGCGCCCCGAAGATGGCGGCGGCGCCCTTCTGCCCCGCGTTCCAGGTGGAGTAGATCCGCACCACCAGTAGGGGAAGCAACACCATGAGCAGGGTGATTCCCGCGCTCGGGTGGGCGATCCCGCCGCTGAAGACGGTCAGTCCGATGAGGAGCAGCGCGGTTACCAGCGCGCCCCATCGGCGAACGCGCAGGCCCGTGAGCAGGACGACGGCCAGGGCCAGGGAGGCGGGTAGCAGGGTGATGCCGAGGGTGTAGGGCCACAGGGTGCCCCAGGTGAGCAGGCGGACGGGGAATGCGGCCGGGACCGCCGCCAGCAGCGCGCCGAACAGGCCGGCCCAGCGCAGCTTGGGGGCGAGCACGGTGGCCAGCGCCCCCACTCCGAGCGGGAGGACCAGGCAGACCAGCACGAAGGACATGACGTTGGCGGCCACCACGGGGTTCTTGTAGGCGCCCATCACAACCAGGTCGTGCCAGCCGGCCGGGTAGAAGGTGGCACCCCCCTGGGTGTTTGCTACCGCAGAGAAGGCCAGGGAGGAGCCCTTGCCGGTCTCGAGGATGTAGCGCAGCCCGGAGAGGTGGAAGACGGCGTCGTAGGTCTGCGCGGGCGCGTTGGGGATGACCATGCCGGCCTTGAGGGCCCAGGCCAGGAAGGGCGCAGCGATCGCGGCACCGACCGCGGTGGGGGCCAGGGGGGCCTGCCAGGGCTCCACCGGGCCGCCCAGGCGCTCCAGCAGCCTAACCACCGCCCAGGCCAGTCCCGCGCAGAGCACGCTCACGCCCAGGTAGGCGCCCCAGCCCCACGGGATGCCCAGGTACTGGGAGACGAGCGCGCCGCCGCCCGCCAGCGCCACGCTGAAGACGGGGGCGGTCGCCCATAAGAACAGTCCGCGCAGGCGGGCGGCATAGCCTAGGGCCAGTCCGGGGAGGAAGGCGGCCACTACCAGTAGCACTGCCTCCGGAAAGGCGCTGTACCAGCTCACTTAGGGTTTCCTCCTAACGACGGCGCGGTAGATAGGTTCCCTCACGCTCGTCGGGATCATTCGGTAGACGCCCCGCAGCAGCACGTTGCGGGCGGCCTGCGCCAGGGTAGTCACACCCAGCTGGCGCAGGCGCCACTGGATGCGCAGTTCGCTCTTGAGCAGCCTGAAGCCGCCGCGCCTGCCGTAGGCGCCGGCGCCGATCCGGTAGGCCACCAGCACCTGGTCGCTGTTGGCGCAGCGGGCGCCCGCGGCGAGCATGCGGGCGAAGAGCCAGTAGTCCTCCATCAGGTCCAGGTGGAGGTAGCCGCCGGCGCTTTCCACCGCCTGCTTGGTGAACACCACCGAGGGGTGGTTGAAGGGGCTGCGGGAGGCCATCAGCGCGGCGATCTGCTCGTGCTGAGTGGGCAGGCTGCGCACAAAGCCGTCCTCGGCCGGGTCCGTGTTGAACTCGCGGATTGCGCTCCCCACCAGGTCGTTGCCGGCCGCCACGAGGGGCAGCTGCGTGGCCAGCCGGGCGGCCAGCGAGACGTCGTCGGCATCCTGGCGGGCGATCACGTCGTGGCTGCAAAAACGCATGCCGGCGTTCAGGGCGCGGGCAAGGCCGACGTTGCGCTCGAGCCGCACGATCACGGCGGCCACCCCGCTCTCCCGCGCCGCCTGACTGGCCGCCTCGTTCAGGGCGCCCGGCACCGGGCCGTCCACCACGATCACCAGCTCGTCGGGCCGGTGGCTCTGGCCGGTGGTGATGGAGGCGACGGCGGCACGCAGGTGGGCCGGGTCGTCGCCGCGCCAGCAGGACAGGAGCACGCTCACGCCCGGCAGGTGGGCGCCGGTGCGCTCCCCCGGCCCGGTGGGTGCGGCCTCGAAGCGCTCGAGGCTGGCCACCTGGGCGTCCTGCCCCTCCCAGCTGGCCACCTCCTGCTCCACCGGCGTGCCGGCGAAGACGGCCGTGTTGGTCGGGGCGGGGAAGACGCCGTCGCGCAGGCCGCGCTTGCCGGCGGCCCACAGCCGGGGCCGGTCCGCGGAGGCGCGCAGGGTGCGGCCCCAGCGCAGCACCGTGGAGCCGGAGTAGGCGGCGCGCTCCAGGCAGTTGAAGGTGCGCGGGGAGCGCAGCGCCCACAGTTTGTTGCGCACCTCCCACTCGAAGCGGTCGCCCGGGTCGGCGCTGGAGTCACCCAGCACCTTGGTGGCGTGCACCACCACCGAGGCCGGCACGTAGAGGCCCACGCGGCCGCGCAGCAGGGAGGCGGTGTACTCGAAGTCGTCGTTCCACAGGAAGTAGCCGGCGCGCGGCAGCCCCACCGCGCCGATCGCGCGGGCGTCCAACAGGATGGAGACGAAGGAGGCGGTGCGCACGTGCCGCAGCCCCAGGGCGGCGGCCTGCTGGTGCAGCTCGCGACGCAGGAAGGGCCGCGAGCGGGGCTTGTTCATGGGGTGCTCGGTGCCGTCGGTCCACACCGCCTTAGAGGCCAGCAGGGCCGGGTTGCCGCCGTAGGCGCGGCGCGCGGCCAGCAATTCCTCCAGCGCGGTCGGGGTGGGGATGGTGTCGTCGTCCATCAACCACACGAAGTCGGTGGCGCCGGCCGGCACGGGCCCCTCCCCCCAGCCCAGCAGGGTCATGGCGCGCGCGATACCTGCGGTGAATCCGCCCGCCCCACCGGTGTTGCGCGGCAGGCTGAGCACCTCGGAGACGGCGGGACTGGCGGCGGCGACCTGCGCCGAGTCGTCGGTGGAGGCGTTGTCTACCACCACCAGGCCGTCCACCGGCCGGGTCTGCGCCTCTAGCCCCGCCAGGGTCTGCGAAAGCAGGTCGCGGCGGTTGTAAGCCACCACGACCGCGTAGACGCGGATGTCCTCGCCGCCCCGAGTCTGTGCTGCCATGAGCGCCATTGTGCCACCCAAGCCCCCGGCCGGCTCGCTGCGCGCGCCCGCTCAGCGCTCCAGAGCCGCCTCCAGCTCCTCGGAGAGCAGGATCGAGTACTGGCGCTGCATGTGGTCGTGGTCGAAGTAGATCTGCACCCCGCCCACTGCGGCGTAGCAGTTCTCCGCGTCGCAAAACGCCCCGGTCAGGTCCACCAGCCGCACGCCCGGGTCGTTGAAGCGCTCCACCGCGAAGTTCAGGGGCGCGGAGGGAATTGCGGCCGCGCGCGGCCGGGCGCACTTGCCCGGCTGGTCCGCGTTGGCGCTGACGCACTCCACCGGGCGCACGGCCTGGTTGAGCGGGATGTCAGCAATCACGTCCACGGCGATGCCCCGCGCGGTCAGCTCGCGCCAGAAGCGGGCCAGGCCGTCGGCGTACATCTCCTGCTCGCTGCGCCCCGTGCCGTCGTCCACCGGGTGGCCCAGGGCGTAGGCGGTCTGGATCACCCGGTCGGGCCGCTCGGCCAGCAGGTGCTCCTCCACGCTGCGCTGGATGTTGCCGGCCCAGTCGTCCGCCAGCTGCCCGTCGGGCCCGGCCGGGATGGCCCCGAAGGGGAAGCCGCCCTTCAGGATGGAGCGCAGCTTCCAGCCCCGGCGCTGGGCGATCAGGTCGATCGACCAGCGCCACTGCTCGGCGTGGGAGTCCCCCAGCAGGTAGACCAGCGGGGCGTCCGGGTCGCCGCCCGAGTGGTCGCACTCCACCACCGCCGGCATGGAGCCGCTCTCCTCGCTCAGGGTGACGCAGGCCGGCGGGGCGGTGAAGTAGTCCGCCTCCGCCCCCAGGGAGTCGGAAAAGAGCGGGTCGTCGCGGTGCTCGGCGCAGGCGGGGACCAGCAGGGCGTTGGGGCCGGCGCAGTCCTGGGTGAGCAGCTCGGCCTGCCGCTGCGCCTGCGCCGCCATGGCGGTGCGGGCGTGGCCGATGGCCAACCAGCCGGAGCTCAGCAGCATCGCCATCGCGGTCAGGGTGGCCACGATGGTCCAGCCCGTGGTCGTGCCAAGGCGCCGGCCCGGGTTCTCCACCAGGTGGTAGGTCAGCCCGGCCAGCACGAACGTGGCCGCCAGGATCCCCAGCTTGTCGGTGCGCGTGAGGTGGTGGCCGGTGGCGTGGGGCAGCAGCACGATGAACGGCCAATGCCACAGGTAGAGGGAGTACGAGACGTCTCCCACCCACCGCACCGGGCGCAGGTCGGTCAGGCGCCGCAGACCCGGCAGGTCGCCGGCCCCACCCGCGAAGATCACCAGGCCCGTGGCCGCCGTGGGCACCAGGGCCCGCCAGCCCGGGAAGGGATCCTGCGGGGAGATGAGCACCCCGGCGGCCACCAGGCCGGCCCAGCCGGCCACGGCCAGCGCCAGGCGCGCGGGCAGGGCGACGCGCCCGGCCAGGTGGACGGTGAATGCCACCAGGGCGCCGATGCCGAACTCCCAGAAACGCACCGGGGTGAAGAAATAGGCGCGGTTTACGTCCACGTGCGTGAACCACAGGTTGAACGCAAAGAACGCGGCCGTAAACAGGGCGATCGCCACGCCCAAGCGCCTCCGCAGCGTTGCGGCCTGGGCGGCAACGTCGGCCCTGCCCCTCCTGCCCAAGAACGCCCAGGTCAGGCCGGCCAGCAGCAGCGGCCACAGCGCGTAGAACTGCTCCTCCACGGACAGGGACCAGTAGTGCTGCGCCACCGTCGCGCCGTGCGCCTGGGCGTGATAGTTGACCGCCTCGGCGGTCAGGTAGAGGTTTTGCACGTAGGCCACGGAGGCCATCAGCTCGCGCATGTTGCGCTCCCACGCGTCCCACGGGGAGATAGCCACCACGGCGACCATCGAGGTGACGATGACCAAGAAGGCCGCCGGCAGCAGGCGCTTCATACGCCGCGCGTAAAACAGGCCAAAGCGCACCCTGCCGGTGGAGAAGAGCTCCTTGCCCAGGTGACTGGTGATGAGGAAGCCCGAGATGACGAAGAACACGTCCACGCCCACGAAACCGCCCGGCAGGCGCGTGGGCCACAGGTGCACCGCGATGACGAACAGCACGGCCAGTGCCCGCAGCGCCTGGATGTCGCCGCGCATGGCGGAGGGCTGCCGACGCCGCGAGCGCCTGGCGGGCACCCGCGCACGGGCACCCGCGTCGCTCTCTACCCCACCGGCGCGCCCTGCCCCGGCACCGCTCACTCCAGCGGCGCTATCTCCACCACCGGCACCGTTGGCCCCACCGGCCCGCTCGGCGGCCAAAAGCTGCGGCTGCGCGGGGGCGCCGGGTTGAGGGAGCGACGAATCGGACACGGGTTTCCTTCACAGACAGGGGCGGCGCTACAGGCGAATCCTAGGGCGCGGTGCCCCGCCACTCTACAGAGCGGCGGGGCACCGGCAGTACGGCTGTCACCTGCCTAGGGGAAGGGACGCACCACGGTCGGGTAGTAGTTGGTCCACCGCAGCGAGGTCACGTGCGTGTCCAGCGCGATCCCGCCGGCCTCGATCATCTTGCCATCGCCCAGGTAGATCGTGACGTGGTCGATCACGCCCCGGCCGTTGTGGTAGAAGATCAGGTCGCCGCGCTGGCGCTGGCTGAACGGCAGGCGCTGCATGCGCGGGTGGCCGCCCAGCTCGCGCGAGGTGCGGTACTCCGGCCACTGGTGCGCCATCACGTTGATGGGCTGCGGGTCCAGGCCGGCCGCGTAGAGCGCCTGGAGCACCAGGCCGGAGCAGTCGTAGCCGAGCTGGTAGGGACCGGCCCCACCCCAGGTGTACTCGGAGCCGCGCTGCTCCATGGCGAAGGCGATCATCGTCTCAATCCGCTCGGAGCGGGTGGCGCGGGCCCCCAGGCGCGGCTGGGTCTGCCAGGCGTCGATCGTGAACGGGTAGCCGGTGCCGAGCGCGTTCCAGGTGCGCTGGTCCACGTTGCCGGTCACCGGCAGCCCCCGACGGGCCTGGAAGGAACGCACCGCAGAGATGGTGGTGGCGTCCATGGTCTCCCAGCGCGAGCCCAGCCCCAGCGCCTTTTGCGCCAGGCTCACCTTGGTGCCGTTCCAACCCGGGTAGAGCACCTGGCCGCCGCTTATGGGAGTGACCCTGGTGGTGGGGGCCAGCAGACCCGCCGGCGGGCACCACGGGCGGATGGCGGCGGGCAGGGTGGAACGGAAACCGGCCAGGTTGGGCTCGCAGGTGGAGACGTTTTGCGGCACGCCCTGCAGGGAGCCGCAGACGTAGTAGGCCTGCTCGGTGGACAGGGACTTGCCGCCGCCCAGCAGGATGCGCCCCTTGTAGCCGCGACTCTTAACGAAGTCCAGGTGGTCGCGGGTCTGGCAGTGGTGGCCGGCATACAGGACCGGCATGGCCAGCTGGGCCGCGATCGGGGAGACCGCCAGCGCGTCGATCTGAGCGTTGTGCCCCACGAAGGTGTAGCGGGTGGCCCCGTGGATGTTGGCGGCGACGTTGCGGGCGGTGGCGAAGCGGTCGGCACCGGACTGCCGGCTCACCTGCGCGCCGGTCTCGCGGGCGATGCGACTGGCCAGCGCGGCCGAGACGTGAGAGGTACCGCCCACGACCACCACGTTGCGCACCCCCAGCTTGCGCAGGCGCTCCACCAGGGCGCCCTCGTTGCCGCCGGCCAGCAGCACGGGCGCGTCCACGCGGGCGGCGGCCACCGAGGCCGGGATCGAGTCCGGCATTGCGTTGCCGCCCACCACGTAGGCGGTCTGGGCCCGCCCGAATAGGGCCGCCACCGCGTCCGCGGTGCCCTGCCGGTTGGCGCCGGCGACGCGCTGCGTGGGGGCGACCTGGCGGGCCTGACCCAGCACGTGCTCCGAGACGGAGTTGGCGGAGCCCAGCACCAGGATGCGGCTCGGGGCCAGTCGGCGCAGCTCCGCCAGCAGGGCGGCGCTCATCGCCTTGGACCCGGTCACCAGCACCGGACCGCCCAGGCGGGTGGCCAGCGGGGCGGCGGCCGGGCCGTCCGGCACACCGTTGCGGCCCACCAGGACCACGGTGTGCACGCCGCTGCCGTAGGCGGCCTTGGACAGGGCGATGGAGGTGCCGGTGGCGTCGTCGCCCTTGTAGCGGCCGGCGGCGACGTCGTGCATCACGCCGCAGGGCAGGGTGGCCGCCGCCGTGCCGGCCTGGTCAACGCGGCCGTACAGGAGGCGGGTTCCCACGTTCGACTCGCGCAGGAAGGCCGCGCTCGCCGTGGGCAGGCAGCTGGAAGAGGTGTGCACCAGCGGGGCGCCGGTGAGGGCGGCCAGGTAGGCGGCGTCGAGCATCTCCGCTGCGGGCAGCGCGGGCACCACCACGGCTGCGCCCGAAGTGGACTTGCCAGCGCGCGCCACCTTCACGGCCGTCTCCACGCGGTCGCTGCCCGTCAGGTGCGTGAAGGCGGCCTGCGGCAGGGCAGCGCGCAGCGCGGCGCTCTGCGTGGAGTGGCCGCCCACGACCGTCACGCGCTCCACCCCGCGCTGGGCCAGGGCGGCAGCCGCGCCGGCCTCCAGGGGACGGGACAGCAAAATCGCCCCCTGGCGGGCGGCCAGGGCGGCACCGGAGGCGGCATCGACCGCGCCGCTCGCGGCCACGATCTCCTTCGCGTTCGGGAGCAGCGCCAGGTAGTCGGCCAGGCCCAGGGCGGTGGGGGTCAGGCCCGTGGCCTCCTTGACCCCAGCGGCCACCTGCGCAGAGGCGCCCACCGTCAGGACCGACAGCGGCGCCAGGGCCTTCAGCTCGGCGGCCTCGGAGGCCGAGAGCGCGGCACCCACGGGCAGGAAGGCGGCCTTGAGCTGCCCGGCCAGGGCGGCGGCCTCCGCCAGCGCACCCTCGTCGGACTTCGCCGCCAGGATCACCGTGTCCGCACCGCTGGGGAACAGCTCGCGCAGCAGGGCCGCCCGAGTGGCCGGGCCATCGGAGCCCGCGAAGCGACGCACCCCGCCCTGGCCGGCACCGGCCAGGGCCGCAGGGGCCCGGCCAGCCGGGGCGCTCGGGGTGGCCGAGGCCGCGCTGGGGGCGGCGGACGCCGAGGCGGAAGCGGAGGTAGCAGCGGAAGCCGAAGCCGAGGCGGAGCTGCCGGGGGCCCCAGAGGCGGAGCTGCCGGCGGAGGCCGCCTGGCTCGGGGTCGCGCTCGCATCGCCAGTACCGCCGGGGGTGGCCGAAACCGTGGGCGCGGGCAACTGGCCCTCCTGCCCGGTCCCCTCCCCCTGGGCGGGGGCGGCCGACTGCGAGGCCGACTGCGAAGGGCTCGTGCCCGGCCCCGTACCCGGCTCCGTGCCCTGGCCGCCGCTGCCACTGTCGCCGCCGTTGTCGGTGGCGCCGCCACCGGGCGCTGCCCCGTCGGTGGCGCCGGCGGCGCCGGCGGCCAGGCCGCCGCTGTAGGCCGCGCCGCTCGCAGCGACGCCCTGCCCAAGGTGGGGCTGGGCCGGGTTGGGCTGGGGCAGCTCTGCCGCCGTGGCCAGAGAGGCAGTCCCCAGCGCCAGACAGAGCGCAAGGAAAGCAGAAGGGATAACTCGCATGCGTAAAAAGCTACCGAAGCGGCTAGCCGCCTCCCTAAAACGTGAGAGTGATTTCAAATAAGAAACGCCCCAGGGCGTGTACGACTTTCTTGGCGCCCCTGTCAGACCACGGGATGATGCCCGGCAAACCGCTGCCCCTTAAGCGCGAGATGGCGGCGGGGAGCGGGGAAGCCCGTTTGCTTCTTCCCCGCTCCCCGCCGCCAGGTGCGCGTTAGCCGCCGATCGCGAGGCGGGCTACGCCCTCGAAGTTCTCGGGCTTGGTGACGCGGCGCCCGTCCAGCAGGGCGCGCAGGCCGGGCAGGTCTGCGGCGGTGAGCTGGGCGTACTCGGGGTGGTCGGCCTGGATGACGGCCGCGTCCACTGCCTCACCCAGCTGGTAGGCGTCCCAGCCGTACTTGGCGAGCTCCTCGGGGCTGTACATGGGGTCGTGGACCACCACGTTGGCGCCGCGGGCGCGCAGGGCATCGACGGTGGCGAAGACGCCGGAGAAGGCGGTCTCCTTGACGCGGCCGCGGTAGGAGGCGCCCAGGACGGCCACCTTCAGGCCTTCCAGGCTGCCCAGGGTGTGGGCCAGGCGCTCGACGGCGTAGTCGGGCATGACGGCGTTGGCGGCGCGGGCCACGCGCACGATGTCGGCGTCGGCGTCGGTGGACAGGTAGAGGCGCGGGTAGACGGGGATGCAGTGGCCGCCCACGGCGATGCCCGGGGAGTGGATGTGGCTGTAGGGCTGGGAGTTGCAGGCCTCGATGACGGGGGCCACGTCGATGCCCAGCTTGTCGGCGTAGATGGCGAACTGGTTGGCCAGGCCGATGTTGACGTCGCGGTAGGTGGTCTCGGCCAGCTTGGCCATCTCGGAGGCCTCAGCGGCGCCCAGGTCCCACACGCCGTTGGGGCGGGGCAGGTCGTCGCGCTCGTCGAACTGCAGCACGGCCTCGTAGAACTCGCGGGCGCGGCGGGTGCCCTCCGGGGAGAGGGAGCCGATCAGCTTGGGGTAGCGGCGCAGGTCGGCGAAGACGCGGCCGGTGAGCACGCGCTCCGGGGAGAAGACCACGTGGAAGTCCTGGCCCTCCTTCAGGCCGGAGATCTGCTCCAGCAGGGGGGCCCAGCGGTGGCGGGTGGTGCCGACCGGCAGCGTCGTCTCGTAGGAGACCAGGGTGCCGGGGGTGAGGTGTTCGCCCAGGGAGCGGGTGGCGGCGTCCATCCAACCGAAGTCGGGCTGGCCGGTCTCCTCGTCCACGAAGAGGGGGACGACGATCACCACGGCGTCGGCGCCGGGGATTGCCTCGGCGTAGTCGGTGGTGGCGCGCAGCTTGCCGGCGGGCACCAGGGCGGCCAGCTTTTCCGCCAGGAAGGCCTCGCCGGGGAAGGGCTCCACGCCTGCGTTGACGTCGGCTACCACGGCGGGGTTGACGTCCACGCCGATGACCTCGTGGCCGGATTCGGCGAACTGGACGGCCAGGGGCAGACCGATCTTGCCAAGGGCGATTACGGCGATGCGCATGCGTTCTCCTTATGTGTTGCTGCGACGCAGAGCTTGGCGCCATTTTAGAACCGGGCGCCCGCACCCACCACTGCGGCCATATACTCGGTTTTCGTGAAAATCATGTCAGTGGTGGGCGCTCGGCCCCAGTTTGTGAAGCTCGCCCCCATTGCGCACGCCTGTGCCCGCGCGGGCGTGGAGCACGTGGTGGTGCACACCGGTCAGCACTACGACCCGATGCTCTCGGATGTGTTTTTCGAGGACCTGCGCATCCCGCCGCCGGACGAGCACCTGGGGGTGGGTTCCGGTTCGCACGGCGTGCAGACCGGGGCGATGCTGGCGGCGATGGATGAGGTGATCTTGAAGCACCGCCCGGATTGGGTGCTGGTGTACGGGGACACGAACTCCACGCTGGCTGCGGCGTTGTCTGCGGTGAAGCTGCACTTCCCGGTGGCGCACCTGGAGGCGGGCCTGCGTTCCTTTAACCGGGAGATGCCGGAGGAGATCAACCGCGTGGTGACGGATCACTGCGCGGACCTGCTGCTGGCGCCGACGGACGTGGCGCTGGCGCACCTGACGACCGAGGGCTTGGCGGAGCGCACCGTGGTGGTGGGCGACGTGATGACGGACGTGTGCCTGGCTACCCGCGACGCCGTGGCCGGTAAGCCCTCCCCCATCATGGAGGAGCTGGGGCTGCCCGAGGGCGGCTACTACCTGGCCACGATCCACCGCCCGGCCAACACGGACTCTAGGGAGCAGTTGGAGGCTGTGCTGGACTCGTTGGGCGCGGTGGACGCCCCGGTGGTGATCCTGGCCCATCCGCGCCTGGTGGCGAAGGCCGCCGAGCACGGTATCGAGATTTCGCGCGGGAACCTAGTGGCACACCCGCCGCTGGCCTACCCCGACTTGGTTGCTTCCGCGCTGCACGCGCGCGGCGTGATCACCGATTCCGGCGGCCTGCAGAAGGAGGCCTTCTTGCTGCGCACTCCTTGCACGACGGTCCGCCCGCAGACGGAGTGGGTGGAGACGGTCGAGCTGGGCTGGAACGTGCTGGCAGAGCCCGGCCCGGCGCTGGTGGCCGCAGCGCAGCGCCCGCGCCCGGCCGACACGCAGGAGGCCCCCTACGGTGACGGCGCCGCCGCCGACCGCGTGGTGGCGGTGCTGCAGGAGCGCTGCCGCGCCTGAGCGGAGGGTGCTGGATGGCGGGGGCGGGGCCGGACGGTCCCGCCCCCGCCTGCTGTGCGCGGCTTTCCCGGCTCCTCACGGATGAAGGCGGGGACGGTGGCGGGTGGTGGCGCGTTGCCCCCGAACGTACAAGCGTGCGGTCGGGGTACATACGACCGCTTCGTGCCACGGCACCAAGCGGTCGTATGTACCCCGTTGCAACATTTGCGAGGCCGGGCTGAGTTGGCCGCGTCCCCTCTTTCGCCGCGTGCACGCGGCAAGCTCCGCCAGGCCCGCTAGCGTTGAGCGGGCCCGCTAGCGTTGAGCGGGCCCGCTAGCGTTGGGCGGCCCACTGCGACCGGCACAGCAGATCGCTTCGGTCCTATCCGCCACCGGGCGGGGGCCGCCACCGGCCAGGGGTCTTGCGCAAACGATTGAGCCTTTCTTGCAGCTCTTAAGCCTTTGCTGCTCCTCTTGCGCCTTTGTGCGACCTATCGAGGCGTTAATCGTCCCCGTAGCGCCACAAGAGGTACAAGAAAGCCATGACCGCTACAACAAAGGCGAAACAGGAACCACAAAGGCTCAACCGGTTGCGCAACAACCACCGGCCCGGCAAGCGCCGGCCAAGAGCCCTGCGGCCCGGCAAGCGCCGGCCAGGAGCCCCGCAGCCCGTTCCTGCGCGCTGGACATCCTGGCGGGCTCCCTCACGCGCCGGCCAAGAGCCCTGCGGCCCGGCACGCGCCGCCCAGGAGCCTGCGGCCCGCTCCCCTATTTGCTCCCGAGCAGGCGCTCGCGCATGACGTCCACCAGCTGGCCGGTGTACTGGCGCTGTAGGTGGTCGTAGTCGTAGTAGATCAGCACCCCGCCCACGGCCTGGTAGCAGCTCTTGGCGTCGCAGAAGGCGTCGGTGAGGTCCACCAGGTTGACGCTCGGGTGGTCTGCCTGCGCCACTGCCGCGTTGAGCGGCCGGGCCGGGATGGCCACGTCCCGAGGCGCGGCGCAGACCTGCGGGTCGTCCTGGTTGACGGCGGCGCACTCCACCTGGCGCACGGCCCCGTTGAGGGGGCTGTCTGCGATCACGCTGACCTGGGCGCCGCGCTCGGCCCACTGCGTGAAGATCGGGGCCAGGCCGTCGGCGTACTGCTGCTCCTGGCTGTTGCCGGTGCCGTCGTTGACGGCCCAGCGCACCGCGAAGGTGGTGTAGATGATCCGGTCGGGGTGGGCCTGCTCCAGGTGCGCCAGCACGGCGCGCTGGGTCTGGGCGCACTGCTCTTCGAGCTGAGCGTCTCCCATCTCCAGGGGCAGGTTGCCGATCGCGCAGCCGCCCTTGAAAACCAGGTAAAGGTCCCAGCCTTCCTCGCGGGCGATCTCGTTGATGACGTGCTGCCACTGCTGGGCGTGGGAGTCCCCCACCAGGTAGACGCGCTGGGCCCCGCTCGCCCCGCCGGAGTGCTTGCAGCTGAGCACGCGCGGCATTCCCCCGCTGGCGGGGCTTTCTTCCGCGCAGCCGGCGGGGACGGCGTAGTACTGGGCGCTGTCGCTCAGGAAGGGCTTGAACAGGGGCGCGTTGATCTGCTCCCCGCAGGCCGGCTCCAGCAGGGCGCGCGGGCCCGCGCACGCCCCAGTGAGGAACTCCTGCTCGGCGGCCTCGAATCGCTCCTTGGCGGCATTGGCGTGGGCGATGAGCGCCCAGCTGGCGGCCACGGCCGCGGCCACCGCCACTGCCATGACGCTCAGCACGCGCCCCGGTGCCCAGCCGATCCGCTGCCCGGGGTCCTCGATCCAGCGCTTGGTGAGCGCGGCCAGCAGGATGGTGAGGGCCAGGATCCCCAGTTTTTCCGGGTAGCGCGGGGCGTAGCGCAGCGCGAAGGGGGCCAGCACGATCAGGGGCCAGTGCCACAGGTAGATGGAGTATGAGGCGTCCCCCAGGAACTGGATGGGGCGCAGCGAGGTCACTGCGCCGAGCGCGGGCAGTTCTCCGCCGCTGCCGAGCGCGATGAGGGCGGCGGTGGCGGTCACGGGTGCCAGCGCCCACCAGCCCGGGAAGGGCTGGGCGGGGGTGAGCAGGAAGGCGGTGGCCAGCAGGGCCAGCCAGGCCACCGCCGCGCCGAGCGCCGCCAGGCGCCTGGCTCGCTGCCCGGCCAGCGCGCGGGTGAGGCGGGGCAGGGCCACGGCCACGCCCGCGCCGGCGGCGAATTCCCAGAACCGCACCGGGGTGAAGAAGTAGGCCTGGCGCAGGTGGGCACCGGTGAACCACAGGTTGAACAGGAAGAAGCCCGCGCCGAATGCGCCGAGCGCCCAGCCCAATCGCGCCCGGTTGAGGCGCCGCCCCGCGAGCGCGAAGAAGGCGAGCATGAGGGCCGGCCAGAGCAGGTAGAACTGCTCCTCTACGGAGAGGGACCAGTAGTGCTGCACTACGGAGGCGCCCTGACCTTGGGCGTGGTAGTCCACGGCGTCCCGGGCCAGCAGCAGGTTGTGCACGTAGGCACTGGCTGCGGCGATCTCGCGGAAGTTGCCCTCCCACCGGTCCCAGGGCATGAAGGCGGCCACGCCGGCACCGGCGGCGGCGATGACGGTGAAGGCGGCGGGCAGGAGGCGCTTGACGCGACGGGCGTAGAAGCGCACCAGTCGGATCCGCCCGGTGGCGTCCAGTTCCTTGAGGAGGTGGGAGGTGATGAGGAAGCCGGAGATGACGAAGAAGACGTCCACGCCCACGAATCCGCCCGGGAGGAACTCGGGCCACAGGTGCACCCCTACGACGATCAGCACCGCGAACGCGCGCAGCGCCTGGATGTCGGGGCGAAATCCCTGTCGGCGCCGAGGGGCGGTGTGGGCGTTGGTTTGCACCGGCTCAGCTTACGCGTCGCGTCAGGGCAGCCTGGCTGCGGCCTCTAGGATGTCCGCCACCGCGCGGCCCACCGCGGCCGTGGAGCGGTGGCGCGCCACCCACTGGTGGCGGTATTCCTGGGCGGCCTGAGCGCTCGCGGACGCCGCTTCTTCGCTCTGCGGGGTGGCCGACGTCGCCGCCTTGCCCCGTCCTCCCCTGCAACCGCCCGGTGTCGGCCCCGTGCCCGGCCCGCCGTTCGGCTCGCCAGCCTGCCCTGTGGCCGTACCGCCGCACGATTCTCCCGCCGCCTCCGCGCCCAGGTGCTCCATCGCGGCGGCCACGGCGGCAACGTCGTAGGCAACGGCCTGCCCCAACAGGGGGTCGGTCAGGTCGGCCCGGACGGGTCCCACGCCGGCGTAGAGGACCGGCACGCCGCTGGCCAGGGCGGAGAGGACCTTGGTGGGGTAGGCGAAGTCATAGCCCTGCCCGGGCACTATCGAGACCAGCGCGCCGCTGGCGCCGGCCTGCCACTTGGCGGCCTTGGCGGGGCTGAGCTGGCCTAGCAGCACCACGCGCGGGGCGCCGCCGGGCAGCGGGGGCAGTTGCGCGGCCAGCTCCTCCAGGAGCGGCCAGGCGCTGCCCTGCCCCAGGTAGACCAGCTGGACCTCGCGGTTGAGCAGGGCGGCGGCGCGCACAAAGACGTCCGCGCCCTGCCATTCCGAGGCGGTGCCGGCGTAGACCAGGTAGGGGCCCACCACGCCGGCCGCCGCCAGCTCGGCCCGGCCCGGGCCGTCCTGGTGGGGGGTGAAGATGGCGGTGTCCACGCCGTTGGGCACCACGCTGACCGCCCGCGCGCCCAGCTGCGTGACCCGCTGCGCCACCCCGCCGGTCACGGCCACCACGTGGGCCGCGCCGCGCAGGGCGAAGCGCTCCAGGGCACGCACCACGGCCACCACGGGACGCGGGGCGCCGGCGGTGGCGGCGGCGTCGGACCACACGTCGGCGGCGTACCAGACGTAGGGGCGGCCCAGCAGGCCGGCCAGCACGCGCATGACGGCGCCGGTGGTGGGGGGTGGCTCCACCAGGAAGGCGCCCGGGCGGCGCCGGCTCAGCACGCGCGCCAGCAGGGGCAGGTCGAAGGACAGGTAGGGCAGGTAGCCGCGCAGCTGCCCGTCGGCGGCGCGCAGCACCGGCCACCGCGACACCTCCACCGCGCCGGGGGTGGGGGCCACGGCACGGCCCGGCGCCAGGGCAGGGCCCGATACCACGGCACGGCCCGGCGCCACGGCAGCGCCCGATACCACGGCAGGGCCCGGCACTCCGGCAATGCCCTGCACTCCGGCAATGCCCTGCACTCCGGCAGGGCCCGCCGCCGCGCTCGGACCAGACGCCGCGCTAGGGTCAGCCGCCGCGCCCGCCCCCGGGACCGCGTCTGAGCGCGGGGGGCGGGAGGTGAGCACGCGCACCCGGTGGCCGCGCGCGCTCAGCTCGGCCTCCACCGCCGCCAGGCGCAGGCAGGCCGCCGCTGGCTCGGGGGCGTAGATGCGTGAAACGAGCGTGAAAGAGCGCCGCCGCTCCGCGCCGCGCCCCGGCAGTTGACCGGTGCCGTCGGCAGGCCCAGGCGTCCGCGCGCCGCTGCCCTGGTCGCTCACGTCGTCCCCTCCCCGCCCCGTGCCGGGGGCGCGTCCGCTCTCCGTCAGCGCCTCCCCGCTAGCGGGCGGCGACTTCCAGTACCTTCGCGGCCGCCAGGCGGCCCACGGAGCGCAGCGAGGCGTTCTCACGCACCCAGGCCACGCGCTGCGCCTTGCACTCGTCGGCGGTGCTCAGCAGGTCAACCATCGCGGCGGCCACGGCGGCAACGTCGTACTCCACCACGGGCCCCAGCAGGTGGGCCGGCCAGCGCTCCTCGTGCTTCTCCCCCACCCGCAGCACGCGCGTACCGCAGGCGCCGGCCGCAAACGCCTTGGAGGGCATGGCGAAGCTGTAGTCGCCCGGCGCGATGGAGGCCAGGGCGGCCGTGGCGCCGCGCATCAGCTCGCTGATTCGGTCCGGGCTGACGTGCCCGTTGATCTCCCAGGACTGTGCCGGCAGCTTCTCCAGCTCGGCGCGGATGGCGGGAAACTCCTCGCCCTGCCCGTAGAACACCAGGCGGGCGGTGGGGAACTGCTCCAGCACGCGCGCAAACGCCTTGGCAAAGATCACCGCGCCCTGCAGGTTCCCGGCCGTGCCGGCGTAGAGGAAGGTGGGGGCGTCAAACTGCTCCACCGGGCCGTCGGGGGTGAACTGGTCGGTGTCCACGCCGTTCCACACCAGCTCGGGGTGGCCGCCGCGCTCGGTGACGCTCTGCGCGATCTGCGGGGCCACGGCCAGGGTGCGGGCCGCGCCGGCCAGCACCCGGCGCTCCACCCAGCCGATCACCTTCTCCGCGATCGGCGGGTAGCCGCCGGCGCGGGCGGCCTCCTCCCACAGGTCGGCCGCGTAGTAGACGTAGGGGATGCGCCGCAGCTTGCAGGCGGCGCGCACCATGAAGCCGGTGGTGGGCGGCAGCTCACTGACCACCACGTCCGCTCGCTTAGCGAACAGCAGGCGCCAGAACAGCGGCAGATCGAAGCTGAAGTAGGGCAGGAAGCCCTGGATGTAGCCGTTCTTGTCGCGCAGCACGGGCGCGCGGGACACGCCGCGCTCGTCGCACTCGGCCCCGGCCAGCTTGGCCGGGCGGGCGGCGGTCAGCACGCGCACCTTCGCCCCGGCCTCCAGCAGCGCGCGGCGCAGGGCGGACAGGCGGAAGGCGGCGGCGGCGGGCTCGGGCGCCCAGATCCGGGAGGCGATGACTACGCGGGGAGACTGGCTCATTCCACTAACCCTAATCGCTCCCAAACGCGGGTGTGGGCCGGGGCCGGCGGCCCCGGCCCACACAGACCGGCGTCTAGAACCTCACCATCTCGCCGTTGGAGGCCACCATCGCGTCGATCACGTCCAGGGTGTGCACGGCCTCGGCCATCGTGACCACGTTGCTGGGGTCGCCGTTGATGGCGTCGCGGAAGCCCTCCTGCTCCACCAGCAGCGGCTCGCGCTTGGGGATGGCGTAGCGGATCACGTCCCCCTCGGTCACCCCCCGGAACTGGGCCACCTGGTCCCACTCGGTGCGGATCGTGCCGTTGGCGTAGAAGGTCAGGTCCCCCAGGGCCGTGTCCGCCACGAAGGCACCGCGCTCACCGATCGCCACGGTGATGCGCTCCTTCAGCGGGGAGAGCCAGTTGACGGTGTGGTTGACGATCACGCCGCTCTCCAGGCGGCCGGTGGCCACCACCATGTCCTCGTGCTCGCGGCCGGAGCGGAAGGTCGTCTGCGCGCTGATCGACTCATAGCGCGAGCCGGCCAGCCAGGCGGTCAGGTCCACGTCGTGGGTGGCCAGGTCCTTGACCACGCCCACGTCCGCGATGCGGGCCGGGAAAGGGCCCTGGCGGCGCGTGGTGATCTGGTAGAGCTCCCCCAGCTCGCCCGCGGCGATACGGCGGCGCATCTCCCGCAGCGCCGGGTTGCAGCGCTCCACGTAACCGACGGCGCCCACCAGGCCGGCCTCGGCGAAGGCGGCGGCCACGCGGCGGCCCGCCTCAGCGGAGTGCGCAATCGGCTTCTCCACCATCGTGTGCACGCCCGCCTCGGCCAGCTTCAACGCCACCGGCTCGTGGTAGATGGTCGGCACGGCCACCATGGCGGCATCCAGCCCTGCCTCGATCAGCGCCTCCACGTTGGGAAGCACCTCCAGGTCACCGGCCACGCCGAACTTGTCGCCGAACTCGTCGGCAACCGCCACCAGCTCAAAGCCCTCGGTGGCGCGGATGACGCGGGCGTGGTGACGCCCCATCGAGCCCAGGCCGATCAGGCCAACGCGAATCGCCATCACGCACCAGCCTTAACGACCGTGTTCACGGACGTGACGATGCGCTCCAGGTGCTCCTGCGTCAGCGAGGGGTGCACCGGCAGCGAGATCACCTGGGCGGCGGCCTGCTCGGTCACCGGCAGCTCCAGGCCCGGGGCGTAGGGGGCCAGGGACTCCAGGCGGTGGTTCGGGATCGGGTAGTAGACCCCGGAGCCCACCTGGTGCTCCTCACGCAGGGCGGTAACGATGCGGTCGCGCTCGGCGGCACCGGCCTCCACGCGGATCGTGTACTGGTGGTAGACGTGCACTGCACCATCGGCCACCGGCGGGGTAACGACCCCCTCCAGGTTGGCGTTCAGGAACGCGGCGTTCTCCTGGCGCTGCTTGGTCCAGGCGTCCACCTTGGTCAGCTGCACGCGGCCGATGGCGGCGTGGATGTCAGTCATGCGGTTGTTCAGGCCCACCAGCTCGTTGGCGTACTGGCGCTCCATGCCCTGGTTGCGCAGCAGGCGCACGCGGCGGGCCACCTCGCCGTCGACGCAAGAGACCATGCCGCCCTCGCCGGAGGTCATGTTCTTGGTCGGGTAGAGGGAGAACATGGCGAACGTGCCGAACGCACCCACCGGGGTGCCGTGCAGGGAGGCGCCGTGCGCCTGGGCGGCGTCCTCGAAGATCATCAGGCCGTGCTCCTCGGCGATCTTGCGCAGCTCGTCCATGTTGGCGGGGTGACCGTACAAGTGCACCGGCATGATCGCCTTGGTGCGCGGGGTGATGGCCGCGCGCACGGAGTCGGGGTCAAGGCAGAAGTAGTCCAGCTCGATGTCCGCGAACACCGGGGTGGCACCCGTCAGGGCCACGGAGTTGCCGGTGGCGGCGAAGGTGAAGGAGGGCACAATCACCTCGTCGCCCGCGCCGATGCCGGCGGCCAGCAGGCCCAGGTGCAGGCCGGAGGTGCCGGAGTTGACCGCCACGCACTCGCGGCCGGGCACGAAGTGGGCAGAGAACTCCTCCTCGAAGGCCTTTACCTGCGGACCCTGCGCCACCATGCCGGAGCGCAGCACCGCGTCTACGGCCGCGCGCTCCTCATCGCCGATGATGGGCTTAGCTGCCGGGATGAACTCGATAGACATTCACTTGACCTTTCGAATGGAGGAGCCGGTCTCCTCGTAGACAGAGCCGGAGGCGGGGCAGAGCCAGCGACCCGGCTCTCCCTCGACGGGGGTCAGGCGGGCACCGGCGTGCCCCACCCACCCGATCTGCTTGGCGGGAACGCCCGCCACGAGCGCGAAAGGCGCCACGTCCTTGGTGACCACGGCGCCGGCGGCCACGGTGGCCCACGCGCCGATCGTCACGGGGGCCACGCACACCGCGCGGGCGCCGATGGCGGCGCCCTCCTCGATGGTCACGCCCACCGGCTCCCAGTCGTGCGCCGACTTGATGGAGCCGTCCTCGTTGACCGCGCGCGGATAGTGGTCGTTGGTGAGCACCACCGCCGGGCCGATGAACACGCCCGGGCCCAGCTTGGCCGGCTCATAAACCAGGGCGTAGTTCTGCACCTTGCAGTTGTCGCCCATCTCCACGCCGGTGCCGATATAGGCGCCGCGGCCTACGATGCAGTTCTTGCCCAGGCGGGCATCCTCACGGACCTGCGCCAGGTGCCAAATCGAGGATCCCTCCCCGATCTGGGCGGCGGGAGAGACGTCGGCGCTGTCAACAATTCGCGGTTCGGCCACGGTGTTCCTTCCGTTTACTGGGCACAGTCTAGCCACCACAATGGCGGGATGTATCGAGGCACACCCCGCGTTGGTGGCGCGCCTTGCCGCCTTCGCCTGGGATACTCGTTTCCATGTCCGTGACTACTCCGGTGACCGATACGTGGCTACTGATCCCGCTTTACAACGAGGCGGCGGTCATTGGCGACGTCATCACTGAGGCCCGCAAGGTCTTCCCGAACATCATCTGCGTGGACGACGGCTCTAAGGACGCCTCCGCCAAGATCGCCGAGCGGGCTGGCGCCGTGGTGATCTACCACCCGATCAACCTGGGCCAGGGGGCGGCGCTGCAGACGGGGCTGGAGTTCTTCCACACGCGCACGGACGGCAAGTACTGCATCACCTTCGACGCCGACGGCCAGCACCGCGTGGAGGACGCCCTCCACATGGTCAAGACTGCGCGCGACGGCGACCTGGACATCGTGTTCGGTTCGCGTTTTCGCGGCACGAAGGTGGAGGCGAACTGGCTGAAGTCCATCGTGTTGCAGGCCACGGCGCGCGTGTCCAACCGCAAGACGGGCCTGAAGCTGACCGATTCCCACAACGGCCTGCGCCTGCTGAGCCACGAGGCCGCCGGCCGGGTGCACCTGATGCACAACCGGATGGCGCACGCCTCTGAGATCGTGCACCAGCTGGCGGACTCCAAGCTGCCGTGGGCTGAGGTCCCGGTTCACATTCGTTACACCGACTATTCGCGCTCCAAGGGGCAGTCGATGCTCAACAGCATCAACATCCTCGTGGAACTGCTGTTTTCCTAGGGAGGGGCGCAATGTACGGCACTCAACAGATCATCATCAAGGCGATCCTGGTAGTCATCTTGACCTTCATTTCGTTGAAGGTGATTCGCACGCGCTCCCAGCGCAGCGAGGCCCTGCGTCGCATCGGCATCGTCTTGTTCATCATCGGTGCGTTCGTGTCGATTTTCTGGCCGCGCACCCTTTCGCTGATCGCCAACAAGGCCGGCGTGGGCCGCGGCACCGACCTGCTGCTCTACCTGCTTATCGTGGCCTTCCTGGCCAGCCTGGCTAACCAGTACCGCCGCGCCCAGGTGCTGGAGCGGCAGCTGACGAAGCTGGCCCGCCAGATCGCGTTGAGCGATTCGCCGCGTTTCGTGCAGTCCAAGACTGGCAAGGCGGGCCTGGTGCAGGCTGGGTTGATTGCCGGCCCGCTTCCCCCCGACGTGGCGGGGATGGACGACGCTGCCGCCGACTGCCCCCATGCCGCGCCCGTCTCCGGTCCGCCTCCCTCCGGCGCGCCCGCGCCCAGCTCTCTGCCAGGAAAGGGTGCTGCAATGGGCGAGGTCGGATCGGAGGATACGGATAAGTGAGCAAGCGTTACGAGTCTCGCCACGCGCTCGTCAAGCGCAGGAAGCGGCGGATTTTTGGCCCTGCCTTCTTCTCTGTGCTGGTCTTTCTTGTCTCCGGCGTGCTGTTCGCGCTCAACGACCTCAACCGCGCGGAGATCGTGGACATATCTGACCTCTTGGAGCCGAACCGCCCGTCGTTCTCCCCTCCGCAGGGGGAGCCAAACGGCCCTGGTGACGTTTTTCGGGGCACGGGGTTGAACATCCTGGTGATCGGTTCGGATCACCGCACCGCAGAGCAGGCGGACGCCGAGGAAGTGGTGGGCATGCGTGGCGACACCACGATGCTGATGCACATCGCTGCAGACCGTTCCCGCGTGGAGGTGGTCTCCATTCCGCGTGACACGCTGGTGGAGATTCCCAAGTGCAAGTTCTTCGACGGCACCTCCACCGACCCCCAGGACGGGCAGTTTAACGCGGCCTTCGCCATCGGTGGACAGAACAACAACCCTGCCGAGGCGGCCGCCTGCACCCTGGTCACGGTGGAGAACATGTCCGATGTTCTGGTCAACGAGTGGATGGTGATCGAGTTCGATTCCTTCCGCACCATCGTTGACTCTCTGGGCGGGATCCCGATGTGCTTCTCGGAACGGCTGCGGGACAAGCGCGCGGACCTGTCGATCGAGCCGGGTTGCCAACGTCTGAACGGCACGCAGGCGCTCAGCTACTCGCGGGCCCGCTACGCGCTGGGGGACGGCTCCGATCTCTCCCGCATCGGCCGCCAGCAGCAACTGGTCGGCGCGATCGCGGAGCAGGCGCTCAGTTCCAACCTGCTGACCGACCTGCCCAAGCTCTACAACTTCCTGGGCGCCTCCCTAGAGGCGCTGACCTCCTCCGAGATCGGGGAGCTGACCCGCCTGGCGGGGCTGGCGCAGTCCCTGGCCGGGGTGGACCGAGACAAGATCCGGTTCGTGACGCTGCCGGTGGAGCTGGTGGCGGGCGGGGCGCGCGTGGTGCCCACCGCCGACGCCGAGCTGGTGTGGGACGCGATCCGCGCCGACCAGCCCATCCCCGACTTCGTGGGTGGCACCACCGCCACCGGCGCCCCGTGGCCCACCGGTCTGGCGGGGGCTTCACAGACCCCGGACGACTCGGCCAGCCCCGAGGGCAGCGCCGAGGAGGGCACTACCGAGGAGGGCTCCGGTGAGTAATCCTCCGTCCTTTCCCCCGCGCAGGCGGCCCAACCCCGGCCAGTACGCGCCCGGGAGCGCGGGCTTCCCGGCGCAGGGGAGCCAGCCCCAGAGCGGGGCTCGGCGCGTGCCGCCTGCGGCGCCCCGCGCCGCCGGGTCTGGCGGCCAGCCCGGGCCGGGCGCTCGCCCCGCCCAGGCGGGGCAGTACCCGCGCGGCGGCCAGCCCGCGCCCTCCTCTCAATCCACCCCCGCATCCCAGCCTGCGCGCCTGCCCGGCTTCCTCGCTGCGGGGGCTTCTTCTTCCGCCTCTCCTGCTTCCGCAGGCACCGGGCAGGCGGCCCGCCCCGGCATGCCGCGCTCGATCCCGCCGCGCCGCCGTTCCATCACGGGCGCAACCGCGCGGGGCGGCCAGGGCGGCAACGTCGGCCACCAGGAGGCCGCCGCGAACGCGGGTTACGGCCCGCAGGGCGGCCAGGACGGTTACGGCCCACAGGGCACGTCCGTCTACCCGGTCTCCCCCGCGCGGCAGGCTTCGCGCGCCAGGCCCCCGCGCCCGCAAGAGGGCGCCCAGGCAGCCATGCCGCCGTCCTACGCACCCGGTTCCGGCGCTGCCCGCGCGGGCTACGGCTCCTGGCCGGGCGGGGGCGGTGCCACCAGCCAGTACGGCGGCTCCTCCTACGGGGGCGGGGCGCAGTACGGCGCACAGCACGGCGGCTCTCACGGGTCTTACGGCGGCCCGGCTCAAGCCTCTTCGCCTGCTGGCGCAGGCTCCTCGTTCGGCGGCGGGCAGCCGCCAAGACCGCCTCGCGCCGCCGGGGCTCGCCCGCGCATGCGCTTTGGCCGCATGGTGCTGCTGTTCCTGCTGGTGTTCGCGCTGATCACCGGTGGCTGGGTACTGCTGCTGCTGGGCCGCGTCAACGGCTCGCTCAACCGCACCTCCGCGCTCACCGGGGCTGCCGACACCCCCGGGCGCACCTACCTGCTGGCCGGCTCCGACGAGCGCGGGGCGGACACCTTCCAGGACGGCACGGAGGGCAAGCGCACCGACTCCCTCATGCTGCTGCACGTGGCGGAGAACGGACAGACCTCGCTGACCTCCCTGCCCCGCGACACCTACGTGGAGATCCCCGACTGGGGCTGGGACCGCATCAACGCCGCCTACGCGGCCGGCGGCACGCGCGCGCTCGTGGCGACCGTGGAGTCGCTGTCCGGCCTGACCGTGGACCACTACGTGGAGATCGGCATGGGCGGCCTGGCCGGGGTGGTGGACGCGATCGGCGGGGTGGACCTCTGCTACGACGCCGACGTCAACGACCCCGAGAGCGAAATGGTGTGGAGCGCCGGCTGCCACCACGTGGACGGGCGCCAGGCCCTGGCGTTCGCGCGCATGCGCAAGGCCGACCCCCAGGGGGACATCGGCCGGGCGCTGCGTCAGCGCCAGCTGTTGGCCGCGATCTCCAAGCAGGCCCTGTCTGCGGACCTGGCCTCGCCGTTCCACCAGTGGGACATCGCCAAGCAGATTCCCGCCGCGCTCACCGTGGATGAGGAGATGGGCGCGCTGGACCTGGCTCGCTTCGCCCTGGACTTCAAGAACACCCAATCCGGTGGCCTGACGGGCGCCCCGCCGATCGCGGACCCGGCCTGGGTGACCGACTCCGGCGCCTGGGTGGTGCTGCTCGAGGAGGAGGGCTACGCCACCACCTTCTTCCGGGACCTGCGCGACGGCAAGCTCACCCCGCAGTCCTTCAACCAGGCCGAGTAGGCCGGGGCGGCGGCGGGCGGTGGCCGGCCCCGACGGCCAGCCCGAAGTCTCCGCGCTCGGCTAGACGTTCGCCCGTTCAACTCGACGTTCGCCCGTTCAACTCGACGTTCGCGCGTTCAACTCGACGTAAGTACCCCTGCGAACGTCTAGATTCGACCGCCTTCGTCGAGTTCAAGATGCTTTCGTCGAGATTCGCGCCCGCCAAGTGCTCAGTCACGCGGTGCCGCTAGGCGCCCCACCGCGTAGCCCGGCCCTGCGGCCCGCCCGCAGACAAGCATGGGGGTGGCGGGGCAACTGCCCCACCACCCCCAACAGCAGCGGTCTCGAGAACGCCCAGGCCCACCCCGGGCCTACGCCCCCCTTAGACGTCGATGCGGCGATCCCCGGCCTGCCAGGCGGACCACGCGGAGGCCACGATCTCGGTCAGGCCGTGCTCGGCCTTCCAGCCCAGGTCCTGGCCGATGCGCGCGGCGTCGCCGATCAGCTGCGGCGGGTCGCCGGCGCGGCGCTCGCAGATCTCCGGGGTGACGTCCAGCCCGGAGACCTCGCCGATCGTGTCGATAACCTCACGCACGGAGGAACCGGCGCCCGTGCCCACGTTGAAAACGTGGTGCTCCAGCGGAGCCTCGCCGCCCAGCGCGTCGAGGGCCGCGATGTGCGCCTTGGCCAGGTCCAGCACGTGGATGTAGTCGCGGATGCAGGTGCCGTCCGGGGTCGGGTAGTCGGTGCCGAAGATCTTGGGCTTCTGCCCCTGGGCCAGGCGGTCCAGCACCATCGGGATCAGGTTCAAGGTGGCCGGGTCGCCCAGGTCGTCCCAGCCGGAGCCGGCCACGTTGAAGTAGCGCAGGCCGGCCCAGTTCAGGCCCCAGGCGCGCTCGGAGTTGGCCATCATCCACTCGCCGATCAGCTTGGTCTCGCCGTAGGGGTTGATGGGGCTCTTGACGATGTCCTCGCTGACCACCTCAACCGGCGGCATGCCGTAGACGGCGGCGGAGGAGGAGAAGATCATCTGCTTGACCTCTGCGGCCTCCATGGCCTCGAGCAGGTTGGCCATGCCGCCGATGTTCTGCTGGTAGTACCAGGTCGGCTTGGCGACGGACTCGCCCACCTGCTTGCGGGCGGCGAAGTGGATGACGGCGGTAACGCCGCCCTCGCGCATCACGCCCTCGAGCACGCCGGGTGCCTCCGGGGCGGCCAGGTCCAGCTCCACCAGCTTGGCGCTCCCGATGCGGGAGGCCTTGCCGTAGCTGAGGTCGTCAACGACGATCACCTCCTCGCCACGCTCCAGCAACAGACGGACAACGTGGGCGCCAATGTATCCGGCGCCGCCAGTGACGAGGATGCTCATGTGAGAAAGCCTAGTTGCTAGCCGCGCAGGGCTGCTACCTCCGCTCGCAGGGACTCGCCCTTGCGGTGGGCAACTTCCCGCAGTTCGTCCTGGAACTGGGCCATCCGTCCCGCAATCCCCTCATCGAAGGCGCCCAGCATGCGCGCGGCCAGCAGGCCGGCGTTGCGGGCTCCGCCAATCGAGACGGTGGCGACCGGTACCCCGGCGGGCATCTGGACGATGGAGAGCAGGGAGTCCATGCCGTCCAGGGTCTTGAGGGGCACGGGCACGCCGATTACGGGCAGGGTGGTGACGGAGGCGAGCATGCCGGGCAGGTGGGCCGCCCCGCCGGCCCCGGCGATGATGACCTTCAGGCCCCGGGCGGCTGCCTGCTGCCCGTAGGCGATCATCTCGGTGGGCATGCGGTGGGCGCTGACGACGTCGGCCTCGAAGTCGATCCCGAACTCGGTGAGCGCCAGCGCGGCCTCGCGCATGACGTTCCAGTCGGAGTCGGATCCCATGACGATTCCTACCTGGGCCATTGCTACTTCCTTCCCATGATGAGGTTTGCGGCCGCGCGCGCGGCCTGGAGCGCCTGCGCCAGGTCGCTCCCGGTCGCGTTGACGTGCCCCAGCTTGCGGCCGGGGCGCACTTCCTTGCCGTAGAGGTGGACCTTGGCCTGCGGGTAGCTCTCCCACACCTGCGCTAGGTGGCTGGCCGGGTCGGGCACGTCGCTGCCGAGAATGTTGACCATGACGCTCACCGGCGCGGTCATCTCGGTGGGCCCGAGCGGCAGGTCCAGGGTGGCGCGGATGTGCTGTTCGAACTGGCTGGTGGCGCACCCGTCGATGGTCCAGTGCCCGGAGTTGTGGGGGCGCATGGCGAGCTCGTTGACCAGCAGGCGCTGCCCGGCCTGGAACATCTCCACGGCCAGGACTCCGGTGACTCCGAGCTCGGTGGCGATCTGGCGGGCGATCTCCTCGCCCTGCTGCGCCAGCTCCTCGCTCAGCTCGGGGGCCGGCGCGATCACGGTGTCGCACACGCCGCCCACCTGCTGGGTCTCCACCACGGGCCAAGCGACGCACTGGCCGCTGGGGCGCCGCGCCACCAGGGCGGCCAGCTCGCGCTGGAAGTCCACCTTTTCCTCCAGCAGCACTCCCCCGCAGGCGGGGTCGTTGACCCAGGCCTCGATCTGGGCGTAGCTGGAGACGATGGCCACGCCCTTGCCGTCGTAGCCGCCCACGGCGGTCTTGGCGACCACCTCGCCGCCGCCCACGCTGGCCCAGAAGCGCTCGAAGTCGGCCGGGCCGGTCACCTGCGCCCACCGGGGGCAGGGCACGCCGATCTCGGTGAGTTTCCTGCGCATCTCCAGCTTGTTGCGGGCGTATAGCAGCGCCTCCTGGGCGGGCCTGGCCTCCACCCCGGCCGCCGCGAACAGGGAGGGCGGGATGTGTTCGTGTTCGAAGGTGACGGCGTCGGCGCCAGCACACACGGCCTGAACGGCAGCGTCATCCTTCGGCATGCCGACTATCGAATCGGGGATTGCCCTGCCGGCGCTCCCGTCGGCGGCCTCGACTAGGACCTGCAGTTTCACGCCTAGCGCCGTGGCCGGGGCGTGCATCATGCGGGCGAGCTGCCCGCCTCCAATAACGGCGAGAGTAGGCATGGTGGAAGCCTACCCGGCTCGGTGGCCTAGACTTGCGCGGGTGACTAACACCGCGAAGCAGCACAGTGACTCCCAGCGCCGCGCCACGTGGACTCGTCGACTCTTTGAGGTCGGCAAGTTTGGCATCGTGGGTGGTATCGCGTTCGTGGTCGACGTCGGCCTTTTCAACCTGCTGTCGCAATTCAGCTTCTCGCCGTTTATCGGCCAGTCGGTGCGCGCCAAGATTCTTTCCGCCGCCGTGGCCACCGTGGTGTCGTGGGTCCTGAACGCCGCCTGGACGTTCTCTGCGCAGAAGACCACGAAGAACAAGTTCCGCGAATTCATGGAGTTCGCGATCATCAACATCATCGGCATCGGGATCGCGGCTGCGTGTCTCTACATCAGCCGCTACGTGCTGGGTTACACCTCGACGCTGGCGGACAACATTTCCGGTAACGGCGTCGGCCTGGTGCTGGGCATGATTTTCCGCTTCCTGGCCTACAAGTTCATCGTGTTTGCCCCGTCGAAGTCCGCGCAGGAGCGCAAGCGGGCCCTGGCCGGCGAGTGACGTGGGCTTGCCGCCCCTAGCGGCGCTCTAGGCGGGGACGACGTTCCGCTCGTTTTCCGCCAACACGCCAGGCCGCCCCCAGTTGGGGGATTTGGGCAGGGACGACGTTCCGCCCGCGCCCAGCTTCCTATCGGCGCCGTCTGCGCGCCACCGAGACCAGGGCGCCGCGCGGCATGACGACGTCGGGGTCCAGGGCCTTGGGCACGGTGTTGAGGTAGACGGAGAAGACGGGAGGGCGGCGCTGGCTTAGCTCCAGTCGCCCGCCGTCTGCGGCGATCAGGTCTCGGGCCACGGCCAGGCCGATGCCGGTGCCGCCCCGGAAGGAGACGTGCTTGTCGAAGATGCGGTCGGCCTCGTCGTCGGCCACGCCCTGCCCCTCGTCGGTGACGTCGATGTAGAGGCCGCGCTGGGAGGAGGCCCGGCGGGTGGAGACGGTGGTGGTGCCCGCGCCGTACTTCAACGAGTTTTCCACCAGGGTGGCGATGGCCTGGCCGATCGTGCCCGGGGAGGCGAGCACGGGCAGTGCCAGCTCGTCGGAGAACTTCAACTCCCGGCCGGCGGCCGCGAAGGGCCCGCCCCACTCCCGTTCCTGCTGCTCGAACACGTCGCTGAGGTGGATGGCCTCGGTGGTGCCGCCGGCCTTCTGCCGCGAGGTGGCCAGCAGCTCGCTGACCACGCCGGTGAGGCGCTCTACCTGTTCCAGGCAGAGCCTGGCCTCCTCCTGCACCTCGGGCTCGGTGGAGACCAGCTCGATCTCCTCTAGCCGCATCGACAGGGCAGTCAGGGGGGTGCGCAGTTGGTGGGAGGCGTCCGCAGCGAACTGGCGTTCGGCAGCGATTCGGCCGGCCACGCGCTCGGCGGAACGCACCAGCTCGGCCTGGACCAGGTCGATCTCCTCGATGCCGGATGTGCGCAGCTGAGGGCGGACCTGGCCGGAGCCGATCTGTTCGGCCTCTGCGGCCAGGTAGATGAGGGGGGCGGATATCTTGCGGGCCTGCCGCAACGCCACCGCCAGCCCAACCACGAAGGCGGTGGCGATTCCCAGCCCCACCAGGCCGATCACCTTCAGCGCCCCGGGAAGGGGGGAGGTGGCGGCGATGGACATGCCCACGGTCGCCCCGTTGGGGGTGCGGTGGGTGCGGGTGATCAGGGGCGCGTCGATGCGCACGGTCGACTCGACGCGATACCCGCTGGGCATGAGCACGTAGGACTCCGCCAGCGTGGTGGTCTCGCCGCCCGCCCTCAGGTCGAGCATCTCCGGGTCCACGTCCCGGCCCGCGTCGATGGAGCGAGACACCACCAGCGCCAGGCTCTCCACGCGCACGTCGAGCTCAGCGATCTCGCTGCGCCAGGACTGCATCACGCCGAGCACGGCCGCAGGGATCCCCAGGATCAGCACCGCCACCAGGACCGCGGTGACGGTCATGCGGATCGCGCGGCGCCGCACCTCAGTTCACGCGGCCGGAGGTTTCGAACCGGAAGCCCAGTCCGCGCACCGTGGTGATGTAGTGGGGGTTGGCGGCGTCGTCGCCCAGCTTGCGGCGCAGCCAGGAGACGTGCATGTCCAGGGTCTTGGTGGAGCCGGTCGGGTCGGAGCCCCACACCTCGCGCATGATCTCGTCGCGCTCGATGACGGCACCGGCGTCACGCACCAGGACCCGCAGGAGCTCGAACTCCTTGGCGGTCAGGTGCAGCTCGCGGTTGCCCTGGAAGGCGCGGTGTGCGGCCACGTCGACGCGGACGTCCTGGGCCTTCAGTTCGTCCTCGTCGGTGATGTCCCCGCCCACGCGGCGCAGCAGCGCCCGGACGCGGGCCAGGAGCTCCGCCAGGCGGAAGGGCTTGGTGACGTAGTCGTCGGCGCCCGCGTCCAGGCCCACCACCATGTCCACTTCGTCGGTGCGGGCGGTGAGAATCAGGATCGGCACCGTGGATCCCTGGGAGCGCAGGTGGCGCGCCACGTCCAGGCCGTCCATGTCCGGCAGTCCCAGGTCCAAAACCACCAGGTCAACACCGGCGGAGTTCTCGATCGCTCCACGGCCAGTTCCGTGGGGGCGAACCTCATACCCCTCTCGGCCCAGCGCGCGGGCAAGGGGCTCGGCAATAGCGGGGTCGTCTTCAACCAGGAGTACGGTAGTCACGCGGTCAGCTTACGCCAAAGGTTGACAAAGCGCTCCCAAAGGGCGGCCGCGATATGGACTTTAGCCCTATTGGGTGCGGCCCCTTTAGCCGCGCTTGAGATCGACTAGCACGGTGGGCCCGATTCCGCGCAGATCGACCTCCCCGATCTGGTCCAACCGGTAACTCCCGGGGGCGCATTTGGTTGCGATGGCAGCCGCTGTGCCGGAGTCGGTGAGCAGCTGGCCGGGCTGGGACTCGTTGACCAGACGGGAGGCCAGGTTGACGGTGGGCCCAAAGACGTCGCCGAACCGGGAGACCACCCCGCCTTCCACCACGGAGGCACGCACGGGCAGCAGGTTCGGGGTGGCGGCCAGGCGCTCGGCGAGGGTGACTGCCACCTCGGTGCCGGTCTGCAGGTCGTCGGCGATGAAGAGGACGGCGTCCCCGATCGTCTTGACCACGCGCCCGCCCAGTTCGGAGATGACGTCTCTTACCACTCCCTCGAACTTGGAGATCAGCTCGGCTAGGGCGGCGGAGCCGATGCGCGCAGAGTGGCGGGAGAAGCCGGCCATGTCCACGAACCCGAGGGTGCGCTGCAGCGGGTAGGACATTTCGTCGGCCTCCGCCAGGCCTGCCTGGGCGTAGTCGGCGTCCATGCGGGTGAGCAGGGCGAGCATCTGGCGGCGCCAGGTGTAGACCAGTTGTTCCTCGAACGCGGCCAGGAAGTCCTCGAGCCGGTCCAGGGCGACGATCCTGGCGGTGGTGTCGTCCAGTCCTTCGCGCCGAATGACGTCGTCCACGTAGGCCTCTACCTGCCAGAGCGCCAACCGGTCGGTGGTCTGTGAAGCGCGCAGTAGCGTGCGGGCGGTCTCGGCATCCACTTTGCCCGTGGAGATCAGGGAGCGGTAGGTGCGAAGCGCGTGGACGTCCTGGAGACCGAACTGGGGGGTTTCGGTGTGGGAGACCACCTGCCCGATCCCGCGCCAGAACTCCTCGGCCTGCTCCCGGGTGGCACCCGCCGCCCGGGCGAACTCCGACATGGTCAGCGGGGTCTCGCCCACTAGCTTTTGGGCGTAGCGCTCGATGGTGAGGGCGGGCTGCTTGCCCGGAGCGCCCTGCTCCGGGTTCGATCCGGCGCCGGAATTGGCGCAGGAGCACCGGTGCGGCTGAGGCTCAGGCAGCTGAGGGGTCACCCCACTCATCGCCGCGCTGTTGCCTGCCTCACTATTCACTAGCCCTACGCTACTCCTACAGGGCGATTCCCGTCACCTTCTGCCGCCCCTACCGCCCTGCGGGTGGCCGTGGATGCACGACGCTCAGCCGCACCGCACCGAGACGTCGCCCGCCACCACCTCCTTTAGCCCGTCTCGCGTCGCCACCAGCAGGGCGCCGCTCTCGGCGATGCCGGTGGCGGTGCCGGCCAGGTCGGCCGGGCCCGGCTCGCCGGAGGCCGCCAGGGTCACCTGCACCCGGTGCCCGACGGTGGCGCACCTGTCTTGGTAGCGTTCGCGCACCTCGCGGGCCGGCAGCGCGAGAGTTGCGGGCAGGTGATGCAGGATGCGCCTGGCCAGCTCGGCCGGCTCCTGCCGGGAGAGCCGTTCCAGCTGGTGGTCACCCAGCGCGCGCGCCGCCCCGGCGGCACTCATAGCCCAGGCGGCCGGGGCTCCCTGCTCGCTTCCCTCCCCGCCAGCCTCCTGCCCGGGCGGGGCACCACCGCCCTGCGGGGCCTGGGGCGCAAACGGGGCCAGGTTTATCCCGATTCCCGCCAGCACCACGTCTCCTGCTGCCCCTGGCCCGGTCCCGGCGCCACCAGTCCCATCCTCAACCTCGCCGCCCGGCCCGGCGCCGGCGCCCCCGGCGCCGCCGGCCAGCGCATCCCCGGCGCCGCTTCCGGCGGGCGCCTGGTTCACCTCGCAGAGGATGCCGCCCAGCTTGCGCAGCGCGCCCCACCCGGGCAGGTGCCCAACTAGCCCATGGCCCGCCTCGCGTTCCCGAGGCGCGCCCCCGCCCGGCAGCGATTCGGCGTCGCTGAGGACGGGCAGCGTCACCACGATGTCGTTGGGCCACTTCAACTCCAGCGCCTCACAGCCGCAGGCATCCAGCACCGCCAGGGCCACGCGCAGCGGCACCAGCCCAGGCTCCCCGCCCGTTCCTGGCCACTGCCCCGAGGCGGCACAAGGTGCGGGCAACACCACCGTCAGGGCCAGGCTGCCCGGCGCCAGCGCCCACTGCCGCCCGCGCCTGCCCCTGCCCGCGCTCTGCCTGCGGGTCAGCACCCCGCCCCACAGGGGCAGGTGCCCGGCACGGTAGAGCGCCAGGGCAAGCTCCTGCGTGGATGCGCATTCCTCTACCTCCACCAGCACCGGTTCGCTCATGCCTCCACCATATGCACGACCACCAACATTTCGTGCCGGCGCCTGGGGGCGGCGGGCGGAGCGTCGTCCCCCGGGCCGCTTTAGAGGAAAGCTCCAAAGGCGGCGCGGCAGGAGGCAACGTCGTCATTACTGAAATTAGGCGCCGGGCCGGTTACGGTGGACGGGTGACTGAAGGAACCCACCTCTCCCCGGCGCAGCAGCTGGACGCGCGCGCCGCCGCCATCGCCGCCCACGAGCGCAGCGCGGCCACCAAGCAGCACGCCAAGGGCCGCCGCAGCGCCCGCGAGCGCGTCGAGGCCCTGCTGGACGAGGGCAGCTTTGTGGAGCTGGACGCGTTCGTGGAGCACAACTGCCACGACTTCGGCATGGACGCCAAGACCCTGCCGGGCGACGGCGTGATCACGGGCTACGGCACGATCGACGGGCGCAGGGTGTGCGTCTATTCGCAGGACTTCACGGCGTTTGGCGGCTCGCTGGGCGAGGCGCACGGGCAGAAGATCACCAAGGTGATGGACCTGGCGGTGCGCACGGGCGTGCCGATGATCGGCCTGAACGACGGCGGTGGCGCCCGCATCCAGGAGGGAATCGGCGCCCTGACGCAGTTCGCGGAGATCTTCCGTCGCAACGTGGCGGCCTCCGGCGTGATCCCGCAGATCTCGGTGATCCTGGGGCCGTGCGCGGGCGGGGCGGTCTACTCCCCGGCGCTGACGGACTTCACGGTGATGGTGGAGGGCACCTCCCAGATGTTCATCACTGGCCCGGAGGTGATCCGGGCGGTCACCGGCGAGGACGTGGGTCTGGAGGAGCTGGGCGGGGCACGCGCCCACGCCCAACGCAGCGGCGTGGCCCACTACGCCGCCCACGACGAGGACGACGCCTTCGAGTACGTGCGCGAGCTGCTGTCCTACCTGCCGGAGAACACGCTGAGCGAGCCGCCGCTGACTCAGCCGGAGGAGCCGGGCGAGGTGGACTTGGACAGCCTGGTGCCGGCCTCCTCCAACCAGCCCTACGACATGACCGAGGTGCTGGAGGCGATCGCGGACGGCGGCTCCTTCCTGGAGGTAATGCCGGCCTACGCGGGCAACGTGATCACGGCTTTCGCGCGCGTGGACGGCCGCAGCGTGGGCATCGTGGCCAACCAGCCGATGGTGATGGCCGGCGCGCTGGACATCGCGGCTTCTGAGAAGGCGGCGCGCTTTGTGCGCCTGTGCGACGCGTTCAACCTGCCGGTGCTGACCTTCGTTGACGTGCCGGGCTTCCTGCCGGGCACCTCCCAGGAGTGGGACGGCATCATTCGCCGTGGCGCGAAGCTGATCTACGCCTACGCGGAGGCCACCGTTCCGCTCATCACCACGATCACGCGCAAGGCCTACGGTGGCGCCTACATCGTGATGGGGTCTAAGAAGCTGGGGGCTGACATCAACCTGGCTTGGCCCACGGCGCAGGTGGCGGTGATGGGGGCCTCCGGTGCGGTGAACATCCTGCACCGCCGCGAGTTGGCTTCGTTTTCTGCCGACGACGCTGCCGCCCGCCGCTCCGAGCTGATCGAGGCCTACGAGGAGAAGCTGGTTTCCCCGTGGGAGGCTGCCCGGCGTGGGTTCGTGGACGCGGTGATCAAGCCGAGCCAGACGCGCGCCCAGCTGGTGGCGGCGCTGCGGGCGCTGGAGACCAAGCGCGTGGCCTCCCCGGTGCGCCGGCACGGGAACATTCCGCTGTGAACGCGCTGCGGGTGGTGCGTGGGGCGCCGAGCGAGGCGGAGCTGGCGGCGGTGGTCGCCTCCATCACGGCCTTGCAGGCGGCGGTGGACGACGCTCCACCGGCGGACGCCTCGGTGCGCCCGTCGGCGTGGAGCGACCGGGACCGCGTCACTCGCGGGGCGGGTGGACTGACCGGCGCGCGGGGTTGGCGGTTGACCGACCGCTGACGGGGCTGGTGGGCGCGCGGCGAATTTCGGCGGCTCACCGCGCCTACCTGGGATGTTGGTGGCAGGGCATATCGTTAGGGGCATGACTTCACCGCGCCCCGCCACCGCCATCGACGCGATCGCAGAGGACTACCTCGCCTCGCTCCTGCCCCTCTCCCCCACCTTGGCCACCGAGATCGGCTTGCCCGGGTACGACGACCAGTGGGACGACTTCTCCCCCGCCGGCCAGCAGGCGCTCGCCGACCTGGCCCGACAGGCCCTGGCGCGCCTGGATGGGGTGGAGCCGGTGGACGACGTGGACCGCGTGACGGTTGCCGCCATGCGCGAGCGCCTGGGCGTGGACCTGGACCGCCACGCGGCCGGCTGGGCCCACGGCGACCTGAACGTGCTGAACAGCCCGCTGCAGTCGATCCGGGACGTTTTTGAGGTGATGCCGCAGGAGAGCGCCGACGACGCCGCGGTGATCGCCCGGCGCCTGCACGGTGTGCCCGCCGCCCTGGCCACCTACACCGAGGCGCTGCGCGAGCGCGCGGCTGCCGGGACGCTTTGCGCTCGCCGGCAGGTGGAAAAGTGCATCAAGCAGGCCCAGGAGGCGGCCGGCGAGGCGTCGTCGTTCAAGGCGCTGGAGCCGCTGGCCGGCAGGCTGGAGGGGGCGGCTGCTCAGGAGCTGCTGGACGGGATCGAGGTGGCGCGGGGCGGCTTCGCCCAGCTGGCCGCAGATCTTGCCGACTTGTTGCCGGCCGCGCGCGAGCGCGACGGGGTTGGTGAGGAGGCCTACCGGTTGGCGCTGCGCACCTTCCTGGGCGCGGACGTGGACGCCCGCGAGGCCCACGCGTGGGGCATCGAGGAGCTGGCCCGCATCGACGCCGAGCAGCAGCGGGTGGCCCGGTTGCTGTTCCCGGGCGCCAGCGTGGCGCAGACCATCGAGCGTCTAAACAACGACCCGGCGCGCCAGCTGCACGGCACCAAGGCGTTGCAGGAGTGGATGCAGCAGGTCTCCGACGCCTCCATCGCGGCCCTGAACGGGACGCACTTTGACATTCCCGAGCAGCTGCACCGCCTGGAGTGCCGCATCGCGGCCTCCGGGACGGGCGGGATCTACTACACGCCGCCGTCGGCGGACTTCTCCCGCCCGGGTGCCATGTGGTGGTCCGTTCCCCCGGGTGAGGAGACCTTCGTGACGTGGCAGGAGAAGACCACGGTCTACCACGAGGGCGTACCCGGTCACCACCTCCAGCTCGGCACCGCCGTGGCGCTGGGCGACCAGCTCAACAGCTGGCGCCGCCTGGTCTGCTGGGTCTCCGGGCACGGCGAGGGCTGGGCGCTCTACGCCGAGCGGCTCATGGAGGAGCTCGGCTTCCTGTCCGACCCGGGCGACTACTTCGGCATGCTGGACTCCCAGCGGCTGCGCGCCGCCCGCGTGGTGCTGGACACCGGCGTCCACCTGGGCCTGGACGTGGACCCGAGCCTGGAGAAGGCCGGGCTCATGCCGGGCGGCGTGGGCAAGGTGTGGGACGCGGACGTGGCGTGGGCCTTCCTGCGCCACAACGTGGCGATGGCGGACGCCTTCTTGCGCTTCGAACTGGACCGCTACCTGGGCTTCCCGGGGCAGGCGCCGTCCTACAAGCTCGGCGAGCGCCTGTGGCTGGAGCTGCGCGAGCAGTGCCAGCAGCGCGAAGGCGCCGGCTTTGATCTGAAGGGCTTCCACTCCCGGGCGCTCGCCCTGGGCGGGGTGGGGCTGGACGTGCTGCGCGAGGCTCTGCAGTGAGCCTGTTGCCCCCGCCCGCCGGGCTGTGGGAGGAGCCGGTGCAGTTCGTGCTGGCCTCCGCCTCCCCGGCGCGGCTGGCCACGCTGCGCGGCGCCGGGGTGGCGCCGCTGGTGCGCGTCAGCGACGTGGACGAGGACGCGGTGCTCGCCCGGCTGCTGGCCGAGCAGCCGGCCGCCGGGCCGGGCGTGCAGGTGCAGGCCCTGGCAGAGGCCAAGGCCGCCGACGTGCTCGCCCGCCTGCGGGCGGACGGCGTAGACCGGGCGGGCTCCGCGCCGGTGCCGGGCGCGCCTGCGGGCCTGGACCTCGCGGCTCCCACCATCGTGGTCGGCTGCGACTCCATGCTGGAAATCGGCGGGAAGGTCGTGGGAAAGCCCGCAGACGCGAGCGATGCCCGCGCGCGCCTGCGCGCCCTCTCCGGCGGCAGCGGGGTACTCCACACCGGGCACAGCGTCCACTTCTACCCCACCGGCCTGACCGGACCCGCCGCCACGGAGGGCGGCGCACCCGTGAGGGGCGCGGGCGGGACGTCGGCTACCACCGTCCACTTCGCCACACTCACCGAGGCTGAGATCGAGGCGTACGTGGATAGCGGCGAGCCGCTGCACGTGGCCGGGGCGTTCACGATCGACGGGCTGGGCGGCCCGTTCGTGACCGGAATCGAGGGCGATCACCACGGCGTGGTGGGCATTTCCCTGCCGCTGCTGCGCCTGCTCCTGCTCGAGGTAGGCGTGGGCTGGCCCGCTTTGTGGAAGTCCTTGCGTCAGCCGGAAGAATCGTTGTAGTCGCACGAGAATCGCCGGGCACCACGCCGCGAAGGTTGTGCCTATCCTCCAAAGGCCGGTTAGGTTGAGCCCATGACTGTGCTGCCCACCTCCGTCCTCATCGCCAACCGTGGCGAAATCGCGGTGCGCGTCGCGCGCGCCTGCAAGGACTCCGGTATCCGCTCCATCGGCGTGTACGCCTCCGGCGACCGCGATGCCCTCCACACCCGCGTGGTGGACGAGGCCTACGCCCTGCCCGGGGCCAGGGCGGCAGACACCTACCTGAACATCCCCGCCATCCTGGAGGTGGCCGAGCGCTCCGGTGCCCAGGCCGTCCACCCCGGCTACGGCTTCCTGGCGGAGAACGCGGACTTCGCGCGCGCCGTCATCGCGGCCGGGCTGACCTGGATCGGCCCGCCGCCGGAGGCGATCGAGGCACTGGGAGACAAGGTCACCGCCCGCCGCATCGCGGCGGAGGTGGGCGCCCCGCTGGCCCCCGGCACCCCCGGCCCGGTGGCTGACGGCCAGGAGGTGCTGGACTTCGTGGACCAGCACGGCCTGCCCGTGGCCATCAAGGCGGCCTTCGGTGGGGGCGGGCGCGGCCTGCGCGTGGCCCGCAAGCGCGAGGAGGTGGTGGAGGCATTCGAGTCCGCCTCCCGCGAGGCCATCGGCGCGTTCGGGCGCGGCGAGTGCTTCGTGGAGCGCTACCTGGAGCGGCCCCGCCACGTGGAGACCCAGTGCCTGGCCGACGCCTACGGCAACGTGGCCGTGGTCTCCACCCGCGACTGCTCGCTGCAGCGCCGCCACCAGAAGCTACTGGAGGAGGCCCCCGCCCCGTTCCTCACCGAGGAACAGGAGCGCGTGATCTACGAGTCCTCCCGCGCCATCCTGCGCCACGCCGGCTACGTGGGGGCCGGGACGTGCGAGTTCCTGGTGGCCGCCGACGGGCTGGTCAGCTTCCTGGAGGTCAACACGCGCCTGCAGGTGGAGCACCCAGTCTCCGAGGAGGTCACCGGCATCGACCTGGTGCGCGAGCAGATCCGCCTGGCCGCCGGGGAGAAGCTGGGCTACGAGCGGGCGGAGGTGCGCGGCCACTCCATCGAGATGCGCATCAACGCAGAGGACCCGGCGCGCGGCTTCCTACCCACCCCGGGGCGCGCCACCGAGATCGTCTGGCCCGGCGGCCCGGGCGTGCGCGTGGACGCAGGCATCGCGCAGGGCGACGAGCTCTCCGGCATGTTCGACTCCCTGGTGGCCAAGGTGATCGTGTGGGGCCACGACCGCCAGTCCTGCCTGGCCCGCGCCCGCCGCGCGGTTGGCGAGATGAGCGTGACCGGCCTTTCCACCACGCTCTCCTTCCACCGCGCCATCCTGGAGCACCCGGCCTTCGTGGGCACCGAGGGGCTGGAGGTGGACACAACCTGGATCGACGCGGGCAACCTGAACCTGATGGACTCCCTCTCAGACACCGAGGCGAGCGCGGGAGTGGAGGACGACGCCCCCACCGAGCGCGTGGTGGTGGAGGTGGGCGGCAAGCGCCTAGAGGTCATCCTGCCGGCCGCGCTGCTCTCCCCCCGCCCGGCCGCCACCGGCCCTGTCAAGACGCGCACGGCGCGTCCCTCGCGCGGCTCCAGGCGCGGACCGGCCTCCCCCGGCGCCGTCACCTGCCCCATGCAGGCGACCGTGATCGGAGTCGAGGTGGCAAACGGCGCCGAGGTCCAGGAGGGCCAGGTGCTGGTGGTCATCGAAGCGATGAAGATGGAGCAACCCATCAAGGCGCCGCGCACCGGAGTAGTCAGCGAGCTGACCGTCAAGGTGGGTGACCAGCTCAGCGCGGGCGCGGTGATCTGCGAGGTGGAGGGCTAAGCGATTTTTAGGCGCTCCGAGCCCCGGCGCGCCGGCGGCCTAACTGGCTAGGCTGGCTACGTGGTGAAACGCGGGGCAGACGGCTGGCTGGAATGCGCGTGCGGCAAGCGGCACTGGGGGCTGCTGGGGGCCGCAGGGCTCTACCTGTGGCGCGAGGCGCCTGGGCAGGAGGCTGAGGCGGGCCCGGGCTCTGCGGCGAGCGTGGAGCGCGCGGAGCCTGCTGGGAGCGCCCTGCCCCACGAGTACCTGGGCCAGCTGCGCGCGCCTGGCACGCACCTGGGCCGCATGTGGGGGCTGCCCGGCGGGGCGCGCGACTACGGCGAGAGCGCCGTGAGCGCGGCGCTGCGAGAGGCGGCGGAAGAGACGGGACTGGCCCCCGACGCGGTGCGCGTGTGGGGCTGGCGCCGCCTCACCCACCCGGGGCCGGCCCACCAAACGTGGTCCTACACCACTGTCGTGGCGGAGTTGAGCCGCGCGCAGGCGGTCGACTCGATCGGTGCCCAGGACTGGGAGTCGGAGGTGGTGGAGTTCGTCTGCCCGGGCCAGGAGGATGGGCTGGTGCTGCCGCAGCTGGCGGAGGTGGCCGGAGAGCTGGCGGCGATGGTGGTGCGGCCGCTGGTGATCGTGGACGCGGCGAACGTGGTCGGTTCCCGCCCGGACGGCTGGTGGAAGGACCGCGCCGGCGCGGCCGCCCGCCTGCTGGAGGATTGCGCGCGGGCACTTTCGAACGGGTTCTCCGCCCAAGAGCTTTCGCTGCCCGGCGCGCATTGGTACCCGGACATCCTGGTGGTGTTGGAGGGCAAGGCACGCCCTGCCGGCTTCCCCGGCGAGGTGACTTCGCCCTACGGCGCAAATCTGCGGGTGGAGTTGGCGGCAGGCGAGGGGGACGACGCTATCGCCGCCCACGCCGCAAACGAGGCCGCCACCCCGGGCCGCCACGTGGTGGTGCTGACGGCGGACAAGGCACTGTCCGCCCGCTGCCGCGCGGCGGGGGCGCTGGTGGCGCCGCCACGGACCCTGATCCGGCAGGCGCGCACCGTGCACTAGCGCAGAGCACCCCGGTGCAGCGAAGCAGCGACGTCGCACAAAGGCGCCGACCGGCGGGGCGGCACCGTGGCGGCACCGGCTCGGAAAAGACGGCAGCGACAGGCGTGAGTCGTCCTGGCGTTTCCGCAGGTTCCACACGGCGGGGTGGCTGGTTGCCCCGTTCAAGCGGGGAAGGCTCTAATTGAAACTCGATGGAACCACGAGGAGGTGTGCGTGTCAGAGCGTCCGAGTGATTGGTCTGCGGTGGGTTGGGAGCGGGACCCGGTCCCGGGCGACCCAGCCGTTGTCCGCCAAGGCGGTAGGAACTACATCGAGGTAGCTGACCGGATCAAGCAGAGCGCCCAATCCTTGCGTGCGCTGGAGGCTGGGGCCTCCACCCGTGCCCAATCAGTCACGGCACTACTGGAGCAGCGCGACGAACTGGTGGACGGCATCTGGCAGGTCGAAGGCCGCTACCGCGGCGCGGGCGAGGCACTGGAGGCATACGCCAGCGCTCTAGACCTCGCTCAGTCCCAATCATTGACCGCACTGTATGCCGCCCGGAACGCGCAAGACGATCTTGCCGAGGCCAGGCAAAGGAGAGCGTTCTACCAAGAACTGGCCGAAGACTACGACCCCGGCACCGAGGAGCCGGGAGCTTATTCTTCGAGAAGGCGGCCTCAGGCAAGCGGAAATGGATTTCACAGAGCTAACCCGCGGACACCAAACGACCATAGATATAAGCAAAGGCCCAGCAGTGCAGATCTGCAACATATCCAATGGGCCAACAATCAACCTCAGGCAAGTCAGCACCCAAGGAAACGCAACCCTAGAAATACAATACGCGACTAAGAGAAAAATCAAGTTCAGGTACCCATAATGCTAACAACAATATTGGACCGAGACACCATTAATCACGCTCGCGCACTGCGCGACCACATCTTCACCGACAGCCAACACCTGAACCCCAAATGGGTGGAAGAGACGGATGCCACAGTGATCGCCCA
The DNA here is from genome assembly GCF_041380365.1 of Buchananella sp. 14KM1171. Lineage (NCBI taxonomy): Bacteria > Bacillati > Actinomycetota > Actinomycetes > Actinomycetales > Actinomycetaceae > Buchananella > Buchananella felis. Next base: position 1,800,930 of record NZ_CP159981.1, on the reverse strand, counting down.
GGAGAACGAGTCTTCGCTCCATCCAGACTATTTCCCGGCCATCATCCGCGCCTGCAACACCATCAGCCCAGGCGTCACCTGGTGGGCCATCTCCCACGACTTCACCCCTGAGGGCAGGCACCAACCCACGTCCCCAAAATGTTGGAGGATTACCCCTACCGAAGAAAGCCTGGATTCACTCTCGCTTAACATCTTCCCGTTCGACTGCATGATATTCACCGATGACCTCAATGCCGCATTCTCGTTTGTAAACGCCTACGAATTCACTCTGGTCGCAGGACCACGCAGATTCATCGACGCCTACGCAGGGTCATACGCAACCGCATTGAAGGACATTTCCGAATATATCGACTACTGCGTACAACAAGAATTAGAACTTGGATTTCCCAAGGCTGCAGAGACAATTCGCGCCACCTATGCCGTTCCCATGTCACAGATGAGGCTGGGCAACGCCTAGTTCCCGCCCGGACTTCCTCACTAGGCGAGGCAAAGGATTGACACAACCGAACCCGATCGGAGCCGACCATGCTGAACCGAATCACCGATCCCGCACTCATTGGTCACGCCCGCGCAATGCGCGACACAATTTTCCTGGACAGCATGCATCTGAGGCCCGAATGGCTTAGAGAAACGGACGCTACTGTAATCTTTCAGGAGAACGAATATTCGCTCCATCCCGAATATTACCCGGCCATTATCCGCGCCTGCAACATCATCAACCCCGGGGCAACCTGGTGGGCAATCTCCGAAGATGTCGAATATGGCGGAATGCCCCGACCCACGGATCCAGATTGTTGGAGGATTATACCCAACGAGGAAAGCTTGAAAACACTTTCATTCGACATCTCCCCATTCGACTGCATGATATTCACTGACGACCTCAATGCCGCATTCTCGTTCGTAAACGCCTACGAATTCACCCTGGTCGCG